>JALSID010000256.1 GCA_026981825.1 Planctomycetota bacterium
GCAACGTGGCCCACTCCATGACCATCGCAGGAGTCTCCGGGGCCAGGCCAGCCCTGATCAACTGGTCCGCAATCTCCTCCAGGCGGGACAACCCCATGAAAACCACGATCGTGCCCTGCAGCGAAGCGAGCTTCGACCAATCGATCGTGGCCCCCTCCTTCTCTGCGGCTTCGTGGCCGGTGACGAACACGAGGCAGGAACTGTAGGAACGTTCGGTCAAGCTGATTCCTGCACGGGCAGCTACTGCCGTCGCAGAGGAAACCCCGGGAACGATCTCGTAGGGAATCCCGGCGCGGCGCAAAGCGATCAGCTCCTCGGCCACGCGACCGAAGATCGTCGGGTCACCCCCCTTTAAGCGGACCACGCGATATCCCTTCAGCGCATGCTCCACAACCAGGCGGTTTACCTGTTCCTGGGTCAACCGCTTGCGGCCGCATCGCTTCCCTGCTTCGATCAGGCGCGCCCCCGGCCGCACCAGAGCAAGCACCGCCTCGGAGACGAGCGCGTCATGGATCACCACGTCGGCTTCCTGAAGCAGCTGGGCGGCGCGTAATGTCAGCAGCCCCGGGTCACCCGGGCCAGCACCCACGATGTGCACCGTTGGGACCGAACGTTCCATCCGCTTCTTTCACCTTTGTGCACACGCGGAAGGCTACAGCTACAACCAGCACCGTGCACGGTCGTCCTTCCATTGTTCGCTTCCGCCTTGGAGGTGTTACCAACTCGCCCGGAAAGACGGCCTCACCGTTCCCCCCGGCGTGTGGTCCGGCTTAACGGGTCCGTTTCGATCGTGCCCCTCGATCCGTCGCTGCTGAACCGCGCGCGAAGACGCACATGTCGTTCAACGGGCATCGATCGCAGTGCGGTTTGCGAGGTCGACACAGTTCGCGGCCAAGACGGATCAGATAGACGTGGTAGGGCAATACCAGCTCCGGCGGCACGAGCTGTTCGAGCAGAGCGTGGGCTTTTTCTGCCGTGCACCGTTCTGGCACCAGGCCGAGCCGCCGGCTGGCCCGCAGCACATGCGTGTCCACCGGGAGCACAGGCATGCCGCACGCAAAGAGCAGGACACAGGCCGCGGTCTTTGGACCGATCCCGTCCAGCGCTTGCAAGGTTCGTCGCGCCTCATCTACCGGCATGCGGCTCAGCGGGCGAAGGTCGGGGCGCCCGAACGTCCGGACCGTCCACTCAAGCACGCGTTTGATCCGGGGGGCTTTTTGGTTGGCCAGACCGGCGGCTCGGATCGCCTCGGCGATTTCTTCGGACGAAGCGTCCAGCACCTGCTGCCAGGTGGGGAAACGGCGTTTCAGCTCAGCGTACGCACGCTCCGTGTTTCGGTCGGCCGTATTTTGGGAGAGGATGGTGAAAACGAGTTCGCTGAGCGGATCGAATTGCCGCGGTCGCCTGGCCGGTCCGTAAAGCTGGGCCAACCGATGGCAGACCGAGGCTACGCGGTTGGAGGCGGATTTCGCCGGCGAACGCGCCTGGCGGCGCGCACGTGCTGGAACCGTTCTTCGCCGCCGTGAACTGCTATGCCCTGGCATCCTCGTCCCCCTGCCCCCTCAGACTCACCCGCTTCGTCCGCCGGTTGCACAACCCCGCTCGCAGATTCTACCCGCTACGAAGCCGGCGACGATCAGGCTGATTGTGAGAGCGAGCGAAGTCCTTGCCGGGCCGTCCGCGAGCAACGCAACCAGGATGCACCAGATGACAGCCACAAGCATGCCGGGCGCTTCGGCAATGGGCCAGAAGTATCGAAAGAAGGGGGCTACGGTCAGGACCCTGGCCCAGGGGATGACACCCAACTGGACGCCGACGAGGACGGAAAACCACACGGTCGGCAGCCCAAGCCCTATGCCGACTGCGGCGAGCCATGCTGCCAGCACTGCTGCGGCTCCAAAGAAAGCGGCGAGACAAACTCGCCCGAGCCGAAACTCAAGCGGTGCCCCCACAACCAGTGTCCACCATCCCGCCAGGAAGCAGAGTGCCACGCTGCCCCACCCCTGGCTTCCGGTGAGCCAGGTGTTGAGAAACCCTGGACCGGTGCTGAAGGGGGCAACCGCGGCGGCGCCGAACGCTAGGAGCGCTGCAGCGCGGGTCACAGGGCCTGCTGGTACAGGTATCGTCGTCCGCAGGAACATGCTTGCTTCCGGATCAAGACGAACGTCGGGCCAGGGGGTGCCATGGGCTCGAAGCCGGCACTTAGGATGTTAAGGAGAAGCGCACCGTCGCTGGCACGGCTTCAATCTTGACAGGTCGACGGTTGGGGTCAACTCCAACTGCCACGCGGTGCGCGATCGAGGTGCCTGCTGGTCCTTACCCGTCCGCGGGATGCGCAGATAGGGGACGAGGCGGAGGCGTTTCCGCCCGGTCACGCGATGGATTCTGTGGCACGACAACGGTAGCATGAGAGTTCGCAGCGGTGCAGCTTCAGATGGAACGGGGGTAAGTCGATGCCGCCACCGCCGATTGTGGATGTGACCGCATTCGATTACGACCGTCCGATTGTCGATATCGAGGGGATCCGTGCGGTGCTGCCCCAGCGGTACGAGATGGAGCAGCTCTCGGGCATCGTACACATCGATCCAGACCAGCAGTTGATTGTCGGGTTTAAGGACGTTGGTTCGGACGAATTCTGGGTTCGCGGCCACATGCCGGGCTTTCCGCTCATGCCCGGTGTTCTCATGTGTGAGGCCGCAGCCCAGCTCAGTTCGTATTTTGTCACCGTCCAGGGGCTCCTTTCGGGAGATTTTGTCGCTTTCGGGGGGCTGGAAGATGTGAAGTTCCGCGGAGTCGTTCGGCCGGGCGATCGGTTGGTGCTGGCGGCCAAAGCGGCCGAGATCCGCCCGGGGCGGCGAGCCAAGTTCTACTGCCAGGGCTTCGTGAACGGACGGATGGTCTTCGAAGGCACTGTGATTGGCCTTCCCTTCGTGAAGTCCAAGGGTAAGTAGGGTAAGCGGTGGCGAGTTTCCTGCCGGTACGTGTGGCGGCTTCCGCCATCCTCCTGCTCCGGATGCTGCCGTCCAGCACAACCCCGGCGGCGGCCCCCGCCGGTTCCTTCAGGAAAGTCGGTTCGGGGCCGCGTCCTTGAGGCAGAGGGCGAGTTGGGGGAGTTCGCTGAGCAGCAGATCGGGCCGCATGGATTTATCCTCGAGCTGCCCGCGCGAAGCGCGCAGGGCCGCCCGATCACCGGCATAGAGCGCGGTGCGCATCCGCAGTCGCTTGGCCGGGGCAATATCACGCTCCACATCACATCCGACGTGGAGCACATTTGTTGGATTCAGCCCCCTTTCGGCAACCCGGCTCAGCACCCGCCGAAACAAGGTCTCCGACGGCCGCCTGGCGCCGACCTCGGCCGAGATGGCGATCAGCTCCGGGTCGAAAAGCTCCTCCAGACAGCCGAGTTTGCCTTGCCGGCGTAGGGCTCGTAACAGTTGCAAACGCGTGAAGACTTGTCCGTCCCCAATGATGCCCAGTGTGTAGCCCCATTGGCGCAAGGTGCGCAGGGTCTGGAGTGCCCCGGGTTCCGGCCCTACCCCCTGCAGGCTGCGATGGAAAAAGTACGCAACACATTCGGCGAACCGATTGAGCGACCCATAGAATTCCGTGTCGATCGGGTACTCCTTCTTGAGCAGACGTTTGACAATCCGCTCCCACACCTCGTTCACACGCACCTCCGGGTAGCGCTCCTGTCCGGCCGGCCGCATCTGGAGTTCGTCGAGGATTTGCCGGTAGATCTGCAGCATATACTCCGACGGCTTCCCCGGCTTGCGACTCATGTACTGCCACATCTTGAATTCCTGGATTGTCTTGTCCAGAGCTGTATCCATCACGAACGCATTCGGGTGGACAAGGTGAAGTTCGCCGTCGCGAATCGCCAGAAGGGTGCCGTAGGTGTTGAAGGTGATGATTCGGATGTCGCGAAGGCGACGCAGATGGGGCTTGGCCTTCGCCGGTTCAACTTTCGGGGGCGCCGGCCAGTAGAGATCGTCGCGTTGGTCCAACCACGTGGCATACTCTTCCAGGGATAGTGGCATGCGAATCCACCTCGTTCGAAGCCCAGCGGAAACAGCCGACGCTACATCCTATCCGTGTCCCCGCTCCGCAAGCCAACAGGGCGCTCCAGAGGCAGTCCAGCTTGGGGGAACCGATCTCGGCAAGCTCACAGGCGGTGTGCCGGAGCAGCTCCCGGAGACCAGGTGCAGTCGAAGGGCAGCGTCGCAGCAGGAGACTCCAGGCAGAACCTCATCGGGCTGCCCAGTAAGGGGTGCAGCTTGCAGCGGGCGTGGTCTGCAGCAGGGTCACGCCTTCGGGAGCCGGCTGGAGCAGGTACTCGCCGGGACCGGTCACCAGAACAGTATCGCCGCGCGTCAACAGCTCAACACTCCGACCGGTGCTCAGCACTGTCTCGCCGTCCAGCACCATCCAAACCAGCCAGTTCCCCGTGAGGCGGACCGTCGCTGCTGATCCCGCCCGAATCCGGTGGAGCTCAAACGCATGGCATTCCCCTGCCCCAAGTAGCCGCTCCACGCGGATTGCCTCCGTCACCAGAGACGGTATCGGTTCCACCCGCTTTCCGCCCCCATGGCAGGTGCACGCGACGGCCTGCTCCAGATGCAACTCCCTGGGCCGACCGGTTGCCGGGTCGATGCGGTTCCAGTCGTAGAGCCGGAAGGTAACGTCCGAGGCTTGCTGTACCTCGGCCACGGTCACGCCGGCGCCCAGGGCGTGTACCGTCCCGGCAGGTATGAAGAAGGCGTCTCCCGGTTTGACGTCGTAATCCTGTAAGTAGCCCGCGATTTCGCCGGATCGAGCGAGCTCCAGCAGCTCGCCCGAGCAGCAGTTCTGCTTCAGCCCTACGAAGACCTTACTCCCTGGCTCAGCCGCAAGCACCACCCAGCACTCCGTTTTTCCGAACTGACCGGCGGGTAGCAGCGGGTGACCGTCCGGGGGATGCACCTGCACTGAGAGGTTGGAATCGGCGTCCAGCCACTTGAAAAGGAGGGGAAAGGTGCCGGCAGGCTGTCCGTTGGCGTCTACCCGCACATCGCCGTGAACGATCAGGTCGCGGAGCGTCCGGCGGTTGGGCGTGGGACGTGCGAGTTCGCTTGCGGCGTCCCCGAACGAGAACAGTTCCCAGGATTCGCCGAACCGCTTCTCCACCGGGGCCCGTCGGCCAAGAAGAGTGGCTAAACGGTGTCCGCCCCAGGGGCGTTCCTTGAGAACAGGTCGGAACCTGTACACCGTACCGGTACCTGCCATCGGTCACTTGACTGGCCGCTATCGCACGGCGGCTGGTTGCTTGACCGGCACAACGATGCGTTGCCCCTGGCGGGGGGCATCGACCTGAACGGAACCCGGTAGCTCACGGCGGAGCCGTTCAACCAGCGACAAACAGCTTTCTTCCTCGCCGTGCACCACAAATACGTGCCGTCGTTCCCGGCACCGTGTGACAAAGGCCGTTATCTGGTCCTGGTCGGCGTGGCTGGAAAACACACTGTACTTCCGCACGACCGCTCGAACCGGGATCCTCCTGTTGTCCATACGCAGTACCCGAGGCTGTCGTCCGAGTGCGATGGCAGCCAATTGACCCGTGGGAGTGTGCGGCGGTGCGTAGCCCACCACGAAGAACGCGGTGGTCGGATCGTCGGCAAGGGCGCGGATGAGATCGTGGCTGGCCGCATGCCGGCCGTCGGCCGAGGACGCGATGGTGATCGAGGGCCGCGGTGGTGCTGTCAGGCCGCTGCGATTGTCGAAGCGCACCCGACGGTACCGTACCCCAAGCCACGGGTCGCTCTGGCGGAGCCACTTGCCCAACAGATAGGCGCCAAATCGAGTGCGCTGCCGCCACCACTGCTCATAAAGCTCGGTGATTTGTGCCGCAGTACCGCTGGTCAGGTAGACGGGCACATCAGGCGACAGGTAACGCCGCTGTCGGGCCAGCCCGATCGCCCAGAGCAGCTTTTGTGTGCGATCCAACACGAAAGAAGGGATGATCACCCTGCGCCGTGCCCGGATCTGTTCGCCAAGCTGCTGCACGAACCCAGAATAGGGATCCGGGGGGATATCGCGGTGTTCGCCCCCATAGGTGGCTTCGACAATCACCACATCCGCCCGATCAACCAGCTCT
Organism: Planctomycetota bacterium; assembly: GCA_026981825.1. Taxonomy (GTDB): domain Bacteria; phylum Planctomycetota; class Planctomycetia; order JALXBF01; family JALXBF01; genus JALSID01. The sequence goes on from JALSID010000256.1 coordinate 6,131, forward strand.
GGTTGCTTCAGGAACGGGTGGTAACCGTTGCCGTAGTCACCGGTGTAGGCGATGCGGAGCGTGCCGTCCTGCGTTTCGATGTCGAGGACGGTCACGGCCGATCCGGGCAAGTGACCGGCGTCCAGGAAGGTGCACGTAACCCCCTCGGCTACTAGGAACGGTTCCTTGTAGCCGTAGGCGACAAATGGAGCGGCGACGTCGCTGGGGGTAACTTGCCGCAAACGGCGGTCATCCTGGAACCGCAATTGCTGGCGCAGCATGAACAGGGAGATCTGTCGGGTTAGCTCGGTGGCGTACACCTTACCGCGAAACCCGGCGGCGATCAGATGGGGCAGTCGTCCGACGTGATCGAGATGGGCATGGCTGAGGATGACGGCGTCTACGGTTTTCGGATCGAATCCGAACGCAAACGGATCCTGACCGGCTTGGGCTTCGTACAGAGCTCCGATATCCAGTACCAGACGGCTGGTATCGGTGTCGATCAGGATGCAGGAACCGCCCACCGTGCGAGCCGCTCCCAGGAAAGTAATCGCGATGTGGCCTGGTGGCGGCCGGGGGTGATCGCGGGAAGAGGCTCGTGGTGGCGTGTGGAAGCCCGGCCGCTCAGGCTCGACCACGCTCACCTGTTCGGGCCGGGTGAGTCGGATCTGCGGGCGACCTCTGTAGAGCTGGACCCTGCCTGTCACCCGGAGCGTTTTGCCCTCCCAGCTCTCCACCGTGCGCCGATCGAAACGTTCCCGGTCACGTCCAACTATGACCAGGTAGAAGTCCCGGTTGCCCGGCCGGTACGGGCGGTAGTTCAGGAAAGTCGCACGGCGGCCCCATTCCACTTGCACGATTCGCCCCTCTACCACCACGAATTCCCCCACATAGTCGGCCGCTTCGTCGGGCGATATGACCGGCAGCGAGCTGCTTCTTTGTTGGGCAACTACCCCCCGGACCTGGACGGCTACCGATGCGACCAGGAAGACCGCTAACGCGCTGACCACAACCAGTGGCGGTGCAATCGCTCGACGATTCATGGCCGCCCCCCTGTGCTATCGACGCACTTGTCCCGATCAGGCTGATAAGCCCTGCCGCTGGGCAGGAGCTGGCCGCATAGCATGGTAGACAGGACGAGGGCCAAGCTGTGGGAAGCTCGGTACCCCCGTCCCGCTGGTCGTATCCCTGTGCATGGACGAACGCTAATGGCGCGGCGCAAGATCAAGTTTAGCTCGGACGAACTGGCGAGGGTACTGGTGGAGATCACGGGACCCGTGGACTGGGCGACGCTGTTCGGCCGACCAGGTCCGGTGGAACTGGACGTTGGCTGTGGCAAGGGGTTGTTTCTCGTGCAGGCCACATCAAGGGATCCGGAGCTCAACATGTTGGGCATCGAGTGGAGCGGACGGTACGCTCGGGCTGCGGCTGAACGGGTACTGAAGGCCGGGGTGCAGGAGCGTGTCAAGATCGCACGAGCGGATGCCCGCCACCTCATCGCCCAGTACATACCCAGCCAATCGGTGCGAGCGGTCCACGTCTATTTCCCGGATCCGTGGTGGAAGAAGCGGCACAAGAAGAGGCGTCTCTTCACGCCTGAGTTTGTCGCCCAGGTGGCACGCGTGCTTCAGCGAGAAGGTCAGCTTCACATCGCTACCGACGTAGCGGAGTACTTTGAGGTGATCCGGAATCTGGTCGGTAGTCAGCGGGAGTTCGTGGAGATCCCGCCTCCGCCTCCGCCGGCCGGGAGCACGGATCTGGACTACCTGACTCACTTTGAACGGAAGTACCGACTGGAGGGGCGCCCGATCTACCGGGTGAGCTACCGCCGTGCGTAGCCGGTTGTCGCTTCAGGTAGCGCCTGTGTTGCCTGAGGGCAACGCAGATAGGGGGGACGCAGCCCAGGCGGACGGGGTATATCGATCTGACTGGAAATCGCGCCCCACACGCCCTTTCGCGGTCCGAATTGTCAGTTGCAAGCGTTTCTTCAACTGTGACAGGATGGGGGCCGTGCGCCGTCTCCGCAGGCAGCTCTTCTGTTCCGCTCTCGCCATGGGGGTTGCCGGTGTCTCGGCATGGGGTTTGCGAGTGGAACGAATGCCGCCGCACTGGGCGTGCAGACCGCTGTACAATGAGATCGCAGCGTTTGACACATGAGGCGGTTTTGGTATCCTGATAATTAATGCGGCGGTTGTGTGCTGTGCCGTGGACGGCACGGCAGGTCTGGGGGACCCCGGTCATGCATGGTGGCAGTCGACTGGGACAACGCAACACGCGGACCGGGTGGCATGATCCAGAAGAGTCGTATCGAGCGGGCCGCACGGCCGGATTCGTCGCCGAAGAAGGCGTCGTTTGAACTTGATTCGATTGTCGAGTCAGGCTCGGCAGTACCCGATCAGCTCGGACAAATCAGCACTCACTGGAGCGTCCTGGTGGCTGCATGCAGCGAGCGGCCGGACGCCCATGAGGCGATGACCGAATTTGTCATGCGTTACCGCCCCGCGATTATCCGGTACCTGCAATCCCGCCTCCCCTCACGCGATGCCGTGCACGACGTCTGTCAGGAGTTCATGATCCAGTTCCTGGACAAGAAGATCGGCATGAAGCGGCCGAGGGGGCCATTTCGCTACTACATCAAAGGGATTCTGGACAACTTGATTGCCGATTACCATCGTAAGCACCGCAGGTGGAAGCAGCGGCGAGGTTCGACCGAGGCACTCCATTCCGTTGGCGTACGGGATGACCAACTGGAGGACCGGTTCACACGGGAGTGGAAGAAGCAGTTGCTGGAGACAGCCTGGGCTCGCTTCAAGCAGTCTGAGCAGAAAAAGCAGCCGTCGATCTACTATCTGGCCCTGAAGCTCCGCCAACGCTATCCGCGCGCCCGATCGAACGAGCTGGCCGAGCGATTGTCGAAGTTGGTCGGTCGGGAGATCAACGAGACTTACTTCCGAAAGGTGCTGGAGCGGGCGCGCATGAAACTGTTCCGGTTCGTACTGGATGAGGTGCGACGGTCGTTGCCCGAGGGGGCGGAGGATCGGGTGGAGGAAGAGCTCCGGGAGCTTGGGTTGTACAGCTTCTATGAACGCTGCGTTAGAATGAACGGCGAATAAGCTCAGAGGTTGGTTCGGGTGTAACTTGATCAGCGCGGATTGGCAGTGGGCGGGCCGTAGTGCCCCGCAAGAGGGAAAGGACGATGCCGTTGGTCAAATGTCCCGGCTGTGGCGGGCAATTGCGCGTCACCTCGCTGGATCGCCGAGTGCGGTGTCCAAGACCGCAATGTCGGACCGTCTTCGTGCCGGCTCAGGTACAGGAAGGCGCCACAGCTCAGCCGGCGGCTGCCTCTCCGACTGAAGAGCCGCTCGGCCAGACGGCCGCCTCAACCGGGCCCGGGGATCCCTTTTCGCTCGATGCTTTGTCGGACGAGCTTCTGGCGGGCGCACAACCCATCGGGCCTGTCGAGCAGATGCCAGGCGTCCCTGCGGCCGCTCCTCCGCCCCGGCGCAGCGCGAAACAGAAGCAAACCAGCAATCTGGGCATAATCGCAGCGATCGCTGGGGGCGCTGTTGCTGTTTTGGCCCTGATTGCGATCCTCGTGTTCGTGCTCATTTCTGGTGGCGGTTCGTCTGGTGGGAGTGGGCTGGCGGCCAGCACGCCCCCGCAGCAGCCGGCTCCACAACCACAACCAAAGCCGGCTCCCCCCACCCAGACAGCTCCGCCTCAGCATGCCCCGCCCCAACGGCAGCCGGTCGCGCAGGCCACACCTGCGGCCCAGCAGCGGCCGAGTCGGCCTGTACGGGACCTATCGGCCTTTATCGCTAAGGATGCCGAGGGGTTTGTACGTATCGCCGTGGCGCGTCTCCCGCAGAACGCCGTCTGGTACGAAGAACTTATCGCTACCATTCGGCCCGTCACCGCCCAGGTCGATCGCAGCGTGGCGCCGGTGAGCGAACTGCTCGTCATCCGGAAAGGGGATGAGATTGTCTATGTGTTCCGATTCGCCCAGGCTGTAGATGAGAGCCGTTTTGTGCGGTCGTGGCGGCTACAACGAGCAGCGGACGTCTCCGGCATCCCCCTCTACACCGTGACGACCTCCCCTTACCGGATTGCGTTTCCGGACCCGACGACGCTGTTGGTTGGCTCGGAGCAGTTGGCCCGGACAGTTCTGGGACAGGTGACCTCCGCCGCTGAGCCGGCCATCCATCCTCTTCTGGCCCAAGCAGGGCTGAAGCAGGGCAACGAAGCGCCACTGGTGGCTGTGGTGCCGACCAATTGGATGCGAGGGCAACTCACCAAAGCCCTCACCTTTGTGGCCGAAGAGCAACACGAAGAGCTGCTCGACGCCATGCAGAGGCCGCATACGACGGCGCTGATCTTCTCTCCCCAGGGAAACCAGGGGGCCGCCAACATCGATCTTTTCTTCGAGTGCGAGTCGAAAGGTCAGGCGGATGTATTCGCCCAGTGGATGCGCGGCCTGCCCGATTTCGCCCGTCGCCTTCAAGAGGCGGTCTCGGGCAGGAGGCGCCAACAACCACAGCCGCCCGGGCCCCAGGGCGAGGGGGACGCAGAGCAGGCCCAAATCCCCTCCGATCCGGGGCGCCATCGGCGGAGCCAAATTGCCGGTGCTGTGGCAGCGATGGCGGGCATCTGGCGGGAAGCAAAGGTGAGCGAAAACGGTGCCGTGGTGCTCGTCCGCACCCCGGTGCCCACCTCTGAGGATTGGCTCACGAACCGGGTCGAGCTTGTGACAGCAACCATTAGCGCCGTACTCGGTACCGATGCTGTGGGCACCTGGCCCTATGCCGGTCCCTTGATCCGCCTCAACGGGGGAATCGCTGGCTTCCTGGCCGAACATAACCGAACCTTCCCGCAGGGGGCCATACCGAACAAGGCGGCTAAGGGTTTCCACTTCCTGCGGATGAGCTGGCTGGTGCACATCCTGCCCTACATCGGTCGGCAGCAGCTCTACGACAGTCTGGATCTGAAGGGATCGTGGACGACTTCCACAAACGTGCGGGCTGCGCTCACGGTCGTGGACGAATTTCTCGACCCGCGCGTTCCCGTGCGCCGCGGCGAAGTCCAGCCCTATCTCGGATTGGCGTTGACCCATTTTGTCGGCATGGGGGGCGTTGGCTACGACGCACCAACACTCCCACCAGATCACCCCCGCGCCGGCGTGTTCGGCTACGACCGGAAGACGCGAGTGGCCGACATCAAGGACGGGGCCGGTCAGACCATCATGCTGATCCAGGTCTACGACATCTACGGACCCTGGGTTGCAGGGGGCGGAGCAACCATCCGATCCGCCCAACGCCCCCCCTACATCGGAGTCTCTGGTGCCTTCGGTTCTCCGGGTGACCCCCCAGGGGTCTTCGTCCTGATGGCTGACGGGTCAGCTCGGTATCTGGCCAAAGACATCGATCCACGCGTCTTCGAGGCCCTTTGTACCATCGCCGGTTCGGAAAAGGTCACTCTCGAGCAACAAACAAGCCTTCCGAATGGCGTGCCGGTGCTGACGGGTAAAACGGGCAAGAGGACAGAGCAATGAAGCGAATGGGATTCCGATTGGCCCGCACTGTCGCTGCCCTGCTGCTCAGCGTGGGAATCGTGGCCGATCCCCCAGCGCAAGCTGACTACATCGAAATTCGCCTCGGATCCTCTTCCTTCTGGATCGAGGGAACCCACCGCGTTCTCCCCGGCCGTATCGTCTCCGTACGGCACGCCGGCCTCAAGGAACAACTGTACCTGAAACTTCGCGACCCATCAGAAACGGTCTACGTGGACCGAATCGTCAAGGCCCCGCTGACGAGCGTCGTGCTCAACAAGAAGCTCCGCGAGGCCGAAAGCGCCACGCTGGACGAGTGCTTCGATATCGCCCTCTGGATCGCGGCGCGCGGACAGACCAAGCATTTCCCCCGCCTGCTCGAGATCATGCAAACCAAAAGTCCCGACGACCCGCGCGTTCAGAAACTCGCCCAATTCTGGCAGCGCATCAAGCAGCCCTTGCCCGAAAAGCCCGGACAGCGCGAGCATATCGCCAAAGTCGTCGGCAGTGGCATGAACTACAAGACCAGCGATCACTACCTGTTGGCTTTCGATCCGCCTGGAGAGAAACTGGCCGACAAGCGGCTTCAGTTGATGGAGCGGGTGTACGAGAGCTTCTACCTCTGGTTCTATCTGAAAGGCCGGGAACTTCACCCCCCCGATAAGAAGC
>JALSID010000257.1 GCA_026981825.1 Planctomycetota bacterium
GCTGATGGTCGTGCTGTACGGGGACTTCGACAACTTCATGCTCATGGTGCGCCGAACCGATCCCGAGCTCGTACACGCTGCAGGGTTCTGGTCGCGGGTGACGAACGTAGCGGTCTACTACGCCCAGGACACCAGTGAGTTCGGCAAGGAGGTCCGAAAGATCCTCAAGGAGCTGAGAAGCCGGGCGGACGAGATCAAGCGTCTCCGCCAGATGGGCCACGGCGATTTCATTCGGTTCGTCAACACGATCGAACTGCTCGCGGACATCTCGTTCGAAGGGCAGGAGATCGAAGTGGTCACGCACGAGGGATGCCACCAGTTGGCCGGCAACAGCGGTCTGCTGCCACGCCAGGTAGCGGCCCCCATCTGGGTGCATGAAGGCCTGGCCTCGTTCTTCGAATCGCCGCAGGATGCATCGTGGGCGGGCATCGGTTCGGTGAACGAGCGGAGGATCACCTCCTATCGCAGACTCAAGGACGACGCCGAGCACTGTAACCTGGAGTTCATCGCAAGCGATAAGATCTTCACCCGTGCCGCCAACGTCGCGACCAAGGACCTCGCCTACGGTCCTGCGTGGGCGCTTACCCACTTCCTGGCCAATGAGAAGTTCGAAAAATTCATGGAATACTACGACGCCCTCAGCAGGCTCCCGGCAGACATGCCGATCCCAGAGGACAAGTTGCTCGCCGTGTTCAAATCCGTGTTCGGCAACGACCTGAGCAACCTAGAACAAGAGTGGCACTTCTACATGAGTGGCCTCAAGACGCTGGAAGAGGAGCTGGAGGGCCAGTGAGGCTACTGCTCGGAGCGGCGAACAGGGAGATCTCTCAGGCATCGATCGCCGTCCAGAGCTCGTGCCAGATCCGGGAACCACGCCACCACGGGCACCAACAGCGATAGGGTACGGGGAACTGCATGACAGGACGCGGCCCGCTCCGTTCCCCGATAGCAATGCCGCTTATCGGCTAAAAGGCGGACACCACGTGGTGGCCCAGCCATGCAGCCTGCCCCCTACTGCCCTTTGCCCTTCTCTTGCTCCTCCAGTGCTCTGCGGAACTTCTGGAGCTGACGCTGGTAGAAGTCTCGCTGGGTTCGGGCTTCGGACAAGACCTCTTCTTCGAGTTCTACCGCGTCGCGGTACCGACCCATCAGGTAGTAGGCTTCGGCGAGCGTATCCTTGATGTGCGGCCGCGGTGCTAATTGAACTGCCCGCCGCGCCAGGCGGTAGCCTTGAAGAACGTCCTGAAACCACGATTCGCCCCGCGTAAGGAGCATCCAGGCCAGCTCGTTGAGAAGTTCCGCGTCCGTCGGCCTCCGTTCCAGAGCGGCGCGGTAGAAATGCTCGGCCAAAAGGAACATGTCCTGCTCGTATGCGAGCCGAGCGATTTCGGCCGCCAGCTTGCCGCGCTCTTCCTCACTCATCCCACCGTGGGCGAACCTGGCCATGAGCTGCTCGAGCTCCGAACGCCGGTTCCCCGCGCTGTGCCTGGAACCGGGATAGTCCCTGCCGTACCGCAACTTCCACAGTGCGGCTGTGATCCGGTTCCGTAACGCATAGGTCGCCGCCGCCGTTCCGCCGGTCCAGACCAGGAGGAGGACCAATCCCAGAGTAAGCACAAGGGCGCGCCGCTTCGGCTGCTCTTTCGCCGCCGCTTGCTTATCCCCCGGCTCCCCCGTCTCAGGCGTGTCCGCGCCGGGTTCGGTGGAATCCCACACGACCGGAGGCCTGGTCCAGCCAGGGCGAAGGCCAACTGGCACGCGTGCGAACTCGCCGGACTCGCTCCTCGTCTCGACCGCAGCGCGGCGGGCACAGGACAACTCCTCGCCCAGGTCCTGCAGTTTTTCGACCGGGGGTAACGCACGAGCAAGTGCGTCCCGCACGTGGGCGAAGCGCGACCCGTCGACTCCGCTACCGGCGGCGAAGCGAATCCGCTGATAGGCCGCGCGAAACTCGGCCGCCAGGCCTGGCTCAACGAGCCCGCTCCTCTCTAACACGCCGAGCAGCTTCAGCGGCGACAGTTCGACGAATTCACCGCCGAAGCGGGCCGCGGCTTCCCTACTCAACCGCTCCAGTGGCTCAACAAACCACGCGATCAGTTCCTGGGGAGTATCCGATCGTTTATGGCCAGATTCACCCATAGGCTGCCCCCACTTATTCCTGTGCTCCCCTCATTCGCTCTCGGAACACGTTTATGGTAACCGACAAAGGGCGGGCCGCCGTGCTCTCGCTCTGTCTGCTCGCTGCGTCGCTCAGACGATTGGCCGAACGAGGACCTGCCGGCCCCGCCGTTACCATCCACGGCGCATGTTTCCGCGGGGAGTACGGCTCTGGCGTGCGGAGCAGGCTCGCCACGACCATGTAGCGGCCCAGCGGCACCGTCAGGGGCCCGGTGCCCAGGATTGGTAGTACCGCAGCGCTTTTCGATACTCTGCGATGGCATCCGGGCTAAGCAGCTCGCCGGAGCGGGCCAGCTCCTCCCGTACCACGGCGATCAGGTAATCGACATCGCGAGCATCCGGCTCCGCACGCCTGCCCTGCACGGTCACGTACACGGGGCCCGAGTGTGCGAACCTGATCCTTCCCCCACCTAGGTCTGTGAATGCCCGAACGGCGATCCAGCCACCAGCGGCAACGTGAACCCGTACAACTGCTTCGACACGGTGTACAGCGCCTTGCTCCGTGTTGGCTTCGGCTTTCGCGGCCACCACTTTTCCGTTCTGAATGACCTCCACAGAACGGATCGGATTGAGTGCCGCTATGCGCACGCCCACGGGTACGTCCGCCGGCCCCTCGAGTTCGACGCTGCTCCCCGGTTCCTGGCCGCCCACCGTTACCTCCATCAAAGGACCGGTGGTGACGAAGCTCCGGCCTGCCCGCAGCGCCTCAAGAAACCCCTCCAGGTCCTTCCTCTGTCCCACTTTCGCGTACACTCTCCCGAAACCTAGCGGCACAGGATGCACACCGCTTGCGGTGCCGGCTGTGGGCTTGAGGCGGAGCCCGACGTTCAACAGCGCCCAATACATACGGTGCGTGAACTCAATCCACCCCCGCTCGGTAAGCCCCCCGGTATCGTCAGTTTCAATCTGCCAGTGTGCCGGCGGACGGAGGCCGAACCGCCTGAAGTGGAAGGTCGTCCGCCACATGTGGTTGTTGGCCAGCTCGTACAGGTCTGCTCCCAGTGCAGCCAGTGCCGGGCTCCACGGCCAGTTGTGTTTGTCCAGGTCGATCAAAGCCCCCTGAGCGTGCGCCTCGCGGAACACCGCGGATACCGGCGGAACGGTGTGGTGAAAGGGGCGGCGGTGGGCGAGCACGAAGAAAGCGCCGAGGACATGCCTTCGCCCGGCGATCGACGTGATTTCATACTCCGTGTTCTGCGTGTAGCACAGATAGGGCCCACCCGCGGAG
>JALSID010000258.1 GCA_026981825.1 Planctomycetota bacterium
GGAATCGCGCTGCACGGCCTGACGGCGCAAGGAACCGGATCTGCCGGTTCACGATCTTTCCTTTCTCGCCCCAAAAGTCGACGCCGTTCACTTCGTCCACGGCGATCCAGACGCTCCGGTGATGCGGATGGTACTCACCCCGTTTGGGGCGCACAGGGGGGAACATGTACGTCATCCGCTTGCCCGAGGGACCGACGACGGGGTAGAAGTACGGTTTCGGCTGGTCCGGCTGCACCCGATACACCGTGAACAGCTCGTTCCCGATGTAGCACTTCACATCGCGGTTGTCTGCCCGGACCAGTTTGACGGTCTTGTCCGCTGCGGCTTTGTCGGCGCTGTACGGTTGCGCGAGTGAAAAGGTTGGGATGAGGATGGCTACCGCCACGAGGCACAAGGAGACCGAGCACACACGATGAGCCTTCATGGGGGTTACCTCTCGATGTTCTTCATGCCGCGACTGGCTTATAAGGGTTCGCGTCTATGATACACAGAATCCGGCGGTGCGTTCCCTCTTCCTCATGCCGTGTGGGGGGATGCCCCTGATGAAAACCGGCGTCGGGACCTCCGCAGGGCTTCCTGCCTCGGCGGTGGCCGGCGAAGGGGGCACGGCGCGAATGCTTCGGATGCTTGACCACGGAGTTCCAGGCAATCGATGGCTGTACCGATGACGGCCGTGGTGATCGGCAAACAGGCGGACATCGCCGCGTTTCGCGCTGTTATCGACGAAGCGGCGGATTCCGTCCGCTATGTCTGCCTGGACGAGTTGGCTGCCGACATCCCGCTCGAGGTCCAGTTCGACTCAATCCTGGCCGCGGATGATGTCAGTCGCGTGGTCGTTTTGAGCGACGGACCGGCGGCAGCCATCGCGGTTCGCCGAGCGGCCCAGGGCGGACTACCTGCGTTGTTCCCGGTACCCATCGAAACGCCGGTCGCGGCGCACTACGAGCTGACGGTCGTTGCCGAAGAGACCGGCGCCAGGCTTTCCCCCTTCTGGCCAAGGCTCAGTGATCCCTGTTTGCCCGGGCTGCTCGGTGACGGACCGCGATCAGAGCAGCGCTGGACGAGTGCAGAGGCCACCGTGGGAGTTCCGCTCGGGGATGACCTGCTTACGGCAGCGGACAGCTTGCAGGCGTTTGCCGTGCTCGAGCGGGCCGGATTTCAGCCAGGACAGGTGCACGTGGTCGAGCTCGGTCCAGACCACTTGCTTGCGGTACTCGAATGCTCCGGCGGTAGGACTGCACGCATCGAACTGACGCGAGCACCGGAAGCACACTTCTCGCTGAAGCTGAACGATGGGTTCTCTTCGCAGTGGAGCTGGTCCGCGCAAGGAGGATGTCGATTCCTGTGCGCCGGGTCGTTGGAAAAAACGGCCCAGGACCACACAAGCGTCTGGCTGGCAGAGCGCACGTTGCGTTTCTTCTTGCGCGGGGGGGAAGTCAACGAAGCGGCGGATTGGTCCGAGGCCGTGGCGGCCATTCAGGTGGCCGATGCGGCAGTCGAGAGCCGACAGCGTCGCAGGGCCGTACCCGTCGTCCGTGCGTTGGCGTCCAGGGAGACCGTCTTTAGGGCCACCATGGCCATCTGGGGATGCGGCCTTCTCTGGCTGGTTGTGCTCATGCTTCCCCTGATCGGGCTGCTCCAGTTCCTCGGTGTGCGCCACACGCGACCGCTAGCGATTGGACTGCTGGCCTTGCTCGTACTGTTCTTGCTCGCTCAGTTCCTCCGCCCCCCGAACCGCTAGGACACGCGGCACGGGGCACAGGAACATCCCGTGCCGGGGGCTGACACAAAGGACGCCTATACAGACGATCGCGTCGGCCCACGTGTAGCGATTGTCGAGGTTCCATCGGATTGGAGGAACGTCCAAGCGCGACCGTACGTCAGATCTTTGTGGCAGCGGACCGTCGCTTAACAGGAACCGCTGTCGGGACCGAGTGGCGCGGGAACCCGAGGCTGGAAGACGGCCGGTAGCCCGTAGTGACTCGTCCGCCCGAGCAAGCTAAAATTGTCCGAGCAGAAGGCGCGACATGCGTGATGTTCGAGGGGTGGAGCGATGCTTTGGTTCGATCCTCATTACTTGTTGTTTGTGGCATTGCCGCTGCTCGTTCTGTCGGTGATCGCCCAACTATGGGTTCGGTCAGCCTATGCTGCGGCATCACAAATACTCAGTAGACGCGGGTTTACGGGTGCACAGGCGGCAAGATACATCCTGGATTCCGCCGGCCTGCACCATGTGCCGGTAGAGGAGCATCCCGGCTTCCTGAGCGACCACTACGATCCGCGAACGAAAGTCGTCCGTCTTTCGCCGGATGTGTTCCGCAGCCCGAGCCTGGCTGCCATCGGCGTCGCGGCCCACGAAGTGGGGCACGCAATCCAGGACGCCACCGGGTATGCACCGCTGGTTATCCGTAACTTCGCGGTGCCTTTGGCCGCCATCGGCTCGAACTTCGGCTACATCGCCATCCTGATCGGGCTGTTCATGGCTTACGCCGGCGCCGGCGTGCTGAACCCCTTCACCGTGATCGGCTTGCTGTTGATCGCGGCGATCGCGGTGTTCCAGTTGGTGAACTTGCCCGTGGAGATCAACGCAAGCACACGGGCGATACGGCTTCTTCCGCAGCTTGGCATTGTGGATTACGACGAGCTGCCCGCCGTCCGGCGCGTGCTGACCGCCGCGGCGTTCACCTACGTGGCAGCAACGGCTGCGGCTCTCCTGGAGCTCCTCTACTGGCTCTGGCGGCTCGGACTGCTCGGCGGCCGCGATCGCTAAGGCCACGTTCGCAGGCTCGAGCCGGTTCGCGTCCCACAACACAGGATTAGCCGAAGCGACTGGCCACGGAACACAAAGCGGCGTGGCGGTGCTTTGTGCCGCCACGCCGCTTCTCGATGTCACCGCACCAGATTGGGGCTAGGCGCTGGAGGCGGCGCGCAGGTACCCGACGACTTTTGTACGACTCTCGGCAAGTACCTCCCGCATGTCCGCTCCTGGAACCGGAGCGATCTCGAAGATCATCAAGCCGCCGAAACCCGTCTGCTTCAGTTTGGCGAACAGCCGCGGATAGTCGATGACCCCGTGCACGACCGGCTTGTGTTCCTTCCAGATGGTTGGATCGATATCGTGGATGTGGAAGTGCCACAGCTTGGCACCAAGCCGGTCGATCAGCTCGTGCAACACATCGTTGTAGGCCCGATATGCCTCCGGCGAATTCGGGATCTTCTTGCCGAACCGCTTTCGAAACTCCGGGTAGCCGATCTGGTGGCCCACGTCAATCGTGGCACCAAGGTTCGGGTGGTCCACGTCGCGGATGAATCGAACGAAATCGCGTACCGACCGCGGGTACCCGGTTTCCAGGGCCAGACGGAAACCTAGGGGCTTCGTTTTCTCGGCCCAGCCGTGGTAGAGCTCGACAAGCTCCTTCCAGGCGTCTCCTTTGGTTCGGGGCGGGATGCAGTGGATGACTGCCGTCTCGACCTCCAGGAAAGCGGCGGTCTCGAACGCTTCCTCCATCGTTCGGCGACTTCGGCTGACCAAAGCTTCGTCATCGCCGACAACGACCATTCCCCCAAACGGTAGGTGAATGCTCCGGTGCCGGAATCGCCGGATCGACTTGCGCACCTTCTCCCGGTCCTCGGCGCCGAGCTTCTGTACGACGACGCCAGGGGCAGCACGTTCCCTGGGGCGGATGTCTCCGGCCCCCATCGGCTCTACCGTGCGAAAGCCCAGATCGTACACCCAGTCCAGCGCCTGGAACAGATCCACTCCGAGGAAGGGTAGGTTCGTGCCGATCTGGTCGGCGCTCAGCTCGGCCGCGGAAGCGAGCTTTTGTAACCAGCCGGCGGTCGCCAGTGTGCTCGCGGCAGCGGCGCCGCTTCGCAGGAAGGATCGTCGGGTCAGGATCGCACGCATCGCTGTTACCTCACGGTCGCAATCTCGTTTTGACCCTTGGAACGCGAGCTATCGAACGTTCTCGCGACCGATTGTAACATGCGGGCAGAACCGACAGCGTGGATAAAACGCCCTCGGCTGTCCGGACGCCCCGGAGCTACCGACGAGTCGGGCAGACCGGGGGGCAAAGACAAACCGGTTTCGGCCGCGGGTACCCCCGGCCACTTCTGTCTGCGGAGGTGCATAGCCAGCCGGATCGGAACGGGGAAGTGGCCGCTTGGTTTGCACGAAAGCTATGACGTCGTTCAGCCCGCGGTGTCCACGGAGCCCTCGGCCGTCATGCTGCCGGCAGCCGACCAGGACGTGTACGCCATTCGAAGGAAAACAACGACCACGCTGCCCCCGATGAGGGCCGCAAGGAGGAACACCGCCACGGGCCAGAGCTCGAAAGCGATCGGACGGGGGCGTATCAGCCCGAACGCGCTCAGCTCCAGGTGCTGCACTACCTGCCGACTGATCGCATTCAGGGCTACGACTGCCGCTTGCGCTGCGATTCCAACCCAGGCCAACTTGCGCGCGTCGCCGGACAGGAAACGCATCCACAGTACGATGCCGGCGGGCACGGCCGGCGCGAGGGCGGTTGCGACCGTCAGCGGCAGCAGTGGTATCGCCAACATCTGTTCCCGCACTGCAGGGGGCCAGGTCCCGAACGCGTACCACGTGCCGGCAACGGCAAAAAACATCGCTCCGGCAAGGTAGGTCACGGTGGCGATGGAGAGCTCCCCGCGATCGTTCGGTTCTTGCCTGCGCAGCAGGCGGTCGGCAATGGGGTGCCACGCGGTGGTGGTCAGGGCAAGGGCCAGCATCACAAGCCAGCGCGCCCACATGGCCGGATCAGCGGTATTGAGCGCCGTACCGAATACTGCCCCGGAGCTGCCGTGCTGCTCAGCAAGGTGCGCCCACCGATCCGGACGGACCATGAGGGAAAATGCGTTGGCGAACAGAAAGCCGATACACCAGAGGCAAACCCATGCAATGACGCTCCAGAGCACCAGGCGAGCGGGACGAGCCTGATCCGAGCGAACCTCGTCCGCAACGCGGTAGGATGCCACGTAAGCCGTCAGCAGAAGGGGGATCACGGCGAACCAGAACCAGGCCATCAAAATCGTGGCGGGGTAGAACACATGATGATAGACCACCTGGGTAAACAGGAGCGGGACGATGCCCGCGTTGATGCCGAACGCGAGAAAGAAGGGAACCTGGGCCAGAAAGCGGCGTGGCCACGCGTCGGCCGACCGCTGACCGGTGACCCACAGCGCCACCGCCAGTGGCACCCCCGCGCACCACAGGTTCATGGGGATGACGTGGAGGATAAAGCCGACCGTCTTCAGGACGTACAACACGCCCAGCGGCGCCGGTAACGGGATGGGACTTGGCGGAGCGGACAGGTCCGTCATCGCTCGTTCGACTCCTCTTCTTTCGGCACACCGAACAGCATTCCGCGTGGCTTCTCTGGCGCGATGGAATACAGGTAGTCGGCCAGTAATTCGGCCTCGGCCGCATTGCCGGGCCAGGGGGGCATGAAGAAGTCCGCCTCATGCAGGTGATGGATGGTGCGCAGGATCATGTCGCGGTTCCAGCCGTGGATGAGGTAGCCGACCGCCGAGTAGCCGCGGGCTTCCGCGTGGCAGTTGTTGCAGCAGTACAGGAAGATCGCTCGGCCGAGTTCGATGCGGTCCTTCACGGCCAGCTCCGGGAGTTTCTCGTAGAGCACTCGGCCATTGCTGTCGATGAGTTCCGGGTAGTGCTGTCGCACGTAGGTGTGCAGCCAGCGGTAGGAGTTCAGCACCCCCTCGCGCCGCACGTGTTTCGTGTCGTGGATGGTGAGCTGGTTGCCTGTGACGAAGTTGTACACGATGTACGGCTTGCGGACTGCTTCGCGGATGAACTCGCCGGTGGAGAACGCCGCCAGCCCGCACAGGAAGAGGAGCAGCGAGAACCCCGGAGTCAGCCAGCCCGGGTGGGATGCGGGACCGACATAGAGGGCGAAGAAAACGACCACCGTCAGGGCGAAGATGCCGACCATCATGAGATTGAGAACGCTGGCGGCTGCCAGGGCCGCTTTCGAAGACGCAGGCAACGCGGCGTACCACCAGAGTCCGCCCAGGCAGATGAGCACCGCACCGAGCAGCGCCGGCCGGGTCGAGCGACGCTGGACCAGGTCGCGAAGGTCCGCGTCATTTACGGTGAAGCTCGTATGCAGATAGACATACAACGTACACAGCATCAATGCTCCGCCGGTCCGTGAGATCACCTGCGGAAGAAACTGGGGGTTGAAGAACGCGGCCGCAAACGTGGGCGTTTCGATCCAACGGCCCGGGTTCAACATGAACGCCGTGATCGCGGTGATGATGACCAGGCTCAGCCACGCAGCCGCTGCATAGGCCGCGGCGAATGCCACGTGCCACCGGGGGGCGGTCCTGCCGAAGCCGTAGGCAAACAGAAACACGGTCACGAGTTCGACCACGAACGTGACCCATTCCGTCGCCCACGCGAAGACGAAGGTGCGGATGAGCACTTCCGTAGCCAACGGGGAAGCTAAACCGATCGTCCACCAGATGCCCACCCCCGTGACGGCTCCGAACACAACCGTCACGTACATGAAAAAGCGGGCGTGCTTCCGCAAGTACTCAAGATAGGGGGCATTGCGCCGGCGGTAGGCGTAGTACGCTTCCACGGCGAGGAACATGCCTCCCCCCACGGCGTAATGGGCAAGCAGGACGTGGATCACGGAAACCACCGCGATCAACATCGGCGAAGTCAGGAAAGGGACATACCACCACGGGTATCGCACGCCTCCATCCCCCTGTCCGGTTGAGCTCCTTCAGGTAATGGTAGCCACAGATCGAGCGGGGTGCCGGGCTGGGAGCGATGGCGAGCGGGCTGGTGGGGACGGCCGGGCGGGCGGCACACGTGGGCATCGGCGCCCGTGGCTCCCGGTGCCGGAGGCTCGCCGACGAGACGGGGCAGAGGGACGGTTGGCTCGTCGATTGGTGCGGTCGCGCTGCCGGGGGGCTTCAGCCGTCGGGGCCGTCCCTGGGCTGAGCGTCGGCGACCTCGGTGGGAAGTCGGTCTTGTCGACCGCGGCCGCTTCCGGCTGTACGCGAGAGGGCGATTGGACCGCGTTCGAGCGCGAGGGAAAGGCCAACACCGCAGGCCCGTATGGCTACAATACGGGGGCAGGTCGGACCGGAAGATTTGAGGAGGCGAGATGAGTGCGCGATTCACGGAGACACTTTGGGCTCGCATTCGGCCGATCTGGGACGCGATCCTGGCCCATCCTTTCATCCGCGGGCTGACGACGGGCGACCTGGAGATCGACCGCTTCAGGTTCTACGTGGTGCAGGACGCTCTGTACCTGCGCGAGTTCGCCCGCGCCCTCAGTGTCGCCGCTGCTCGCTCACCCACCGACGACGCGATCGTCATGTTTAACCAGCACGCCGTCGGCGCCCTTGAAGCGGAGCGCTCGTTACATGAAGGATTCTTCGCCGAATTCGGCCTGCACCCCGAGCAGGTGTACTCCACCCCCATGGCACCCACGAATCTCGCCTATACCTCCTACTTGCTTGCGGTAGCCTACTCGCGGCCGTTCCACGAGCTGCTCGGCGCGCTGCTACCCTGCTACTGGATCTACTGGGAGGTGGGCAAAAAGCTGGAGCAGGCCGGTTCACCCAACCGGCTGTACAAACGGTGGATCGCCACCTATGCGGCCGATGAGTTCGGCAAGCTCGTCCGCCAGGTCCTGGATCTCACGGACGCTCTGGCAGAGAAGTTGACCGCCGGGCAGCGCGACGCGTTGGAAGGCCATTTCGTCACAACCAGCAGGTACGAGTGGATGTTCTGGGACATGGCGTGGCGGCAAGAGCACTGGCCTGTGTAGGATGCAGCAAAGCAACCGGGTTGCGAGGCGGCTCGCTGTGTCGCCTTCATGGGACCGCACGCACAACGGTCCGGTTGCTTCCTCCGGCGTGGGAAGTTCTGCGTGGGCAACCTGCGGCGGTTCCGCCTGGAGGCACGGATGTTGCTACAGTGGAGGGTGCGGTTGAACGGAGGTGGTGACCATGCTGGTGTACTTCGTCCGGCACGGGGAGGCGGTGGCACAGGGGGACGACTGGGAAAGGCCCTTGACCTCGGACGGAGCGAATCTTATCCGCGCCGAGGCTGCCGTGTTGAAAACGCTCGGGGTGCACCCAACGGCGGTCTTCTCCAGTCCGTTGCCTCGTGCGGTACAGACGGCAGAGATCCTTGTCGAAGCGCTCTGCCCTGACAGCGGCTTCAACACTCGCGACGAGTTGGCCCCCGGCGCTGATCTTGGTGACGTGGCCACCGTGCTTAGCGGTCTCGAGAACGACGCCGTCGCCATGATCGTCGGCCACGAACCTGACCTCAGCTCGATCGTGGGGAAATTGATCTCCGAGTCGGGCGCCCGGGTCAAGGTGCGAAAAGGAGGCGTCGCCCTGGTGAACGTGCTCCTGCCCGTCGCGCCGAACTCCGGTGAGTTGCTCTGGCTCTTGGAACCGCGTGTCCTGGTGAGTTCTTAACCCGTGGACGAATCGCGAAGGAGTCTGCCATGAAGATCGTACTGGAAAAAATCCTCGTGCCGGTGGATTTCAGCGAGGCTTCGGACAACGCCCTTCGCTACGGCAAGGCGTTCGCGGAAGCGTTCAACTCGGAGCTGCACGTGCTGCACGTCTTCGAAGAACCGGTCGTGCCGGCCTGGACCACGGAAGGGTACATCCCTGCGCTGCAGAGTGTTCGTGAGGAACTGGAAAAGCGCGCGCGGCAGAAACTGGAGGAGTGTCTTAGTGCAGAAGAGCGGGAGAAGTTCCGTGCTCAGCTTGTGCTGAAGACTGGCAGCCCCTTCGTGGAGATCATCCGTTACGCTCGGGACACGGACATCGATCTCATCGTGATCGGCACCCACGGCCGAGGCCCAATCGCCCACATTCTTCTGGGCAGCGTCGCGGATCGGGTCGTTCGCAAGGCACCTTGCCCGGTGCTAACGGTCCGTCCATCGGAGCACGAGTTCGTCATGCCCTAGGCGTGACAGCGTGTGCTAATTCGCCCACCGGAGGATGGAGTAACCGTGACGCGGTAGTTATCGGTTCGGCAGGCAGCACCCGAGTGCGCCGGTGGGCAGATGCGGTGTCGTTCTGGCCGATCGGGGATCACATCCTTCCGGTCGCCGTCCCAACCCTTTTGCGGGGGCAGAGCTAGGCGGGGGCCAGCAGGTTCACTTGCCCTGGCAGGCCGTTGCCGAAGTGCCCGGCGCGGCGTGGTTGGTCGCGGCGGCGCGCCCGTCCGGACCTTGCTGGTTGAAGCAGCCCCCTTCCAAGCAATCCAACGACAATGGTGACCCGCAAAAAAAGCCCATGGCCGCAGGGGCCATGGGCTGGCCTGTGGGTGCGGGGCATGTGGTTAGGCAGACTGATCGAGTTCAATCTTCGGCAGTTCCCACGGCTTGCGATACTCGCGAGCAAGCCAGCGGTTCGCCTCCGCATCGGGAACCTTGTGCTCCGGATCCTTAAAGCAACGCTCGGTCTTCGGATCCCAGTAGATCTTCCGGCCCACGCGGAGCGAGATATTCGCCAAATGGCAGGCCGTGGTTGTGAAATGCATGGTCTCAATGTCACTGATCGGCTTCTGTCGGCTCCGCACACACTCGATGAAGTTGACCACATGGGGGAAGTGCTGGTCAGAACCGCCACTCTTGATCGGTTCGGTCCGCTGGACAACTTTCTTGCCTTCGCGGCGTACTTCCGGAACAATCTCGAACCCACTCCGGTTCAGGTTCAACACACCGTCACTACCGAGGAACTGCATGGCGTGGCCCGGTGACCATTGGCTGTGGTTCACGCAGTACTTCCGCATGGTGTAGACCTGGACAAACGGTTTGCCATCTGGGCGCACGAACTCATAAGTCACCTCCATCGTGTCCGGGGTATCGCGGTTGTCACGCAAAGCGAATTTGCCCCCCGAAGCGTGGACCGCAACCGGATGGAATGTTCCCATGGCCAGATGGATGATGTCCTGCAGGTGCACGTTCCAGTCGCCCACCATCCCTGCTGCATAGTCGAAGAACCACCGCCACGTATAGTGGAACCGGTTCCGATTAAAGGGGCGCTTCGGGGCCGGGCCCAGCCACATGTCGTAGTCCACGTAGGGAGGGGGATTGTCGTCGGGAGGATTCCCGATGCCATCCGGGTGTTCGTTGGAAAGGTTCCAGGTGCGGGTCATGTAGACTTCGCCAATGGCCCCCTTCTGCACGAGCTCGATGGCGCGTTGAAAGTGAGCTCCGGAGCGCTGCTGCGTGCCGATCTGGCACACCCGCTTGTACTTCTTCACGGCGTTCACCATCATTCGCCCTTCGACGATGTTGTGCGAGATCGGCTTTTCGCAGTAGACGTCCTTGCCCGCCATGCACGCGTAGATCGTGGGCAGAGCGTGCCAGTGGTCGGGAGTTGCCACGATCACGCAATCGATGTCTTTCTTGTCCAGCAGCTCCCGGAAGTCCTTGTGCGTGGTATACTTTTCAACCTTGGCGTTCTGCTGCGCTCGCCGCTTCGCCACATCTTGCTCGGCATTTTCAATGTGCGTCGAGTCCACGTCGCAAAGAGCACCGACCTTAACGCCTGCGACTCTCAAGAAGTCGCGAAGATTGGCCCGGCCCATGCCACCGCAGCCGATCAGGCCAACAACGATCTCGTCGTTGGCCGCAAGGGGCCGGTCCGCTCGAACCATGGTGTGCACGCCATGCAACACAGCCGCTGTGGCGGCCGCTGTTCCGGACTGCTGCAGAAAACGACGTCTTGAGAACGGTCTGCTCATCGGTACGACTCCTTCTGCTGTTCTTCCAGTGCTTCGCTTCTCACCGGGTGATGCCGTTTGTGCCATGCCCCGTTGTTCAACAAGCTCCCATCGGCTTGCCGCGGAGCAAACCCGATCCTCATTTGAGGACCAGCCTGGGTAAGAAAACCATGCGTACGCCGAGGTGGCCGTAGGACTGACGACCACAAGGCGAGATCGCTCCATCGGCGTACGTACCGGACAGCACAGCGTTCGGTGGGCTACCCACTAGGTTACCCAAAAAGCCGTGGCCTTGCCAAGTGCCGTCAGTCACTGGCAGGCGCGGCATCCGCGGGCCGGCCAAGCAGAAGGCGAGCCGAGTTGGTCGGACCTCAGGGGGCCGCGGCTCGTTCGCCCGCGCCGTCTCGTTGCCGGTACAGGCGACGCCGCCGGACCGCTGCCCGGCTTTGTGCGGCATGAGGAGATCGCCGCCGCAATGGGGGCTGCCCGGAGCCGCACTTGTCGGCGCCGGCCCAGGCAAATCAGTGCTCGCGGAATGCGAAGCGTGCTGCCGAAACTGGCGGAGCCAGGCTCGTTTCGTTCTCCGGTTCGAGCAGCACACGTAAGGCGTCCATGAGCACTTTTTCCACTTCGGGGGCAACTCGGGATGCGCGGGGGCTGGTCTCATAGCCCCCCTGCTCGTACGCGACCGCTGTGCCGATATAGCCCGGGCCGTAGTCTCCGTAGGCGGCCATGGCCACGAACAGGTCCGGACGCATCTTCTGGGCGGCGAGCTGGTATTCCACGAAGAGCTCGCCCGGCATGTGCACGATCCGACCTTTGCCGAGATAAAGGCAACCGATGTCAATCGTCTCTCCCGCCTTGCAGCGGCGCAGCCACGCCAGCGACCGAGCTGCCCACTTGCGCTCCCCGACGCTTCTCTTCTCATCCTTCAGCATCGCCAGCAGTTCGGGCTCCTTCAAATGGGGGGCCACCGGGAGGCGAACCTTGACCACCCGCCAGTCCACATCCTTCCCTGACAGCCGGTACCGGTGCGTGTTCTTCCATGCCTTGCGCATCCCCTCGGCAACCCGGTTGGCGAGGACCGGCCGGTTCTCGGGCGAACCGTCATTCCACTTGCCGGCCCCAATATTGCCCCCTGCGCCATCGAAATGGATGTGGGGGACGCCAGTTTCCTTTTGGAGCGTCTCGCGCGCGATCCCAGGGAAGTCGGGGTTCGCCTTGCCCGTGCGGTAGTAGCTCTGCGGATGACAGGCGTAGTAGGTCAATGCGACGAGCGGTTTGTCATCCTGCCAGAAGGTGACCAGCCGCAGGTAGGGGTCGATCGTTCCCACCGGCATGGCGCGGATCTTCGGGTCCTTCGTGGCCGTCCAGCGCATGTACTTGACTTTTCCATCCGGCCCAAGGATCCGCCGATTCGACGCCACTTTTTCCACCTTCCCCTTGCCAAAACCGACGTGCGTCACCCGTTGGGCCCCTGCCTTAGCTTGCTTCGCCGCTTCCGCTGCACGCCGCATCACGTCAAGCTGCCAGTCGACGTCGTAGACCTTCTCCGTAAGGCCGAGCGGGCGGAGCAGTTCTGCGGCGGACAGGTCACACTCCGGCGCGTCGTGCTGATGAATGGCGTGAACGGCGACCCGTTCAATCGAGGTGCCCACCGCGTCGGCAACCATTTTGCGGAACCGAGTGTGCCCTTCATTCCCAATCCCGATCCAGTCGACGGAGATCAGGACGATGGGGGCCTGGTCCGACAGCAGGACGATCCCCTTGCATCTCAGTGGCATCTCAACGGCAATGCAGGGGTCATACGCAAGGGGGCTGCCAATAGGGGGCGAGGCGTCGATGTCGAAAACGCCCACCCGAACCGGCACGCCGGCGCGACTCGGCGGCTCGTGTGCCCAACAGGGGAGACTCAGGACGAAGCAGAGGACGGTTGCCAGGATCGAGACGCGGACTGTTCCGATGCAACGAGCCATGGTGTTGCTCCTGGTTGTCCCGGTCGTTTCGTGCCGCCGGTGGCTGCGGCAGGACGCGGCGAAGGCTGGTTTTGCCGTGCTGGCGCGCGTGCGTGATCGCCGGACGCCACCGTGTGTTCTGCCGTGTTGCCACCAATACAGTCTACTCGCGGGGTTCTGTCCGTTAACATAGCGGATGTCGCTTTGGTCTGTTGGCATCCTGGGAGATGCGTCGTGAAACAGTTGCGGTGGGTGGTGATTGGTCTGGTCTGGCTTGAGCTGTTGGGCGGGGCACAGGCCCTCGCGGGGGAACCGATTGCGCTCGGTACCCGCCGCGAGCTTTTCGTGGACCGTTTCCTGATCGGGGAAACCAAGGGCGACCTGAGGCTTGAGCTGCAGCGGCCCGTGCCGAAGGAGGTTGTGCTGGTTACGGATGCGCCGTGGGAGGGAAACACGTGCGCGTACTTCACGGTCTTTCAGGACGGCGACCTGTACCGCATGTACTATCGCGGCTCGCACTGGGATGAGCGGCGGCGCAGATCGACGCATCGGGAAGTCACCTGCTATGCGGAAAGCCGGGACGGCATCCACTGGACAAAGCCGAAGCTGGGGCTGTTCGAATTTGGAGGGAGCAAAGCGAACAACATCGTATGGGACGGGATCGGGACGCACAACTTTGTGGTGTTCAAAGACGCGAATCCAGATGCGCCCGCGGACGCTCGTTACAAAGCGATCGCTTTCGGGCGACGTCGCGGCCAGAGGGGGCTGTATGTCTTCAAGAGCCCCGATGGGATCCATTGGTCGCTTATCGTTGATCGGCCGGTGATTACGAAGGGGACGTTCGATTCCCAGAACGTGGCGTTTTGGGATCCGGTGGCCGGTCTGTACCGGGAGTACCATCGCACCTCGTATATGGGTCGGCGGTGGATCATGACGGGCACGTCTCGGGACTTCGTGCACTGGACGGAACCGAGGCTGATCGAGACGCCCGGAGCGCCCCTGGAGCATCTCTACACGAACGCGGTCATGTTCTATCCGCGTGCGCCGCACATTCTGATCGGTTTCCCCACCCGGTTCCTGCCTGAGGAGGGCAGCAGCACGGAACCGACGTTCATGTCGAGCCGCGATGGGATGGTGTTCCATCGTTGGTTGGAGCCGGTGATTCCGCGGGATGCTCCGGAGGACCGTTCGGGCAACCGGAGCAACTACATGGCATGGGGGCTGGTACAGTTGCCGGGTGATGAGCGGCACTATTCCGTGTACGCGACCGAGGCGTATTACCGGGGGCCGTCGAGTCGCCTTCGCCGGTTTGAGTATCGGGTGGACGGATTTGTGGCGGCCGAAGCCGGCCGACGCGGCGGCACCCTGGTGACTCGCCTTTTCACCCACGGCGGCGAGGTGCTCCGCGTCAACTTCAAAACGCGGCGGGACGGGTACGTTCGGGTTGGCTTGGTGGATGCGAACGGGAGACCCGTGGCAGGGTTTGCGTTATCGGAGTGCGAACCGCTTCGAGGGGATGAAATTGACGGCGTGGTCCGCTGGAGGCGGGGGGCTGACGTGAGCTCTACGGCGGGCAAACCGCTGCGGCTCGTTTTCGACCTTCGGAACGCTCAGGTGTTTTCCTTCCGGTTCGCGCCCTCGTCGGACTAGCGGCGTTTCCCGCATCGCCGCTATGCGGGGACGGCGTAATTTATGTAGTGCGGCAGTCCCGTGCCGCTTTTTTTTGGAGTGCGGCAGCCCTCTGCCGCTTTGGCTTTTTGGAGTGCGGCACTCCTGTGCCGCTTTCTTTGGAGTGCGGCAGTCCCCTGCCGCTTTGGCTTTTTTGGAGTGCGGCACTCCTGTGCCGCTTTCGCTTTCTCAACCGCGCGCCAAACCGAGCCCCCGCCCGGGCCGCCCGGGCGGAAGCGGACCGCCGTCGCGCCGGCGACGGCGCAGTGGTACCCCCGCCGCGCCGCGGCGGGGAGGACGGCTCGCCAGCGCGCGCTCGGCCCCGGCCGCCTGGGGAGGCGCGCGTTCCTCCTCAGCCGGGGCTACTCCGAGCGGCGAGCCGCAGGCTCGCCGAGGCCGCGGCGCCTTCCGCGGCCGCGACCGCTCGGAAAGGCAAGCAATGCGGCTCCCGCCCGCGAGCTCGGGCCCGCTTCGGCCCGGGCGGCCGAAGCGGAGGGAGACAGCGCGCCCCATTGGCCATCCTGCGACGGCCGGGCTTTTCTTTCGCTCGGCGGGGGCCATGTCTGCCGGCGCTTCGTTGGCGCCAGCGCCCTGGGGCGGACCCGGGCCGGGTCACGCTACCAATGCTCCGCCGTCGCACCGGCGGAGGTCCGGTCCCGCCAGGCGGCGGGCTCGGGGCCGCTTCGGCCGGGCGGCCGATGCGGCGAGACGGGGCGCGCGCCCCATGGCCGATTCCGCGACGGGCGGGCGCTGTTCCTTTCGTGGGGGATCATTTTTGCCAGCGGCTCCTGCGTCCCCCGGGTTGCCGGCAAAGGGGGGACGCGCAAGACCAGCGCGGGATCGCCAAAGCAGGCCGCGGGAGAAAGGAGGACAGAGCGCGCCGGGGATAACTCAGCGGCCGGCGCCTGGACGGACCCGCGGGGGCGGGAGGGGCCGGACCGCCGTCGCGCTGGCGACGGCGCAGTGGTACCCCCGCCGCGCCGCGGCGGGGAGGACGGCTCGCCAGCGTGCGCTCGGCCCCGGCCGCCTGCGGAGGCGCGCGTTCCTCGCCAGCCGGGGCTACTCCGAGCGGCGAGCCACAGGCTCGCCGAGGCCGCGGCGCCTTCCGCGGCCCCGACCGGTCGCAAAGGCAAGCAACGCGGCTCCCGCCCGCGGGCTCGGCGGGCCGCTTCGGCCAGCGGCCGAAGCGGCGGGGCAATCAGCCGTACCCCCTTTCGGCGGGCCGATGGGCGGCTTTTCTTCTCTTCGACGCGGATGGTTTTCGCCTGCGCTTCTGCAGGTCCGTCGGGTTTGGGGCGGACCCGGGGCCGGGTCGCGCTAC
>JALSID010000259.1 GCA_026981825.1 Planctomycetota bacterium
GGGTAACCTCCAGAGACGCAAGGTCAGCCCGACCTGCCCCGGCCGGAGCTTCTCCTTCCGCTCCGGACCTCGCGAACCGCCACCCGACGTCCCGGGGATCCATGGTCGGGCGTTCCCGCCGAACGCCCGATTTTTTTTGCGCCTCCCAATCCCCCCTCCGCACACGCAACAACCGCTTGCCTCGATTCCACCAAGCCAACGCGGATTACGGAGCCCCCCGTTCCCGGCTCGCTTTCCACCCGAAACCCGGTTTAGCGACGAACCACCAGGCCTCTGGTCGCCCAGTCCGCCGGGTCCTCTACGGGGATCGCCCCACGACCTGTGATACAACCCGTCGCCATCCATCGGAACACGGCGCGGCGCCCCCCCGCCGGTCACACGACTTTCTACCCGGTCAGGCTTGCATGACCGCTCTGGCGAGCAGTTATGCAGCGCGGCGGCAGAGCAGCTACAATGCTCAGGCGCGGCGGGCTGCTGCAACCGCGCGGGAGGGTAGTGCGATGGCAGGCGCTGAGCAGCTCTATCCACCATCGCCAGAATTCGTCCCGAAAGAATTCGCAAAGCCGTCGTTGACCTATCGCTGGCGTGTCCTGCTTACATTGCTGGCACTTCTCTCTTTCCTCTTTTGCTATCTCGGCATGATGATCGGCGCCGGGGCGCTGGTGTACTACCTCTGGCAGTGGGACCTTGGCGATACCGAATGGCCCATACTCCTCGGTGTACTGAAGTACCTGAGTTTGGCTGGGCTAGCCCTGTTCTTCGCCTTCCTCCTGCGCGGGCTGTTCATCTCCACAGAAGACGAGGACAAGCAGGGGGCCATTGAACTGACACGTGAGCACGCCCCAAAGCTGTTCGCGTTCCTGGATCGCTTATGTGACGAGCTCCGTACCCGGCCCCCACGACGCGTCTACGTCAGCCCAGACACGAAAGCCGAAGTCGGCTGCCAAGCGAGTGTCCTGAACCTCTTCATCCCGCCGGCCAAAGACCTTCGTATCGGTCTCTGGCTCGTCAACACGCTCAATCTGTCCGAGTTCAAGGCCGTCCTTGCACACGAGCTCGCCCATATTTCGCAGAAAGCAACCTGGCTGGGCAGCTACATCTCTGTGGCTTACCAGGCCACCCGAGGGATGGTCCACACAAGGGGGCGGCTCGAGCGATGGCTAGATGCCTGGCTGGAACAACCCCTGTACTTCGCGCTGCCTGCGGCCGGGGTTAAGCTGCTCGTCTTCATCGGTCGGCATCTGCTCCAGTTCGCCTTCGCTCCCCTAGAACGCTGTTACCTGTCGCTGTCGCGCGCACAGGAACTGCATGCCGACCAGGTTGCAGCCAGCACCGCGGGTTCCGACGCCTTTGTCAATGCCCTGTACAAGCTTCGCTTTGCCCTGATCTGCTACGAGAAAGTCGAGGAAGAACTCGATGCGGCCGCCAAACGGGGCCTCTACACGAGTGACCTCTTCTTCCACCAGGCCGAAATCGCCGCCTGGCTCAGAAAGTTCTACGACGACCCTCAGCTTGGCGTACCGCCCGGCCCCCAGGGCGACTCAGACGGGCCCGTGCTCGTCTTCAATCGCTTGGAGGAAGACTTCGCTACCAATCCCGACTCAACGCACCCGAGCTTCTACGAGCGAGAGTTGAACGTCAAACGCTGTTACCTGCGCTGTCCTATCGACCAGCGCTCCGCGTGGCTGCTTTTCGACCGGCCGGACCGCCTGCGGCTGGAAGTCACCCGGACGTTCTACGAAAAAGAACTGAACCATAAACCGGACCGAATGGCCCACCCAATGGAAGTTCAACGATTCATCGATAGGGAACTGGAAGACCTCCACCTTTTGCGGAAGCACCGCCGTATCTTCTCCACCACACGTGGCTTGGCAGCCGCTGTGAACGCCCTTCCGGATACTCCGCGCGTTGACGAGCTCGACCTGTCCGCGTTTCTGGCGGCCTGGCCCCCCATGCAAGCGACCGCCTTGACCGCCGAGATTTCGAGCGTTTTGAGCGAACGCCGTGAGTTGGAAGGAATCGTGTGGGTCTTACTCGTCGATCGCGACGCCGAAGTGAAGGTGAACGGGAAAAAAGTAACGGCCGAAGAGGTCGTCGCTCTCCTCGACGATTGCGACCGCCGGCTCGCCGAACTGGAGCAATGCTTGTTTCCATTCCAGCACAGCTTCCTCGCGGCCCACCTTCTCGCCGCTCGAAAGCTCGATGCGGCGAGCCCCGGACACAGCCGCGTGCAATGGCTCCGCCACTACGCGGCAGTTCACCAACAGCTCAGCCAGCTCTTCACAGACCTGGTCACCTTGCATAAGGACCTGCTTCGCCTACTGGCTCGTCTGGTACAGTTGGCTGCTCAACATGAGGATGGAACCCTACCTCCGAAAGAACAAAGAGCCTTCCTCGCTCAGCAGTGCCAGCGCTGTGCCGGACAGTTCATGCAGCTCTGTGCACGCGCCAGGGAACTGAGGCTGCCCCCTCTAACCAACGTCCCGGACGGAACGACCTGTTACGAGCTGCTGGCTCCGTCAATAGACGAAGCTATGGAGGCTCTCCGGTCGATTTCCCCCCACGCCTTCTTGGACGCTGCCGCGATCTTGAAGTGTCTGCCGGAGCTGCCATCGATCCGAAGCGATCTGGGTCGGCTGCGCCTGAAGTGCGCCGCCGCAATCCTGAGACTGTGCGAGCGGATCGCCAAGGAATGGAACGATAAGCAGCGCGTGCGTCAACTACGGGAGTCCCTCTTGCAGGGCAGACCACATAGCGGTCTGCGCTCAGGCGTGGCCACCGTTGGTACCCGGCACCCGACCGGCCCGGCGCCGCAGACAAGCATCGGCCAGTTCCAGGCCGACAGCTCAGCACCGGACGGATAGACGCCGACGAAAGCCAGAGGCGGCCCAAGGGCCTGCCGTACTACCCTCCGGCTCGGAGTGAGCCGGAATAGGGGCGGGGAAGCCCGGTTACCCGCGCTTCCCTCCCTCCGAACCGTACGTGCGGTTCTCCCGCATACGGCTCTCCGGTCGGTGGTCTCACCTCGTAGAGGATGGACAGCAGGAACCCTCGCCAAACACGCGCTACCTGACCATCGTACCCGGAGCCCCGGGCCCTGGCTAAGACCCAAGCGCTCGGATCCTCCTCGTTCACCTCCGGTTGCTTTCCGCCTCTCCTCACGGAGACGCAGTTACCTTCGCTTACGGGCCTTCAGACCATACCCCGGCAGGGACTTCCACCCTGCTGGCTCGATGCGCTCGGGCGCGCACACCGCCGCTCCCCTCATCCCGCCAGGCGGCGGGCTCGGGGCCGCTTCGGGCCAGCGGGCGAAGCGGCGAGAAAGAGCGCCCCGGGGACAACTCAGCAGCCGGCGCCTGGTGGACCCGCCGCGGCGGAAAGGGCGGTCCGCCGCTCCCCTCATCCCGCCAGGCGGCGGGCTCAGGGCCGCTTCGGGCCAGGCGGGCCGAAGCGGCAGGTGCGCAGCCGCGGCCCCTGGTGTGCCCATCGAAGGGGGGCTTTCCTTTTTATCGAAGGGGATGCTTTTCGCCAGGGCTTGTGCAGAGCCATTGGGTTTGGAGCGGACCCGGGCCGGGTCGCCCTGCCAATGCGCCGTCGCCGGCGCGACGGCGGTCCGCCGCTCCCCTCATCCCGCCGGGCGGCGGACTCGGGGCCGCTTCGCGCCAGGCGGGCCGAAGCGGCGAGAGGGCGCGCGCCAACGCCGATCCTGCGACGGGGGGCGTTTTTTCGCTCGGCGGGGGTCATTGCTGGCAGCGCTCGCTCGGCCCCAGCGCCTTGGGGCGGACCCGGGGACGGGTCGCGCTACCAGTGCGCCGTCGCCGGCGCGACGGCGGTCCGCCGCTCCCCTCATCCCGCCGGGCGGCGGGCTCGGGGCCGCTTCGGCCGGCGGCCGAAGCGACAGGCCAGCCAAAGGGGGCTGACCCGGCGCGGTGGCGGTCGGGCTCCGTTCGCCGGCGGCCTATGATGGCGCCGGCGTCACTGAAAAAAGTGCGAGCGTTCATCGAAACAGATATCGAGGACGATTGGATGAACGAGAAGCACACATATGTGTTCGCCCAGTCCGGAATAGCCGAGTCTACATGGGAGAACTCCTGAGAAGCCGGGCACCGGTGGAAAGCATATTGGGATCGATCCACGCACAAGAGGCGGATGACAATTGGCCGTTCAGGCCATTTCGACGGACGTGACCTGGTGACTTATCAAAGCCGAGCTACCACCGCCCAAAGCCACGCGCCGGCCAAGGACGGGTGAGTGCCCGGTGCTGGAAGGTTTCCGCTGGCTATTCGGGATCGGGAACCCGTGGCGGGCCCTCCCGACCGAAGAACCACCGAGACACGGAACACACAGAGGGTCATTCTTCCTCTGTGGTTTTTGTCTATGTCTTTGTGGTGGCAGATCGTACGATCCTACCGCGGCCGTCTTTGAGGACCGGCTTAGGACGGCCCATCCCCCTGTCGCAGGCGTGGGTCATGCGTTGTTCGTCCCGCGCGCTGCCGCTCTGGATGCCCGGTGCCTGTCTGCGGCCGATCGGGCTTCGTGTGGAGAGCCTATCGTAGGGGCCGTCGGCAGCCCGGCATAGAGCGGCTTTACGCGGGCGGGGCTGAAAAGCCTCGCGACGCTTGCCACTCGTGCAGCTCAGCCCGCGCGTCCTGCGTGCCCGCACGGTTCCCTGAGCTACGGGCAACGGGGAACAGACACGGCAGATCTTACGGTCGCTTACTGGTCGGCAAGTGGGCGTACCTGTCTGGATCGCGCACGCCCACGCGCCGCGCCCATCGGAGCCAGGTGTCGAGCAACTGCTCGGCCTTCTTCGGCCGGTCCGTTACGAGGTTGTTCAACTCGGTCGGATCTTCAGCCAGGTTGTACAGCTCCCATGCTTCCCCACGCTCGGCCACCAGTTTCCACTCACCGACGCGCACGGCCCGGTTGCGCGAGTGTTCCCAGTACAACTCGCGAGGCACTTCCTCCTCACCGAGAATGGCCTTCACCAGCGAACGTCCTTCCATCGGTCGAATCTGCCGTCCCAAGAAGCTGTCCGGGTAACGAGCACCCGCCAGCTCTACGAGCGTGGGCATGAGATCGATCACATGGCCCACCTGGGTGCGGATGGCCCCCGGATCGGGAATCTTACCAGGCCAGTAGACGATGAATGGAGTTATAATGCCCCCCTCGTGGACCCAGTGCTTGTACTTGCGGAACGGCGTGTTCGACGCGTGCGCCCACCCCCGTCCGTAGCTGTGGTACGAGCGTTCACTCCCGATAGGACCGGTCAGATCAGGGCGAAAGTTTTGACCGAACGGCCCCCCTTCGTGACATCCGCCGTTATCGGACAGAAATATGATGATCGTGTTTTCCAGCACGCCATCCTCACGCAGGTACCGCACCAGGCGGCCGATATTCCAGTCCATGCGGTCGATCTGGGCGGCATAGACGGCCATCTTCCGGTCCATTTCGCGTTTCCTGGCCGGGTCGAGCGTATCCCAGCGCAGCACGACGGGATCGTCCGGCGCCAGTCGATAGCGCTCGTCGATGATCCCCAGCGCGAGCATCCTGCGGTACCGCTCGGTCCGCAGCCAATGCCAGCCTTTCCGATAGGAGCCCTCATAGCGGCGAATGTCGCTTTCGTAGGCGTGTAGCGGCCAGTGCGGCGCGTTGTAGGCGAGGTAGAGGAAGAAAGGCTTGCTCTTGTCCCGATGCCGGAGCATGTCGAGGGCGTGGTCCGTGAACGCGTCGGTGGCGTAGAAACCGTCGGCGGGAGGTTTGTAAGGGCGGTCGTCGATGGCAAAACCGCGTACGATCCCCTTCCGCTTGCCCAGATCGATGTTGAAGTAGTTCATGGCGCCCGAGATCAGCCCATAGTACCGGTCGAACCCTCGGTCCACGGGCCAAACCGGTCGAAACTCGCCCACATGCCATTTGCCGGTCATGAACGTGGAATAGCCTGCGGTGCGTAGAACTTCGGCCAGGGTCACACATTCGTTGTTGAGGTAGCCCTGGTAGGGATCCGGCTTCTCCTGCGGACCTGACACCATTCCTCCCATGCCCGCCTGGTGGGGGTACAGACCGGTCAGCAGGGCAGCGCGCGTCGGACAACAGCGCCCGGCGTTGTAGAACGAGCGAAAACGTACTCCCTCTTCGGCTAAGCGGTCGAGGTTGGGGGTATGGATCTCGCTGCCGTAGCAACCGAGGTCCGAATAGCCCATGTCATCGGCCAGAATCAGCACGATATTTGGCCGCTCGGCAGCTTGACCAGCCCCGGCCACGAGTACGGCCACGAACAGCCATGCCGGCCAGAGAACTGTCTTCATCCACCCCGTCGTTTCGGCGCGCTCTTCGAACGAACTCTTCATGGACACCGCACCTCACATCCGCCTACCCCCATACGCGGCAAACTACTGCACCTCCAGGCCGCCGGGTCACGAGCGCGTGATCGTCGCCGCCCACATGCCTTCTCCAGGAGTCCGCAGCTCGCACCACCGGCCCCCTTCGATCGTGGCTGTAGGGCCTCGCCTTCCGTTCCACACGTCGAACCACCTGATGACAAACTTTCCTTTCGCGCGTCGTA
The DNA here is from genome assembly GCA_026981825.1 of Planctomycetota bacterium. GTDB lineage: Bacteria > Planctomycetota > Planctomycetia > JALXBF01 > JALXBF01 > JALSID01. The sequence continues at coordinate 6,566 of JALSID010000259.1, forward strand.
GGTCGAGCTCCACACTGCCGGCCCGGGTGAAGTAGATCAGGTACTGGTACCCTACTTGGGCGGATGCGTACGCCTCGTTTTCCTCCCGCTCCCGGAGAAGTTCGTTCGCCGGCGCCATTTCCCAGAGGCGAACATACTGCAGAGCTGCCCGGGCGGCTCGGATCGATGCCTTCGCACGATCGGAAAGGCCGAGGCCGCTTGGGGGGCGGTGAAACCGAACGGCGGCTGCGCCCCCTACAAGGGCGCGCCACCAACGTTCCACTCCGTCCCGCGTGTTCCCGAACCTGGCACCATCGGCTCCGTAGGTTTTCACACAGTTCATCGGTCGTGGTCGTTGAGACAGGTAAGACCGCGCCCACTGGAAATTCTGCCAGTGGCGTTCCCCCTTCTGGTGGTTATTTTGCGACACATCGACGTAGTCGTACAGCTCAGGGTGATCGAAGGTCCGCCGGTGCCGCGGAGCCCTCAAATCCCAGTCGTCCCACATTTCGGTCACGCACACCCGCTTCCCTTCCGCAGCCGCACGCTTCTTGATGAAGCTGGCCCAGTAGGCGGCCCAGGCTTCCTCGCCGGAGGTTTCGTTGTCGATGCAGTACAGCACGTGGTCATAGGCCAGGGTATGCGACAGGATCTTTTCCACGAATCGCTGCTGGTAGGGGAGCACCACCCGATTGTTGCGCTGGCGCGGGGTCGTGAAGAAGAACGGCTGGCGGTTGCGGCCCGGATGGTCCGGGTAGTGCGGCTGAAACCCGCTCTCTTCGTAGCCATAGTTCACGTTGTTCTTCGGGTTGTACGGGTGGGGCTCCCAGTGCTGGCGCGAGTAGTCGAACCGGTCCCACACCTCGATTTGCACGACGATGCCGCGCTCGTGCGTCAGCCGCAGCATACGTTCGAAGCGACTCCAATACTCCGGGTTCCACCGGTTCAGGTCGTACTTGCCGTTGGGCAAACGCAGGAACGGATAGACCTCGTACCCCCTGTCGTGTCTGTCGCTCATCGTGTTGCGAATGTAGTTTGCCCCCACAGCTTTCATTTCGTCCAGATGCTGTTCGAGGTCGGGGAGCTGAAACAGGTTGTCATCCTTACTACCGCCCAGCAGGAGGATCGGCCTACCGTCATACTGCCAGTACCAGGGGTTCTCGTGGTAGGGCTGGATCGCTTCGGGCGGAAATCCAACAGGCCCCTGTCCCAGCACTGCTGCAGCGGTCAACAGTACACCGCTGGATACAGCCAGCACCGAAAGGCGGAACTCGGTCATTGCTCTTCCCCGGCAGGACACACGTGGGCTGTTGCGCTGGAGGAGGCGGTCTGAGCGTTCCGTGCATCAGCTCGATTGTAAACGATCGTGCTCTTCGATCCGGCCGCTTCGGACAGCGGAGCGCGGCCAAGCGGTCCCCCGCGCGTTAACGTTTGCGCGCCTGGCTCGTCCATACCAATAGAGGAGCCGATTGATGAGCGACGCGCGATCCGAGCTTGACGACCTGGTGCGCCGACACATGGAGGCCGGGTTCCGGTTCGCCATCCGGCTGTGTGGCTCGATCGCCGACGCCGAAGACCTGCTTCAGGAGGCGCTCGTACGAGTCGTACAGCGGTTCGCCGAGCTACGGGACCGGGGGGCCTTCCGCACCTGGTTCTTCCGGATCATCCTGAACGTTGCTCGTGATCGGTATCGGACAGGCAAGTACGACGTGGCTGGCCTTGAACTGGCAGCGGAGCTTGAGCAACCCGGCCAACCGGAGTGGCCCGTGGAAGCAGCAGAGCTCAAGGAACTCGTGCGCCGGTATATCCAGGATTTGCCCCCACGTCAGCGAGAGGCGCTTATCCTTCGGGTCTACGAAGCGATGAGCTACGAGGAAGCGGCCGAGATTATGGAGACATCCCCCGAGAACGTACGTGCGCTGGTCTCCTATGCGCGAAGGAATCTCGCCCAGCGATTGCGTCCCTATCTAACCGGAGAAAACGAGGACACAACCGATGAACCGGAACGACGCTGAAATTGGTCGCACTGACCGACCGGAGGATTGTGCGCGAGGACGGTTCGAGAAACTTCTGGATTGGCTTCTGGCAGCCATCCGCTGGCCGGCGCCGGACCAGGAGGCCATGGCGCGGCTCTCCAACTTCTGGCAAGACGTGCTCGAGCAAAGTGAGGAGAAGCGCGCGAAGAAGACACGTCGCCGTGACGCCATTGTCATAGCGAGCCTGATTTCGGCAACTGCATGTTTGCTCCTGGCGCTCGCTCTGACCCCGTGGCACGCAACGCGTGCGGTCTCGGAGCCGGCGACGGTGCGGAGCGAGAAGGTACTGCGACACACGGTTGTCGCTCCGGAGAGAGGAGCCTTCGCCCGCAGGGAACGAGAAAGTTCCCGAGAGGACAGTTCCCTTTCAACTGAGCCGGCACCTCCTCACCGCTTCGCATCTACCTTGTCCACCACATGGATCACGCCGAAATCCCCCTCGCGTCCCACCACGGCCGCCGACCGGTACCAGCTCTTGCTTGCGCTGGCCCAACGGCAGACGCCCACCGATCGGGTTGACCGGCGCCCGTCCGCTGAATCCCGAGTGTTCCGGCGTGGCCGCGGCAACGCAATCCAGCCACGCGTGGACCCGAAGAGAAAGCCCAAGGTGATCAAGTCGAGAGGGAGCACGCCGATTGCTTTGAGGCAACATCTGCTCGCCCTGGTCCGTCGGGGCCGTGTCGATGCAGCGATCGCATCCGGAGTACGCAAGCCTTCCGCGGTGCCGCTTTTGGCCGAAGTACTGGCCGCTGAGTTAAGCCCGCTGCAGCTCCGCCGCCTCCTGTACCGCCATTCCAGCTCGGTGGTGGCCGATGTTGCTGCAGCGGCCCTGCTCCAGCGCGACGACATCGCTGCGACCCGTTGGACGCTTGCATTCCTGGCCGACAGGCCCCCCGCCCATCTTGAGCGAATCGCATCCTGGTGTCGCAAACCGTGCTTCAAGAATCTGCTCAGAATAGCGGCCACGCGGACGGATCCACACCGCCGTGTCGCCACGCGGTTGCTGCAGAAGTTCGCCGAGCGCGACGCGCTGGCAGCCGACATGCTACATGCCGCGCGGGATCCCACCACGGCACTGGTCGCCGCAGGCTCGGCGCGAGCGGCCGGAAAGATGGACCTGTTGCGTCGCGCACTGGCCCAAGACCTAAGACTGCGCCTGCTCCTGCGCTCTGGATCCCTGTGACGTCGCGCAATTGTTCCAACTGCTGCTTAGCCCAACCACCCCGACACGCACTGTCACACGTGGAGGTAACAAAGCATGCACTCGCGAACGTCCGGCCCGCTCTGGATTGCTTTGGTTCTGGTCCCTTCGGTGTTGACCTGGTCGGCCGGCTTCTTGCACGGGCAGGAGCGCGCTGCCGCAAATCCCGGGAAGGAGCCACGCGCCTCGTCCACACCGGACCTTGAGAGCGTCCTCCAGCGGCCGATCAGCTTGATATTCGAGCAGATTCCGCTGGTTGACTTTGTTGACTATCTTCGCAATAAGGTTTGGCCCAATATCGTAATTGATGTATCGACGTTGGAAAACGAGGGGATCACAGATGCGCCCATTTCCATCGACCTCGAAAACGTGCCGCTCTCGGTGGCCTTAGATCTCGCACTGCGCCCCCTCGGCATTGATTATATCGTGCAAGATCCCGTCTTGCTCATCACTACGGAGCGGCGTGCGCTGGAAACAATGTACATGCGTTCCTATCCCGTCGCGGACTTCGTGGCCGCGTCCAAACAGCGAACGCTCGATCAACTGCTCGAACGCGCCGGGGTAATTCCCGGTAGGTTGCAGAGGGGGGGCGAACCTGACGAATCCATGTGGGCTTCCCCGCCGGGCATGGGCGCATTTGATCATCGCGCACGCCGCGGTATGTGGGGCTCGACGGCCCTGAGTACGCGCGCAGTTCCTCCCCATGGAACCGCGCCGCTATTCCGTCTTGTGCAAGCCGGGCTGTCGGGAGGGGGAATGGGACCTGGAGGTGCTTTCGGGGGCATCTCGGGCCCCCCTCTCAAAGAGATCGCGGGAGCTCACGGGGAGTCCTCGTCCGGTCAGAACGCCGCTGCCCTCACGGCACTGATCGACACGATCAAGGCAAGTGTTACCCCCGACCAATGGCTCGAGGCCGGGGGGACTGCAACGATCACGACGTACGGCACAACCCTTGTCGTACGGCACAATCGCCGGGGCCACAAAGAAATCGAGTCCCTTCTTGAGGACCTGCGCCGTGCGCTCAACCTCGATCGGCTCCTGACAGTAGAGCTCACCTGGGAACTCTGTGATGCTCAGCAACCGTTCCAGGTGGGGAACGTGCCGAGCCGGGAGAGCTCTTCTGCGGGCGCCGCGGGGGGCACTGCAGTCGCGGGCGTGTCCGCATTGGCTGCGGTAGAAAACAGCGTGTCCGCGGCCCATCAAGTCTCCGGAACAAGAGAGCTGGCTCGGCTCGCCGCGGTCCTGGTACCCGGGCAAACGATAGGTGTAGTCGGAGGACGTGCGCATGCGGTGATGACCGAAGCTGTTCCCGTCGTGGCCGAGAACGTGGAAGCGAAACAGGTCGTCATCAGAGAAGCGCTTGACGGGCTCAAAGTCCAGGTGGGCGTCTCCCCGACCGGCAACGAGAACCAGTTCCTGCTTGAACTGGAATTCCATCTCACGTTCCGATACGAGCCGTCCAACTCTGGTCCAGAGGAACCGGATACCTACCGCGCGGGGGTCGCGAGCACGTCGCTGGTCGTGCCGCTCGTGGCAAACGGCAAAAGGGTACCGGTCGCCCTGCTTCCCATCGACCGGGACACGGGCGCGCACGTGCTGGTCTCCGCCCGACTGAAGTGATGCTTTCTGCAAGCGTTCGGCGGCCCCTGGGCGCAATGGCTCAGGGGCTTTTTCCGGTTTGCAGCGGCCGGCCACGGTAGCGCGGTTCCGAAGCATCGCCCGCGCGTGGCTACCCGTGGCGACGTGGCGGAGGCTGAAACCGGCCGGTTCCGTCCCCCCCGGGCGTCGGTCCTTCGAGGGCCGTCCTATGCAGGGACGCGCGGGGAGCTCTCGGGCCGTTTCGTCGCGAAGCGGCGCGTCAGGTGAAAGTCAGTAGGGTTCGCTTACGAGCACGCGGCCGACCGGACGGAGCGAAGGAAAATAGCCCAGGACGAACGTCGCTTTTCCGGGTGCCACTTGGACGGACTGGCGGATGGGAGGGCCGAGGCGGCCGTCGACTCCGACCGCTTGAAGGGTGATCGGATGCTCTCCGGCGGGCAGCTCCAATCGGGTCGCGTCGATACGCCCGGGCAGCAGGCTCCAGCACCTCGTATCAGCTCGTTCCGCTGCTTCCCAGGCCACCCCGGCGAGGTCCAGGGCGAGCTGAGCAACGGGATCCCGTGCACCGAGCGCGTCTTTTACCCCAACGACTGCCGCTTTCTTAACGATCCGTCGCGCGACCGCTCGCGCCACGACCCAGGGCCGGATCGCTTCAAACTGTTCGACGGCCATGCGGTTGATGTCGGTCAATGTTTCGCAGTGACCGGTGGCACGCCCCGGCACGGCCACGTCGACTCGATCCAGTCGGCGAGGGGGTGCGACAACTTTCGGCACCTTGACCGGCGCGATGGTTGGCGGGACGGAATAGTCCCCTAGGGCCGTGATCAACGCCGAGGCAATGGCCAGGCTGACCGTGGTGGGCGCCTCCACCGATTCGACTTTGTACGGCCCCCTGTCCGCGAACACGAACACATAAACGACGCCGTTACCAGGTCGGGCGAAAACCCCCTTTCTGGCCCGTTCGAGGTCGAGGCGCACCCGCGAGAATTGCGGTGCCCAGGCGGCCACACGGGTGTACCAGCGCTCGGCGTCGTCGTAATCCGTGTACGTTGCTTCGCGCAGAACGGCGTACAGGTAGGCCGCCACCGCTACTTGCTTGTAGCTTTTCCGCAGGTTTTCGCTCATGCCGGGCAGAGGCGTCTCGGTCAGCTCCTGCTGCTTCTGGATCGCCTGGAGCGCATATGCGAGCACATCGTCGCCGTCGTCGACGAGGTCTGCAAAGGCCAGCATGACCCGGATGAGCACTTTTTCGTAGTCCTCGCCTGGATACGCAACAGAGCGGTCGTCGGTGACGATTGAAAGGATCTGCTCACGGAGATCGAGCTGTTCGAAATAGTCAAAGCGATCCCGTACGTCGCGGAGGAGCCGTTGTGCGGTGCGAGGCTGGCCCAGGAACAGGTCCACCACGGCTTTATCCAGAAGCAGGACGTCCCGGTCGTGCGACCGTTGAGAAGTGAGCTCAGCCAAGGCGGCGCGGGCGGTCCCTGTGTCGCCCGCGTAGAAAGCCTCGCGTACCGAGGCAGCTTTCTGGGAGTGGGTGGCGCAACCCCCCAGGCAGAGGAGGAGGACGGTCAGCCTGGCGAGGTTGCGCACCACTGTCCCCCTGGCCACCTCCGTCGCGCCGGCTACTGAAGCATAGGAAACGGGTCGGAGTTTCCTGGTGGACATCAGCGGTGATAGTGCTTTCGGAGCAGGGCCGATTCTTTGTCGTAATCGCCGGTCTGAACGTTGATCACCTCCAGGGTAAGCATGTAGTCCCGCTGGACATCCTTCCCTGCGGCGGTCGTGCCGGACGTGAGCTTGGCAAACAGGAGACAATCCACCGGCTGGCCCTGTTGCTCAAGCACCGTGGCGACCTGCCGCATGTTCGCCGGAATGAACAACTGGTCGGGTCGCAAGCCCGTTTCGCGCAACGCCGCCTGCAGGTAACGGCGGCTGACCGGCTGGAACGCGGCGTTGTTCTCCAGCATCGTGTCGATCATCTCGTAGACCTGATCCTTGAAGTCCCCCATCTCTTCCGCACTGCGGTTCTCGATTCCCACGAAGCACACACGAAGGGGGCGACCACGACCGGCCGCTGCTGTCTGGACGGAAGGCCGCTGACGAGAAAGCAGCTTCATGACTGCTTGCTCGACCAGCGGTCGGTAGGTCTCCGCCCCCGCGCGTTGTGTACCGACGAGGTCAGCAGCCCCTGGTGAGAGGACATGTGCCGTGGGCGTACTCCGACAGGCGGCGACGCAGGCCGCTAGGACAGCGGCCGCCGCGACGTGGCCAAACGCTTTCCGCATCCGTGCGACTCCCTTCCTCTTGTCAACGACTTGCTCTACTCCTCGGTAACGGCACGCATGATGCCCAGATCCTACGATCGCGTCAATCGCAGAACCGGCACACGTTAGCAACCGCCGGTACGTAGGCCCCCCGAGCGGGCGTGTGCATCGCGCGCCGCTCCGTGTCTCAGCCGAGCGCCGTGGTCGAGCCGATCCGCTCAGGACTGCTGCTCTGCCTCGGAACCCGACTCGGTCACCGCATCCTGAGCGTCCACCTCCGTTGGTCCACCAAGCTTCTCAAATAGAAGCCGCCAGTGCGGATCGACGGAGTCAAGACGGTGATAGACGGTACGGTGTGGGTAGGGGATCTCGATACCGAGTTCGTCGAATTTCTTCTTGATCCGTCGCTGCAGCTCTCGCTTGACCGTCCACTGTTTGAGGGGGCTCGTCTTCAGGAAGAACTTAATTGCCACACCTGACTGACGGAACTCATCAACCCCAAGCATCTCCGGATCGTCCAGGATCAACGGGCCGTAGACCGGGTCTTGTCGCATCTCGCGCGCCAGATCGAGCAGCACTTCCATCACCCGGTCCACGTCCTCCTTGTAGCTCACCTCGATGTCGAACAGTGCGCGGCTCCAGCCATGGGTCATGTTGCTGACCGCTGTGATCTGGCCATTCGGGATGAAGTGGACCGTCCCGTCCAATGAACGCAGCACCGTCAATCGCAACGTAACTGCCTCGACGACCCCCGCCAGGTCGCCAATCTTCACCACGTCGTTCACGCCGTACTGGTTTTCCAGAAGAATGACAAACCCCGAGAAGTAATCGCGGAGCAAGTTCTGGCCTGCGAAAGCCGCCGCAATACCGGTGATCGCCGCACCCCCCAGAAGCACATCCAGGCGGACGCCGAACTCGCCAAGGATGATGATCCCGGCAACACCGATGATCACCAGGTGTGAGACGTGGCGGAAGAAGCCCGCCAGTGTCCGCGCGCGGTTGCGCCGCTCCTCCAATTCATGGGCGGCAACTTCTCGCCCCCCTGCTCGGAGAACCACGTCTGCGATCCGCCGCTCCAGTGCCTTCACGAACCGCCACGCCACCACGGCGACCAGTAGGGTCAGCAGGATGGACGGCCCATGCTCGATAAGCCAGTCTTTGAGGCCGAGCAATTGCCACAGTCGGCCCAGCCAGTAGACGCGGCGCTGTTCCTTTTCTAATTGCCCCCTAGCCTGTGCCAGCTTTTGCCGCAGGTCCTCCCGCTGTCGGGCTAACTGATCGAGTTCGCCGATGAGCCGTTCGACACGCCGCTCCTGTTCCGCCACCTCCGTTGTACTTGTCCTGACCAGCTCCTCCGCGTGCTGAAGCTGTGCGCTGATTTGCTGGATCTGCCGATCGAGTGACTGGATTCGCGCCGGGTCAGTCTCACCCAACCGGGCCTGGGTGATTTCTCGAAGTTGCTGCTGCAGCTCCATCAGGGTTTGTACCGCGTTCGTCCGGCGGAGCCGGGCTGAGCGGAGCGCCTCCCGCTCCTGTTCCAGCGTCCGTTGCGTAACGTCGAGCCGCTTCTCGACGAGCTCGAGTTCCCTTTCGAGCTGCTGTACGTCCTTCTCCAACTCGGCCAACCGCCGCTGTTCTTCCGCAGCAGGACCGGTCGTCTTCTCCTCCGGGTGCGACTCCGGCTGCTCCTCAGTGGCCTCCTCTGATGAGGGAGCGGCTTTACCGCTGCCGGCAGGTTGCTGCTCCGCCGATTGTTGCGGCGCAGGCTCGGCAGTTTCGCCAGCCGGAAGAGAGGATTTGTTCTGCTCTGGTTGCTCCGGAGGAGCCTCACCGGTGAGCTGTCGCAGGGCCGCCTCGTCGTTGCGGATCTTTTCGGTCAGGTTGGCGATCCGCTGTTGAAGCAGCCGGCGATTACGCAGCTCGGTCTCAAAGGCATTCCTCGCCAACTTCCACTGCTTCTCGACCTCTCCAAGTTGTTCCGTTAACTGCTCGACCTTGCGTTCATCCCCCGCTTGCTTGGCCTC
>JALSID010000260.1 GCA_026981825.1 Planctomycetota bacterium
GGGTGCGGCCGTTGCGGTACTCGCGGACAAAATAGTCCATGATCCGCTGGAAATCGGGCTCGAAGTCGAGCGCGTAGAACGGAATACCCAGTCGGTCCGCGACGCGGCGTGCATCGTGAGCATCCAGGGCGCTGCAGCAGCCCTGCTTACGAGCCGGTCGGTCCATGATCACGGGCAGCTTCAAGTTCTCGCTCGATGCGCCGACCGAGCACGCCTGCGGCTCCTCGACCGCGGCACCAGTGCGCATAAAGGCCCCGATGACCTCGTAGCCGCCCTCCAGGAGCAGCCACGCGGCTACCGAACTGTCGACTCCGCCGCTCATGGCCAACAGCACGCGCTTCGCCATTGAAGTACGCTCCTGCTCGACACCTCACCGGTGCCTCTATCGTCCGACGGTCAACCGCAGTCGCAAGTTCCGCACTCTCCCAAGCTTCGCCTCATGTCAGTGTACGTTCGTGACCGAATCCGGTGAGTCGACTCGGCCCTCCAACGGTTCCTGGGAAGCCCCGTGTCGGGCGAGACCTTTCGCCGCCCGCAACCGGTCCGAGGTCGCTTGCTACGTAGGCCGCCGGTCTGAGCGACTTCGCGGCGGACGGCAGCTCTGGCCACACCTGCCGCCCTAGTCCGTTTGAGCGAGAACCGTTAGCCTAGCCGCAAGCAGGAGCGTGCCGACGAGCACCCTCTCCGGGGAGGCTGCGGTTTTGTTCAGGCGGTATCGTCACGTAGTTGCCCTTGAGTTAGGTAGCCAACGTACGCGCGTGGGCACGGTCGCCGACGGAGTTTTGCTGGATGAACCCACGCTCGTCGCTGGCCTGGCGCCACGGCCCGATCGGTTCAAGCCGCGCCTCGCCGGCTACGCCGCCGCTCTGGTAGCGCGCAACCTGCCCCAGGGTTGGAGAGTCGTCCGGCCGGTTGCCCGCGGGGCGGTAACCAACGTTGTCGCGTTGTCCTTCCTGATCCGCACGTTCCTGGAAGTGATCGGCGCGAAGTCCTGGTACCGAGCACCCGCGGTCTTGCTGGCCGCTTGGGCGGACGGAGCGGACCCGATGTTACGGCCGGTCTACGAAGCGGTGCGAGCTACCGGTGCGCGCCACATCGCCGCGGTGGCAACCCCTATAGCGGCTCTGTGCGGCGCCGGGGTTCCCCTAGGTGAGACCCGCCCCTGGCTGGTCATTCACCTGGGCCATGCACGCACGCTTGTTGCGATCGGCAGCCCGGCTGGTTTGTACCGCTCGGAAACGCTCGGCCTTGGGACCGTGGAGTATGCCAGAGCGGTCGAGGACGTTGTGATGCAGCAAAGCAATCTCGTCGTGCCGGACGGAGAGGTTGAGTTGGGCCGCTTGCTGGCCCAACTGGCCGGCCGTGCCGAGCGAGGGGGACGGCTGCCGGAACACATCGCCGTACACGGCGTTGACCGCCAAACGGGCCTGCCACGCACTGCCCAGGTAAGAGTCGGCCCGTTACTAGAGACGTTGCGGTCCTACCATCGTCTCGTTGCAGCCCAGACACGATCCCTACTTGAGGATTGCCCTAGAACCGTCACGACGGGCCTGATGGACACAGGAGTTTTGCTCTCAGGAGGTGGAGCGTGGTTGCCGGAGCTATCTGAGGCAATCCGTCACTATCTGGGAATACCCGTTTTCGTGCCGGATCGCCCGGACCTTGTGGTAGCCGAAGGGCTGGTTCGGTGCGCACGCGTACCAGAATCGTGGGGGAGCACCGTTGCCGTCCGGGTGCCGGCGTGAACTACACAGGTTTACCCCCTGAGACCGGTGCGCAAGCCGGAGTTACCGAGATCGGGGATGTGCGACGGAAGCAGAAGAACAGGGAAAGCGTCGGTTTGGCCCGCCGTTCCGCGGCTGCTCCGACTTACCGTGGCCCTGGTGCTGTCTCTGGTGTTCGTGCGTTTGCTGCACCTGCAGCTTGTCGTGGCCCCCGTGGTGACCCATCCAGAGTCGCCGCTTGACATACGCAGCCGCAGGATTCCCCCCAGGCGGGGGGAAATTGTGACTCGAGATGGGATCGTTCTGGCTCGGACACGGGCTCAAACCGTAATCGCGGTGCACTACCGTGTGCTGCAGCGGCCGCTGGACCGGCGCTGGCTGGAGGCGTGGTTCCGGGGTCGCTATCCCGAACTCCGCGGCGAGGCGCGGATTGCGGCAGCCACGGCCGAGGTGGCCCGGCTAATCCCCCGACTCGCCGAACTTACGGGCGTTCCCGAACACGTCCTTCAGGCGCGCGCGGCGAGGATCCGGCGGCATGTGACCCGCATCAAACGGGTCGTAGCGCGTCGCCTTGGCCTGGATTCCCGCCGCGCACGGCAAGCGCAGCAGGGGGGAGGGCTGCTGACC
>JALSID010000261.1 GCA_026981825.1 Planctomycetota bacterium
TCGACCGAGCCCACCCGGCGACACCACGCAGCCGCAATCGCCACATTGTTGAACAGGCAGAACCCCATCGCCTGATTGCGTGTGGCATGGTGACCCGGCGGTCGAATCAAGCAGAAGACATGCTTAACTGTCCCGGACACGACCCGCCTGACCGCTTCCACAGCTAGACCCGCTGCGCGTCGAGCTGCTTGCAAGCTTCCTCGGGACACCGGCGTATCGGGGTCCAGAAAGCTCGGAGCCAGTCGTACGGCTTCTTCTACGCGCTTGATGTGCTCCGGGCTGTGGACCCACTCCAACTGCTCTTCCTCTACCGCGACATCCGGCTCCTCCAAACGAACCCCAAGGTCGCTCCCAGCAATCGCAGCACGACACACTACCACCCGCTCCGCGCGCTCCGGATGCGCACCCGTTTCGTGCAAGAGACAGTCAGGATGAAAAAGCACGTCGATCACGGAGCCACTACCAACCGCCCCTGGAAACCCGCTTGCCCGCTTTGCGCACAAACCCCGCTGCTGGCATCGATGCTAGCAACCGCCGTTCCAGATTTAGCTACCCACGTGCTTGTCCACCAGTTGCCGCAGTTTCTCAATGGGCTGCAGTCCCACCTCTCGCTCGACCGGCTGACCATTCACGAAGAGAATCAGCGTCGGAATTGACATCACGTTGTAGCGGTTCGCCACCGCCGGGGCTTCATCCGTGTTCACCTTCACCACCTTGAGCTTGCCGCTGTACTCTTCGGCAAGCTGCTCAACCGTCGGCGCAAGCATCTTGCACGGGCCACACCACGGAGCCCAAAAGTCCACGAGCACCGGCACAGAGGACTGCAAAACCTCGCTGTCGAACGTCTCGGCACGCACATCGGTGACGTTTCCGGCCATGCTTCACTCCCTGTCACGTTTTGAAACCCACAACGCCGGTCCATCAGGACGAACGCACGTCAGCTCCGCCAAACACCATCTAGCCTAGTATAGGCGCGTTCCTGCCTCGCAGCCGTCCGACGGTCCGAGTCACGACCGTCTGTATCCGGCGACAACCCAACAGATCCGGTCCGGCCACCGCGCTTACGATTAAGTGTCCTCGTGAGTCATCTAGGAGCACGGCGGTGACCCCGAAACCCAATGAACCCGTACTTCTCGGTCGTCTCGAACCGGTGGGAGGTGGCGACCCGATTCCGCTCGTAAAACCCAAATTGCTCGTCGGACGCCACCCCTCCTGCGACATCTGCCTTCCCTTCAAGAACGTTTCCGCCAGGCACTGTGAGCTGATCTACGAACAGGGCTACTGGACCGTCCGCGATCTCAATTCCACCAACGGCACTAAAGTGAACGGTCAGCGGGTTCGCGAACAACGCGTGTACCCGGGTGACGAGCTGTCGATCGCGAAGCACCGCTACAGGCTTTTCTACGCGCCGTCCCCCGTCACCGGACACGACGCCGACACCCACAGCATTTACGAAGACATCACGCGCGAATCTCTGATGCAGCGCGCCGGACTGATCAAGATCGACCCGAACCGACTGGCCAAACCGTCTCCACGACGTCGACCCGTTCGCCTGACCCCACCTCCGCCATCAGATGAACCCTACGGACCGGACGAGACGCCGCCACTGCCCGGTGCTCCGCCAGGGCCCGTTTCCGACGAGGAGCTCTTGCGACTCATCCAGGACGAAACAGAGCAAGGGCGCAAAGAAGACTGATGCCCTCCCCCCTCTCCGCTCTGGCTCGTCGTTCCGCCTTCTCCGCGGCCGCAACCAGTTTCACGGGCTGTGCGCGGGCCCTCGCGATGGTGTCGCACCCGTAGTCCAGGTTCACAAACCACCGGCGGCCACCAGGCGACCCGGCCTCCGTGTTAGCCACGCTGTATCGAAGGGGGACGCTTAGCAACCACGCCGTATTCCCCCCAGCCGGCAAGTACTCCGCTCAGCCTCCGCTGGCCGGGAACCACTTCCGGCGCGGCCCCCGACATGAGCGTCCCACGGACGATAGACGGACCTATAAGGGCGAGGCACGAGCCGCGTGGCAGCCGCACCCCCGGTCGGGTTACACTACCTCGATGCAGACCGTCGGAGCCGAGCTTGATCGGACCCAGGAGGTGAAGACATGCGGTACCGTAAGTGGACCCTCCCCGTAACATGGCTTGCTGTTGGTGCGCTCGTCGGGTTCCTTTTGGCAACCCATTTCTCGGCCGAGGGGGGTAACAACGGCCTCAACATTACCGGCTGGAACAAGGGGCGTGGTTGGGGGTGGATCTGGGGCCCTGAGGACGAGGTCGGTGCCCTGAATGCGATGACGGATAGCACGCGTTTGCATGCCCTCAGACTGGTCAAGAGAGGCAAGGTCTACGATCTGGGCGTCACTTACGCTCGCGATTCCTACCGGTGGCCCGGCCACAATCCAGGTGAAATCATCGCGTTCCGCACCCCTGCCAACCTTAAGAGGCAGCAAGACCTACCGGAACTGGTGGGCCCTGATGTGAATCCCTGGCAGACGGCGTGGCATTCCAATGCTCTGTTTCTCAGCGATAATGTGGGGACTCAAATCGACGGACTTGCTCACGCGACAGAGGGCCCTGGATGCCCCCACCCAGGACTAGTGGATCACTGGTACAACGGGTTCACCGAAGAGAAATGGGGCGGCGACTTTGGCCCAAGAAAGTGCGATGCCAGCACCATACCCCCCATAATCGCCCGGGGGGTGCTTATTGACGTCGCCGGAGCCAAAAACCTACCCGTGTTGCCCCCACATTACCCGATCACCGTCGATGACCTTCAAGCGGCACTCGACAAACAGGGCACGGTGCTAAGGCCCGGGGATGTGGTGCTTATCCGCACCGGCGCGTTGCAGTTCTGGGGAGAAACCGGTAGCGATCCAGATGGCAAATTGGCGAAACACGACACGGCGGGCATTACCCTCGAGGCAGCACGTTGGTTGGTCGAACAGAAGGGGGCGATGTTAATCGGCGCGGACACCTCCGGCGTCGAGTACCACCCAAGGCCGGAGAAGAGGGCGGAGTACCTGGCCAAGTACAAGAGCTTCATGCCCGTTCACAACTACCTCCTGATCGACCAGGGCGTCCACTTGGGCGAGTTCCATTATCTCGAGGAGCTCGCCCGCGACCGTGTCTATGAGTTCTGCTACATCTGCTGTACGAACAAGATCAGGGGAACGACAGCGGGTTTCTGCTTGCGGCCGATCGCGATCTACTGACCGGAAGCTGCCGCGTACGATGTCTCGCCTCGCAGCCATCGGCCGCGAAGCATTCGGTCGGCGTTGTAAGTTGCGTCCTGCGAGGAGGTTATGCGGAGATGCCTACGCCCGGCACACCCCGTGTTGTCGTTGTTGGCGCGGCCGGTTCCATCGGGCCGTTCATAGCTAGAAGGTTTTTGCAAGACGGCGCTTACGTTTGCATCGCCGATGTGAACGAGGAGCGACTAAACGAGATCTGGCACGACCTGTGCGCCTACGTGGGGCGTGTTGATCAGCGCGGAGTGGATGTCCGCTCCGAGGAGTCCGTCAGCAGCCTTTTCCGCTACGTGGGCGACGTGGTCGGGGGGATAGACGTACTCGTCAACTCCTTTGCTGGCCTCGATCAGCCCACCCCGATCTGGGAGTTGCCTGTCGATCTCTGGCAGCAGACACTGGCTGTCGAATTGACAGGCGTGTTCCTGTGCTGCAGAGAAGCGCTCCGGTGGATGATCCCTCGGCGTTCAGGCACTATTGTGAACGTGTCGTCCATCGCCGGGAAGATGGCTTACAGCTTACGCTCGGCCTACGCGGTGGCGAAAGCGGGTGTCAACGCCCTGACGCGTTGCCTCGCGCTCGAAGCCGGGAAGTACAGCGTGACTGTCAACGCGATCTGTCCCGGCCCAGTCGCCGGACCGAGGATTCAGGCCGTCATCGAGAAACGCGCCGCGGCTACCGGGCGATCGGCCGCCGAAGTCGAGGAGGAATACCTGAACCGAACCGTCCTCCGGGAATTCGCCCAGCCAGAGGAGATAGCCGAACTGGCGGCGTTCCTGGCATCTCCGGCAGCACGCCACATCACCGGCCAGTTGATCGACGTTGATTCCGGCTTTCTCCTCAACCCCTAGATGTCGGCCCTCAACCAGCCAGCGCTATCCCAGAAGAAACCAGTCCCAGCGGTTGCGGACCGCTAGTTCGCGAAGCGTCGCGCCCCCCAAGTGTAGTGGAAAACGCTGCCATCGAATTCGGTGCACCGCGTCGACGGAAACCGATTGATCCACCGCTCTACTGCCGACGCGGGTAGTTACCCGGTCCAGCTTGTGCCGGCTGGTCCAGACGGTTGACGTAGACCTGCCAATCGCGAGGTGGTCGCAGCGGCTGGACCACCTCCTCCGAAACCGGTGGCTCGGGGTTGACCTCGATTCGTGTGATCTCGTATAGGTACTGGTCCCCCACGGGCTCTACCACGAGCACGGCCTGGGGTAGGTAGGTTTCTTTGTTGAGGACCACCTTAACCAGCCGAAACTGCCGTTTATCTTGTTCGGCACGGGGCCGGATCTCGAGCCAGGCGTACTTCTCGCTCTCTTTGTAGAGGCGCAGGTCGAATCGCCGACGAGCTTCCCGAGCCGTCATGCCGAAGAGAAAGGGCAACGCCGATCGAGCTGCTTGTTCCCCCGCTTCACTTGGCGGCAGAACGTGGCGGATGTACTCCTTCGCGTCGAACACGTATTGGTGAATGTTCCTACCGTCGCAGATAAAGATCTCACTGCGAACCAGTTCCCTCTTGCCGTTTCTCTGCTGTACCCGCCACAAGTCCATCCGTCCGCGGTTGGGACGGATGTACACCGCCCGCCCGTACTCCTCGATCACATCCGGATAGGCTTGCTGTCGTATCTTGCGGCGGAATTCACAGCGGAGACTTCGCATCTCCGCTGTTCGTTTCTCCCAGCCGCGCAGCAGAGCGTCGAGGTTACTGTTGGAGTCGCCCGGTGCACCGTCTGGCGACTGGAAGAGGAGACCGACGAGGACGATCCAGCACAGAGTCATTCGGGAATCTCCGCCCTAGGGGGTCTCAGGTTGCACTGAGACGCTAGCGAAGAGCACGTATTCCGTCCACCCAGGTCCGCTTTCGCTGCGCTAACCCCGTGCTGTTCGCTTCCGTCGGTTACCCCTAGCGTTTGCGGTGGCGGATCTTGGAACGCATTTTTCGCTTCTTGCGGCCGATTTTGCGTCTTCCTTTGCCTCTCCGTTTACTTCCCATGCGTGCCTCCAACTTCTCGGTACGCCGGAACGCACTAGTGTAGACCAGACTGCCCGATCCTGCAACTGCCTCTGTGGAGGATCGCGAATGGGCGGGGGCCCAAGTGGGAGCACGCTCCGTCCTTCTCGTCGGGTCCCTTTGGTGTGCAGGTTCGCGCGGACGGCTACGGTCAACCAGCACCAGCAAGAACCAAAGGCAAGGTGTGAGTCGTTGAGGCCCTCGATTCGTTGCAGCCCTGGTGGGAGAGCCGTGGGCTGATCCCGTCGTTACGGCTGACCGGCGCCTAGACCCAGCCACGATCGGGGCGCGAGCTTTCGGTCTCCGGAATCGCTGTTCTGTGGCGATAGCTGTTCTGTGGCGATATGGGGGTGTCGTTGACAGGCGTGGTTGTGGGTTTAGCATTACGGAAGAGAGTAGGCGTCCACGCCCGAACGGTGTTTGGACGTGCCAATGGCCAAGGGGAGTGACCAGCAAATCAGGAGGTTGCGATGACGCAACTCGAAGCTGCCCGCCGCGGAATCATTACCCCCGAAATGGAACGGGTAGCCGAGCAAGAAGGGCTTTCCCCGGAGACGGTGCGTGCTGAGGTCGCGTCGGGGCGGATGATCATCCCTGCCAATCGCGTGCACCTGCGAAAGGGCTTGCGCCCAACCGGAATTGGGCTCGCTGCACGGTGCAAGATCAACGCGAACATCGGCAACTCGGCGGTTACTTCCGATGTCGACTGCGAATTGGAGAAGCTCAACGTCGCGGTGAAGTTCGGTGCCGATACAGTGATGGACCTTTCCACGGGGGGCAACATAGACGGCATCCGCCAGACGATTATCGATAACTCGCCGGTACCGGTTGGCACGGTTCCAATCTACCAGCTTGTTCAGGAAGTCGAAGAGGTTGCGGACATCACACCGCAGATGTTTCTCGATATGGTGGAGCGCCAGGCCAAACAGGGGGTCGACTACATGACGCTCCATGCTGGTGTTTTGCGGGAACATCTGCACCTGACTGCTGATCGGGTAACGGGTATTGTGAGCCGTGGTGGTTCGTTGATCGCTGAGTGGATGCTTCGACGTGGTGAGCAAAACCCGATTTACACGCACTTTGAGGAGTTCTGCGAGATCATGCGCTACTACGACGTCACCTGGAGCCTAGGTGATGGGCTTCGGCCGGGCTCCATTGCCGACGCTTCGGATGCGGCCCAGTTCGCCGAACTCGAGGTTCTTGGCGAGCTGACCGAACGGGCCTGGAAACTAGGCTGCCAGGTGATGGTCGAGGGGCCTGGGCACATCCCGATGGATCAGATCGAAATGAACGTACGCAAGCAGCAGGATATCTGCCACGGTGCCCCGTTCTACGTACTGGGGCCCCTTGTGACGGATGTCGCTCCCGGCTACGACCACATTGCCTCTGCGATCGGCGCTGCAATGGCGGGCTGGTATGGGGCGTCGTTGTTGTGCTACGTGACACCCAAAGAGCATCTGGGCTTACCGAACGTGGAAGATGTGAAGGCTGGCGTGATCGCTTACCGCATCGCGGCCCATGCCGCCGACCTGGCACGCCATCGTCCAGGTGCACGCGACTGGGACGACGCCTTGTCCAAAGCGCGCTTCGAGTTCGATTGGAACCGGCAGTTTGAACTGGCGATAGATCCGGAGACGGCGCGCGCGTACCACGACGAAACGTTGCCGGCGGAATTCTTCAAGTCGGCAGCGTTCTGCTCGATGTGTGGCCCCAAGTTCTGTTCCATGCGGATCACCCAAGACATTCGCAAGCTGGCGGATCAAATGGTGAACCAGCGGCAGAGCTGACCGAGCCGACGGACGGGCGGATGCGCGTGCACTCGTGGCCACGCAGAAAATTGACACGGACGGAGCCAAACGAGCAACTACAGGCATGATGTGGCAGGATCGAGATCGCCTGTCTTGCTACATGCCACAGAGCTGTTGTGTGCAGGTGCGGACCGGTGCCGCAACAGCTCTGTGGTTCTCGTCGGTCAGCACTGAACTACAAGTCGACGTTCGCGTCGTCCCCCGGCTCCCTGCGTGAGCTTCCCCCGTTGCGTCCCGGCTCAAGAGTTCCCGACCGCGCTTTCCTTGCGCGGAGCTTACGTTCGCAATCGGGACACCGCTCAAGCGATATGTCATATGGCTCACCGCAATCCGGGCACCGTCCAGCGCTTCGCCTAAGAATGGGCAGGGCGTTCTTAAGCTCCATACCCTCCGCCGTCGATTCACCGAAGGTTTCTACCATCCGCTCGATCACATCGATGAGTTCGCGAGCTCGGCCCTCATGCAACGCATCGCGCAGGTAAGCGATAGACCACTGGGCGATCTCACGATCTAAGTCCTGGCGCTCGTCCACGCTGAGAAGGCTGACCAGCCGATCCCGCACGTCAAGGACAGCCTGCGGGTTGTTCTGTTCCCTTGCGGCTCGCAGCGCCTCGCGTAGTTCCTTGGCGTGCGCCTCTTGCTCGCGGTGCGCCAGCTCCGTTAACTCCTTTGCCAGCTCTCTGTCCAGTTCTTGAAGTTCGCGCAATAGTTCCTCGACCCCCGTCCACTTCCGCTCTGCTACGGCCCTCCGAATGCTTTCGGCGAGTTGGGTTGCACCCTTAGAGGGGCGTGCGGAAGCCACTGCCTTCGCGTTGCCAGGACCGCTTTCTGTGCGGAACCATAGGTACCGAGCTGCGGCAACCAGGAACGCAGCGGCGGTCCAGGAGAGGACGCAGAGGGAGGCGAGCACCACGGGGCCGAGCAACGCGATGGCGATTCCGGCAGACCGGAGCAGGACCGCGCTATAGGCGCGTTGCCCGTTTGCTTCGTGGTAGAGCCATCCACCCAGGATGATAGGTCCAATCACGGAGAGAGTGCAGAAAGCTACGAAGAGCCACATCAGCCAGGCCGTTGCAGATGGCCGGAGTCGAGACATGATCGTCTCCCCGATGCCACTTGTCGTGCCACGCTACTGTAGTTTACCCACATCGGGGAAACCGCTCATGCGGCCGCTTCATGCCTGCCCGCCGGTTGTTCACCTCCCAATGCCTCTGCCCGAATCTCCCCGTTGTCGCTGATGTCTTCCAAACGTACCGAAATCCGCTTGGACACACCGGATTCCTGCATCGTGACCCCGTAGAGCACATCCGCGTGAAGCATCGTCTTCTTCGAGTGAGTGATCAGGATGAATTGACTCCGGTCAGTGAATTCGCGCAGAACTGCCGCGAACCTATCGATGTTGGCTTCGTCAAGGGCAGCGTCTACCTCGTCCAGGATGCAGAAGGGGCTTGGCTTCGAGCGGAAGATGGCCAGAAGCAAGGCCACGACGGTGAGTGTTTTCTCTCCCCCGGATAGCAACGAAATCGATCGCAATTCCTTGCCAGGGGGCTTGGCTACGATCTCGACCCCACACTCCAGCACGTCATCCGGATCGTCCAGCACAATGTCTGCTCTGCCGCCACCAAACAGCTTCCGAAACAGCTCCTGAAAGTGATTACGCACCTGTTCCAGAGTGGCCAGGAACAGACGCCTACTGTCCTCGTTGATCCGATCTATGATCGCCGTCAAGGACTGCTTCGCGTCCAGCAAGTCTTGCCGTTGTTCTTCCAGCGTACGTTCCCGTTCCTCGAGCTCCTCGAGTTCCCGGACCGCCTCCACGTTCACCGGACCGAGACTCTGCAGTCGCCGCCGCAATTTCTTCGCTTCTGTGGACGCGGCTTTAAGATCGAAATGCGGATCGATTTCCACCTCGTGCACGCACGCGCGCAGGTCAACCTGGAATTCGTCCAGGAGGCGATCGACGAGCGACTGAAGGGACCGCTCGGCATCGTGCTGTCGCAGCTCCACCTCGTGTAGTTTCGACCTGAGTTCCTCGTAGCCCCGTCTGACCTCGTCCAGTTGAGAACCGATGAGTTTGCGCTGTTCCCGGACCGAATCGCCTTTCTCGACGAGTTCCACGATCTGGCGTCGGACGGCATCTTTTCGGTGATAGAGCTGAGCCAATCGCCCTGTACTCTGGAGCAAGCCGCGTTCTACCTCACGCACCATCAGCGCCAGGCGTTGGATTTCGTCCAAGGCCTGACGGCGCACTCGTTGCCGATCTTCCAGGTCACTGCGAACCGCAGCAAGCTCCCGTTCCAAAGCAGCGTGCCTTTCGCGCTCCCGCGCAACAGCGACTCGATCACGAGCGATTTCGTCACGAAAGTTCTCCCTTGCGGACGCTAGTTGCTCGTGCGCTTCTTCGAGCGAGCGTAGCTTGGTTTGGAGCTCCTCCCCCTCAGCGATTAGCCTCTGAAGCTCATCCGTTACCGAACCAAGTTCGTGATCGAGCCTTTCCAGCTCGTTCGCCAGTAGCATGTCCTCTTGCACCAAGAGCTTCAGTTCTTCTTCCAGGCTGGAGCGTTGTTGTTCGCGTTGTGCGAGCTCGCGAGCGGCTTCCTGTGCAGCTGCACGCACTTCTGTCAACTCGTTGCTCAGGCGGGCGCTCTGCTCTGCAGCGTGGCGAACCTGTCCAAGCACATCGTTGAGCCGATGGGTTGTTTCTTGGAGTTCTCCCTCGATTGAGGCAATTTCCGCACCGAGTTCGCGAATCGCTGACCGCCGGCTCACTAGCCCGGTTTCTTTAGAGAAGGCGCCAATCGTCACCGCACCGAAGGGTTCGTAGAGTTCGCCGCTTCGGGTAATGATGCGTACTTTTCCCAGTCGGCTGCGGACCAATCCAAGTTCCTCTGCACTGGATACCACCCAAACGTCCCCCATCAGCGCGTTGACGACCGGGCGCACGCGGGGATCGATCCGTACCATCTCCACCAGACGAAATGCCCCTTCCACGGCCGCTACCGGATCCTGTCCGCTTTCGTCGCTGTTCCCCACACGTGCCGCCTCGACCAGGATGGTCGGAGCAGTGAGGTGCACGCCCTTGGTCCTCAACGTCGTCAGCACCTGGTCGACAGACTCTACGACCGTCGCAGATGCAAAAGGACCGAGGACACGGTCCACCAATGGAGCGACCTCACGATCCGTGTCGATCATGTTCGCCAACAGGCCGAGCACGCAGTCGGTGAGTTCGGGCATGTCGCAAAGCTGCTGTGCCCCCGCCGAGACCCCGTCACGCTGCCGCTCCAGTCGGACATACACGTCGAGCTCTCGTTGCACAGCGGCGCGGTGCGCCGTCAGCTTGTGCTGGCGTCCACGAAGCGCTTCCTCCTGTCGGGCGAGTTCTGCCTGCTGTTCCTTCAAACCCGAAAGCTGTTGCTCGAGGCTCTGTTCTCGACTCCTCAGACGTTCGATCTCCCTGCTCAGCTTCTCTGCGTGCTGTGCTGCTTCACGGAGCTGTCCCTCCACAGCGGATCGCCGTGTTTCGTACCGCTGGCGTTGCCCCTGCATTGTGCGGATCTGACTTTCCAATGCCGTAGCCCGGTTGCGCAGATCCGCCATCTGTCGTTCCAATTGCAGGCGTTCAAGGCGGACGGCACTGAGCGATTCCTCGATTTGTGCTACTTCCCTGTCGAGATCGGAGAGCTGCCGCTCCTTTTCCTGGAGGCTGCGTTCGCGTTCGCCAATGCTTTCTGTCTCTTGTGCCAACCGCTGCTGGAGCTGTTGAACCTGTCCGTACAGCTCCTGACAACGAGCTGTTAGCTCGGCCCAACGTTGTCGAGCGTATGTTAACTCGTTCTGTAGTTCGTGCAGACGTTGACGACCGTGTCTTAGCGACGCTTCCACGCGACCGATCTCCTGCCGGATTTCCGCGTAGATTCCTTCTGCCTGGCGGGTCTGTCGCTCAAGCGATTCCGCGACTTGGTCGAGCTCAAGCTGCTGGCTGGTGAGAACCTCCAGTTGAGCTTCGCACTTCTGTCGAGCTCGACTCGCGGCCTCCAGCTCCTCCGCGGTTTCCCGGCAGGTTGCCTCAAGTTGGCGGTATTCGACCACGCCTATCTGGATGCGTAGTTCTTTGAGACGCTTGGATAGTTCGGCGTACTCGCGCGCCTTCGATGCCTGCGAGCGGACCGTTTTCAGACGACGTTTGACCTCATCCAGAATGTCCTGCACGCGGGACAGGTTCTGCTCCACTTTTTCGAGTCGCCCAAGGGCTTCCTGCTTTCGGAGTCGGAATGCCCGGATGCCGGCGGCCTCCTCAAACACCAACCGTCGCTCCCGGCTGGATGCTTGCAGGAGGGCATCGACGCGGCCTTGCTCGATGATGCTGTAGGTCTGCGTTGAGGTGCCGGTTCCCAGAAGCAGCTCGCGAATGTCTCGCAGCCGAGCCGGCTTTTTGTTGATGAAGTACTGGCTCTCACCGGTTCGATAAACCCGCCGCGTGATGGCGACCTCTTCGCCGTCGTAGCGGAGGTACCGCCGCGAATTGTCGATCGTAACGGTTACTTCCGCGAACCCGAGCTTCTTGCGCGTTCCGGACCCGTTAAAGATGCAGTCAGCCATCTCCTTGCCGCGTAGGCTTTTTGCCGACTGCTCACCGAGAACCCAGCGGATGGCGTCCACGATGTTCGATTTCCCCGACCCGTTCGGCCCTACGATCGCGGTAATCCCCGGACCGAACTCGAACACCGTTTTATCCGCGAAGCTCTTAAAGCCCCATAGCTCCAGCTTTTTGAGCATCGTCCAGTGTACCCCCAGTGAGGACTCGAAACGGGTGCCTCAGCCACGAACCGGCAGCCTGTACGCATTATTCCCCTCGACGGTGTGGACGGCGGTAGCCCGCTGCTGTTGAACACCGTGCGACTGGGCGCCTCCTGTGGGCCGGCATGTTGAGGTCGTTGAGAAGCGTCGCGGACGCTGCCCGAGAAGTCGAGGGCGTGCCGGCTGGAGCCATCTAGCGCCGCAGGCGTTTCCAGATCCGCTTCCAGAAACCGGGCTCACTTCGGAAGTAGCGGGGATCGTCATCGCTCCGTTCGGCGTCCAGGGAAGCTGTTGCCGTGGGCCCCCTGCGTGTACGCTCCTGCTTTGCTCTCCGAAACAGGCCGACCAGTGGACTACTCACACCGGTCTCCGCGACCTCGGGGGCGGCGATTCGCTTCAGTCGTTGATTCAACAGGCCGGGGTCCGGGACCGCGTCGACGGCGAACTCGCCTTGGAGGTTGTGGTTCTTGTGGGCGAGTTCGAACAACTGGACGAGGTCTGAATAGCGCGCCCCCAGTTGGACAAGCTCTTCGATCGCGGGTACCAGCTCCAGAGGCACGGACCTTCGGACAGGACGTTGGCCGAGCGTGTACCTGGCTACCAACATTGTCCTGGCACCAGTACTGGCTGTGAGTAAGATGTCCGTACCGGCTCGCAGGGTCAGGGGGGTGAGGAAGCGTTGATCCTCACCGAAGATGACAATCTCCGGTTCACCCTGGAGTGTCACGTGGACCAATGGGGGGCCAGCGGTGTTTAGGACGTGCAATCGGACGTGTCGGTCTAGGAGGCGGCCTTTCATGTCTGGTGAGAGGGTATCCTGCATCCTGAGCGCTCGGAAGGCGCCGTAGCGGAGTTCGGTGTCTCGGGCATCCAGCAACCGGCGCAGTTCCAGGCGGGAGGCCGGTTCATCGAGCGAGGCAAGGGCCGTGAGGGCATGGGCTCGGTACTCGCGAATCTGCCGCGCCGTTTCGGCCAGCGCGTGTGCAGCGGCTGGTTCTCCAAGATAGGCGAGGGCTTCGGCCGCGAAGAAACGCACGTCGGGATTCGGGCTGTTCAGGGCGGCTTTGAGTGCCGGAATCCCGCGGCGGCCGATCGATTCGAGGGCGATGGCAGCCGGTAATGCAGTGGCTGGGTTCTGTAGATCCTTCGCCAAGCGTTGAATACGCTCGGCTATGGCCTCGTCCGTGTGGTTGCGGGACCAGAGTGGGATTGCGCGCACGACGGTGAGGAACCTTGCGGGGTTGAACTCGTATTGCGTTGGCACGACGAGTTCTATCTGCGTGTCGTCCTTGGCCGTGGCCACCTGTTTCCTGCCCGGGCCAGCCACAGGAAAACGCTGGTTGATCCGTCGTTCGATTTCCATCGTGTACCGCGCAGATCTGTAGTTGTTGCCGGTCAGCAGGGAAAAACTCCGGTTCACCAGACAGACTCCGCCACCCGGTATTACTGCCCACCTTGCCTCGGCTTCTTCCCCCTGCACGACCAGCGGCCCGGCCGCCATGCCGAGCTTTTCGCCGCTGAGACCCCCTACCCCAAATGTGACCCCGCTCTCGAACAGTTCGGTTTCCAACAGCCAGCCGCGGCGTAGACTTTTCGCCTGGTCCTGCGGCAGGAGTTCGACGCGGACGTTTATCCGTTCCCCTTTCCTGGCACCGGGGGGAATGACCCCGGTTACACGGACGAGGGCAGTAGCTCGCGACCTGAGCAGAGCTTCCGGCGTGGGAACGTTACGCTTTCGCATCATGTCGAGGAGCCTATGTCGGGCTCGTGAGGGGGGCGGATTGCTGCCCGTTCCAGGCAGCCCAACGACCAGTCCCCAGCCTTCCACGGGGATGCCGGTCATCCCGGATACGACGGTTATGTCCCCGATGGTCTCCAGGGGGGCCGCCGTCTCGTCTGCCGCAAGCATCTTGCCGAACGCTGCAGCGGCGACGAGGACCGCCAGCCACTGTCCACCGCGGTATGCTCGCATTGCCCATCTCCATGGTCTATGGCCGCTTGAGATGTGGAAAAGTCCCCGCTGCATCGGCAAGCTACCGAAGTCGGCTCGTTTGGGTCAACCAGAATCTCACCCAGGTCACCGAGCAGTCCATGCCGTCGAGAGTCTACTCCGTCGTGTGCGGCCGGAATGCCCGCGGAAGGACGATAGGCCGCGGAAGCTGGCCACTGGGAGCTGTGGGGTCCAACTGCGGTTTCTCTCTTACAATTGCGGGACTGACGCGTACCGAACCATAACGCGAGCCAGGAGGAAAGACCGGTGCGGTGGTCGCGAGCGTTCATCCCGACGCTCAAGGAGACACCGGCAGAGGCGGAGATAGCCAGCCACCAGTTGATGCTGCGGGCGGGTTTGATCCGCAAGCTTTCCGCCGGTGCATACACCTACCTCCCCCTTGGTTTCCGTTCACTCCTGAAGACGATCGAGATCATTCGGGAGGAGATGAACGCGACGGGGGCTCAAGAGATCCTGATGCCGGCCATTCAGCCTGCGGAGCTTTGGGAAGAGA
Source organism: Planctomycetota bacterium (assembly GCA_026981825.1). Taxonomy (GTDB): domain Bacteria; phylum Planctomycetota; class Planctomycetia; order JALXBF01; family JALXBF01; genus JALSID01. The sequence continues at coordinate 14,351 of JALSID010000261.1, forward strand.
GCGGCCGGATGAAAGATTTCGGCCCGCTGTTGATGCAGTTCAAAGATCGCGCTGGCCGCCACACCGTGCTCGGCCCGACTCACGAAGAGGTCGTGACCGATCTTGTGCGGAGACATGTGAATAGCTACCGGCAGTTGCCGCTGATCCTGTACCAAATCCAGACCAAGTTCCGCGACGAGATCCGCCCTCGGTTTGGCGTACTGAGAAGCCGCGAATTCCTCATGAAGGACGCGTACAGCTTTGACGTCGATGCGGAAGAGTTGAACAAGAGCTACGAGGCCATGTACCGCGCGTACTGTCGTATCTTCACCCGCTGTGGGCTTGACTTTGTGGTTGTTGAGGCGGAGAGCGGGCCGATCGGCGGGGACGTGTCGCATGAGTTCATGGTTCCAAGCGATGCGGGCGAGGACATGCTGGTCCAGTGCACCTCGTGTTCCTACGCAGCCAATACAGAGCGCGCCGAGGTAGGCATCTCTGATCTGATCCGGTCTGCGATCCAGAAGCCCCCCGACTCACAAACTGCACCCCCGCTGCAGCGGGTGCACACCCCTGGGCGAACCACGATCGAACAGGTCAGCGAATTCCTTGGTTGTACCCCCCAGGAGATGATCAAGACGCTCATCTATGTGGCGGATGGCAAGCCCGTCGCGGTTTTGATCCGTGGGGACCACGAAGCGAACGAGGCTAAAATACGCAGGTTCCTGGGAGCGGCCGAGCTGGTCATGGCGGATCCGGACACAGTCAAGGCGGTGACGGGGGCGCCTGTGGGGTTTGCCGGCCCCGTCGGGCTTTCCTGCAGGATCGTTGCCGACTACTCGGTGGCCCTCGTGACGCGGGGAGTGACAGGTGCGAATGAGAGCGACCATCATCTGGTGAACGTTGTTCCGGGACGCGATTTCCCCTGGCCGGAATTCGCGGACCTTCGGATCGCCACCGACGGAGATCCATGTCCTCGATGCGGCCATCCGTTGCGACTTCGCCGCGGCATTGAGGTCGGGCACGTATTTAAATTGGGGACGAAGTACTCCGAGGCAATGGGGGCTTACTTCCTGGATGCTCAGGAGCAGCGGCGGCCGTTCGTGATGGGGTGCTACGGTATCGGCGTGAACCGGATCCTCGCTGCGCGGATCGAGACCCATCACGATTCGGACGGCATCGTCTGGTCCACGGCAATTGCTCCGTTTCAGGTGATCGTGCTCCCGGTTACCATGCAGAATGAAGATGTCGTCGCTGTTGCGGAGAGC
>JALSID010000262.1 GCA_026981825.1 Planctomycetota bacterium
GCGTAGGAGGAGTTTCTCATGGCCCGTCTGCCTGTTTGGTTTCTGGCGCATGGTGCACCGATTCACGCCATCGAAGACACACCGCTGCGCCGTTTCTGGCAAGGCCTGCCTCAACGGCTCCCTGAAGTACCGCGTGCCGTGCTTTGCCTCTCGGCTCATTGGCTGGCGGACAGGCCGACTCTGGCCGGTGGGGTGGCCGAGCCCACCATCCAGTACGACTTCCATGGTTTTCCCGAGGCGCTCTACCGACTGAAGTGGCCCTTGCCCGACGCCACCGCGGCCGGGCTCTGGCTCAAGGAACGACTGCAACGGCTGCTCGGCGAGGTGGACGACGAGGCCGACCGTCCCTTGGATCACGGTGTTTGGGCGCCCCTCCTCCCCGCCTGGCCGCAACCGCCCTTCCCCGTGTTGCAACTCACCCTGTGCCCCCAGCGTGACGCGGCGTGGCATTGGCGCTTGGGACAACAATTGAGGCCGCTGCGTGATGAGGGGGTGCTCATCGTCACCAGCGGTGGGCTGGTACACAATCTCTCACTGCTCGACCGCCAGGCCCGTTGGGGCGAGGCCGAACCGTGGGCGACGGAATTCATGGAGGTAGTGGAGAGTGCCATCGAGCGTCGCGACCAAGACACCCTCTGTCACCCCTGGTCGCTCCCCCATGGCCAGCGTGCCGTCCCCACCAACGAACACTATCTCCCTCTGCTCTGCGCCCTCGGCTGCAGCCACAAAAGTGAACCGTTCCATGCCCTGTTCCGAGGTTGGGAACATGGCAATCTGGCGCTGCATAGTTATGGAGTTTCACCGTAAGCAGCCTCTTTTCGAATGCGTGCGCACTTCACCCCACCACCGAGGGGGCATAACCGTATGGCTGCGGCGGTGTCGGGGGCGGGTAGCCGGCCGTTGTCGATCGCCTCGATCGTAATGCGCAAGCACGCTCTGAGCTTGTCTTCGTTCAACAGGATCCGTTGCACTTCGCCGCGGGTGCCACGTGCGACTTGCGGGAGGGTGGTCAACCCTGTTCAGAGATGCCTACCCAGCTCATCCAGCACAACGCTGTCTTCGAAATGGCCGTAGAGCCGCTTGGCGTCGCGGTCGGACCAGGCGTCGCATTCGTGGGTCCAGCGGCCGTGCTTTCTCTTCAGCTTCTTGAAATCCAGCCTCTGCGGATTGTAGTCATTCTCTTCAAGATGCCTGGCAAGTTGCAGCAGGCGTTCGTTGACGATGCGCAGCCGGTCGGGTTGGTGCTTGCATGCCGATTCCACGGACTTTTCGAATCCATCTCCAAAGCGCAGTTTGTCGCTGACCGGCGGCCACAGTTTCTCTTCGAGCAGTGCATACTTGGCTTCGTGCCAGAGCGCCTCCCCCCAGACGCTGAGATCGATGATGTCATCGGCCCGTTCATAGAGCATCTCGGGCATGCCTGCCACCTGCTCAGGAGTAACCGGAAGACCGGCCTCCAACCGCCGGAAGACGTATTGGTGTTTACGCACGATTTGCAGCGCATCGAGCTCCACCGGGAGCCGCGGGATGTGGAGCAGAGTGTCGGTGCGTTCGAAGACGTAGACGATGTCGTCGGCATAGAGCATGCCCAGCGCCTGCATGAAGCCCTGCACAGCCTTGAAACCGCCGGTGAGGTTGAAGACGACCCTCCTGCCGCCAGCCCGCATGCCCTTGATGTCTTGGGCACAGAGGCGAGCAAGCTCGGTGACACCTGTGCGGAAGGCATCCAACGCATCGGTTCGCAGGCCCCGAATGGGCTTGATTTCGGCCTTTCCCCAACGCTTTCCAGCGCCCGCGCGACGCATGCAGCGGTGCCTCGACCCAGCCAGGTGTCGCTGGCCACGAGCCAGTGCATGCCTTGGGCCTGTTTCGGTGGTTCCTGCCGCAACAGATGCAGCCCGTTCATCTCAGCGGAGAGTCGGCGCTGCATTTCCCGGTCGGCATCGGCAAGTTCCCGTTCCGCCCTGGCGAGCAGAGCCTCGAGCCGTTCCCGTGCTTCCGTTGGCAGATGATCGGGGCTCTCCGCATTGGCATGGGCAATCGCGAGTTTTCTAAGGCCGGCATCGTTGCTCGCCAGGTTGGTCAGCAGGCTGGTGCCGCAGGTAGTGACGATCAGGTGCATTTTAATATACCCTCTCAGCCGCCCCTCAGCCTTTCGAGGTCTTCCCGTTTTTTCCGTTCTTGATTTCTCCTCTGATTACTCCTCCTGCCAGGCTCCCCCCAACCGAAGCGGTCGTATATCGACTCAATGAAATCGGCTGCCCGTTCGCGGTCTTCCTTTTCCCATCCTCTTGCTTTTTCCAGATATCGATTGACCGCTGAAACCAGTTGCTGGTAC
>JALSID010000263.1 GCA_026981825.1 Planctomycetota bacterium
CGGCTTCCGACTGCATCGGCCCCACCTCACGCAGTTCATGAAGCCCCCCTCGGAAGCCGATCCCGCAGCTTGTAGAGCCTGCCACTACGAGCGTCGTACAGCCATACCTCTCGGTCGGGATAGTACTCCATGAGCCGCGCGTTCTCGTGAGGACCACGGTCACGAGCCCTCAAGACCGGGCCGTTCAAAGGGGGGATGTTGTAGACCAGGTCCCGGTGGCGATCGGTTGGATCCGGTTTGATGAATACCAGCGCCGGGGGCTGCACCGCACGAGCCAGCAACCGGTCGAAATCGGCATAGTAGCGCTTGGCGAACAGGATTTGCGAGCGCGCAGCACGAAGCTCGTCCACGGGACCTCCCAACACCACATAACGCTCCCCCTCCACACCAAACCTGATCCAATTCGCGACCAGGAACAGGAACAACCCTACCGCAACGAGACCACGCCCGTCCGCCCGGAACCTACCGGCCAGCCACGCCACCGTCGCGACAAACCAGAGCACCGCGAGAGGAACCGACTCGAACACGTACGACAGTCCGAAAATCCCCTCGAAGGCATATGGAAAATAGGCAAGATGCACGCCAAGAGCGGGCAAAACGATAAGCCACCAGCGCGGAGCGGCTACGGCAAAAAACACCCCGGCAGTCGCGAGAAACGCCGCCGCCGTTACCCCAACGGTCCAGCGCCCCACCGTGGCCGCCCGGAGAATCGCCAACTGCACGGCACGGAGGGGCGTGAGCTCTCGGGCCCACGAATCGTAGTTCCGCAGCACTTTCGGATTGTCGTAAGCCGCACCCCGTGAGACGTTGTAAAAGCCGTAACGATGTCTCGGAGTGTAAATGTCCAGGTACTTGCCGTACGGCGAGCGCAGCGGCGATCCCGTCAACTGCTCGTTGTACCAGCCCAAAGCAGCCAGCCCGGCCACGACAGGTATCAGTCCCGCCAGAGCCCACCTCCACGCCACAGCCGACCGGCCGCGGCTCAAGCGCCAAACTCCATGGAGAGCCAACGGCACGGAGAAACCGAACGCCGTCAACGGCCGGCAAAGAAGCGCCAGAGCAAGCCCGACGCCGCTGACAAAGGCCAGGCGACCACCAAAACGCTCCAGACTGGCCACGTATGCCCAGAGGCAAACAACCAGGCCAAGCGTGGTCGGAATGTGGCTGAGCAAGAGATTGGCGAACACCGGCAAAGGCGGCACCACCACACAAACGACGGCCGCTACCACGGCCGACCAGCCAAGACCCAGACGCCACCCTAACAAGCAAAGGAACACCCCGATCAGCCCCACCGCAAGGTAGTTGCCCAGCAACGGGACACCAAGAGCAACGAACGGTGCGTAGAAGAGCCCAACCCCCGGAAAGTAGCGCGAAGCAAACACGCCATCGTCGTTCAGCACGTGCATCTGGTCGAAGAACGCCGCCAGCGGATGGGGTTCGAAGTACAATCTGCCGGCCAGAAACGTGTGTGCCTGGAAGAGGTAGCTGAACTCGTCGTGGTACGCGGGAGGTAACCCACGGAAGGGCAGCCCCACCACGGAGCAGGCGATCACCCCCGCCGCAAAGACCGCGACACAAACGAGCACTTTTCCCAACCTACCGGGAACACGAATCGACCGGGGCTTCGGCTGTGGATACCCCCCTGTCCGGAGCCAGATTACCAGGAGCACTGCCAGAGCCAGACACGGTAGCGTGGTCAACGGATGGGCCGGATATGCAAGCAGGAGAATGGGCTTCCGGACGACCTCGATCACCGTAGGCCACTCGGCGTACGCGCAGACCGCAATGGCCGCCGTGGCCCCGCACGCGAGCGCCACGTCGTGTATGCCACGCCGACGCTGCCTGCGTTGTGCATCCGGATCGTTTCGGTGCTCCACCCGGGTTCCCTGCTCTTCGCCTGACGCTACCCTTCGTACGGCACGACCGGCGCCGCGTTCATGCGCTCCCCAGCACGGGCGAGCTCTGGTTCCGCCCCGGCTGCTGAGCTCGCGCAGGGCAGGTCCCTGCGGCGTTTGCCCGCGCCGAAGCGGATCACGACACAACCGGTGTTGCGCCCCGCCCCGCACGAGAAGAGTCCGGTACGACTGGACCGCCCGATGCCCACCCACGCGGGTTACCCGTCCGCTTCGGCAGGGGCGATCGTCACACGGCCGGGTCGGCCCAGCTCACCGTCCACCTCAATAGCGCGATCCAGAAACAGGCGGAGCAGATGCACGTGGGTCAGCAGGTGCTGCGTGACCTCGCTGGTCGTGTATGAGGACGATCCGCGCGCAAAAGCGAGCGGGAAAACGATCTGGTCCGCCATATGGGGGTCGAGGGCCGCGTCACTCTCCACGTACGCCAGGAAAGCGGCCACCGCTTCGTCCGCCACACGTTCCGCACGCTTGCCGCGCTCGCCCAGCGCCTGGAACCCCGCACGCGTAAACGAATCCTCGTAGTGCAGGAAAACGTAGGTGCCGGGGCACATCGCTTCGACGACCCCCTCCTCGGCTTCGCTCACCTCATAACCGGCCCGTTCGAGCTGCTTTACCGCTCGGTTGCGCTGACGAGCCGCGATCGATTCTGGCAGCCGCGCCACCCGGCTCCACAGGCGAATGACCCCCTTCTCGTCCCGCGCCTCCACGACAAGCGGCCTCAGCCGGTGCAGACCACCCAGCCCATGAATCCTCGCCCGAATCCGTCCGCCTCCCACCGGGTAGAATCCGTACCGCAGGATGGATAGCTCCACGTTCGCTCCGCAGGCACGCACAAACGGAGCCCACACGAGCTCCAGATAGTCAAAGCACGGCGCCAGCGGGTTGTGGGTGCCTCCGACCAGCGTGACAACGCTGTCACCTTCGACGCTGAGAAGCGGCCAGACGATCGTCTGAAAAACGAGGGTTGTCGAACCGGCGGTACCGATGTCAAAGCTGTAATTGCCCGGCTGCACCTGACCAGGCCAAAACTCAAACGTGCTTGAACCCACCTTGACGCCTTCGAGCCGCGCTCCGCAGATCTGCCGCGCTGCCCGAATCGCGGTTACGTGCTGGTTGCCGAGCCCAGGATTCTTCCGGCGGGCGCGCACGTTGTACACGCGAATCGGCCGTCCCGTAAGGCAACTCAGCGCCACCGCGCTGCGAACGATCTGCCCTCCCCCTTCACCGAAAGCACCGTCAATTTCCACCAGCTCACTCGCCATCCTCTTCTCGCCTCCCCACGGCCGCTCACTTTCTGTCCGCGTTTACCAAGAACCGCTCCCGATACCGCCCTGCCCCAACAGTCCGCACACGTTACCGCCCCCCTCGCATTATTCCCGCCAGTTGCTCGACCACCCACACCGCCCCGTCTCTGCACCGCCCGACGTTGCCGCACCTCCTGCAGCGGACCCACGCCGTTGCCCACCCGAACCCATGACACTAAGATACTCATGATAGTATCTTTTGGACGGTTTGTCGGTTCTGGTCCGATGCACCTGGACGGGACGGTACCGCTCGTAGGAAGGCGGCCCTTGGAGCCGAACGGAACGCTTGCGGGGCTGAGCGTTCCGATCGCTGCTGCCCTGCGCAGCTACAGCATCGCCCACCTGCGGCACGACCTTGCCGCCGGACTTACCGTGGCAGCAGTAACCATCCCCCAGGCCATGGGTTATGCGCTTGTGGCGGGTCTCCCACCGGTCGTCGGCCTTTACACCGCCCTGATAACGTGCGCCGTGGCGGCCCTTTTCTCCCCTTCGCGCTACCTCATCCACGGTCCAACCAACGCGATCGCGATCGCTCTCTACAGCGCCCTGGCGGAGCTCGGGATTGCCTCACCAGCGGACCGCTGGCAGGCCGCGGTGACGCTTAGTCTCCTGACCGGCCTGCTGCAAGTTGCCTGCGCCGCGTTCCGCGTAGGCGACCTGACGCGGTTCGTATCCCGCGGGGTTTTGCTGGGTTTCATGGTAGCGGCCGCGATCCTGATCAGCGGCACCCAGCTCAAGCACGTGCTGGGAATGCCGAACTTCCCGTCCGGGCTGCCGCGCTGGCAGGCCGTGCTTGTGGCGCTGTTAACTCTCACCGTGCTCATCGGCCTGAGAAAGGCCGGAAATCGCCTCGGGATCCGGTTACCGGAGATGTTCCTGGCCCTGGCTGCTGCGGGTGGGTTGGTCTGGATGGCCGGCTGGGAAGACGGCACGGTGGAGGTGGTCGCAGGCCTGTCGGCTCGGCTGCCTGAGCCGCGGATTCCCGAGCTTTCGATCACGCAGCTTCGGCAGCTCAGTGGCCCGGCTCTGGCGATTGCTATCCTGGGGTTGCTCGAAGCGCTCGCGATCGCGAAAGCCCTGGCCATTCGGGACAAGACACAAGTAGAGCCCAACCAGCAGTGCTTCAGCGAAGGCATTGCCAACGCCGTGGGAGCGCTTTTCGGGTGCATGCCGGGCTCTGGCTCCTTCACACGTTCGGCCGTCAATTATGCCGCCGGTGCGAGGAGCCAGTTGAGCGGCATCTTCGCCAGTCTGTGCGTTGGCATGGCGATCCTCTACCTGGCCCCCCTGGCCAAGTTCGTGCCCGTTGCCGCGTTGGGAACCATCCTGATTGTGGCTGCATGGAGAATGGTGGAGTGGCGCGACGTGGTTTACTTCGTGCGGGCGTCGCGATCGGACGCGGCGGTGCTCCTGACCACCGCCGTCGCCGGCGTGTGCATCTCGGTCGAATTCGCGATTCTGGCCGGCACGATCCTGTCCGTGCTGCTCTACATGCCCCGGGCCGGTCGCTTGTATCTGTCGGAGCTGGTGGTCACGGCGGAGGGAGTCGTTCGGGAGCGGACGCCGGCGGACCCGGTCTGCAGCAGGCTATGCATGTTCAATCTGGAAGGCGAGCTGTTCTTCGGTTCGGCGCCTGCCCTGGAGCAAGCGATCTCGCTCATGAAAGCGCGGATCGGGCCGCAGACGAAGGCTCTGGTTCTTCGCTTGAAACGTATCCGTAATCCTGACGCCACGTGCCTGGAAATCCTGCACGGGTTCCTGGGCGAGGTCCGTGCGAGCGGTGTGACGGTTTTCCTGTGCGGGGTGCGTCCGGAGCTGGCCGGAGCGTTGCGTCGAACCGGGATGACGGCCCTGGTGGGCCACGCCCATGTTTACCGCGAGCAACCCGGCGTCTGGTCCAGCACGCTGGAGGCGGTGCGTGCCGCGTACGCTTTGCTGGGGGATGAACTCTGCGAACATTGCCCGAGACGGCACAGCAGCCGTTCCGAAGCGGCCTGGTATTACGTCATCTAACCGGATCTTCCGGGACCAGGCCCCCTTGCACAGGGCGTAGCCCTCCGGCTGCCACCCGGCCCCTTGTGGCCCCGAGGGTCGGCGTCCAACGGCTTTTTGCCACGATTTCCAGGAAGGTGCCCGGTGGTGCAAACCGGGGTAGACCGCGCGCTTTCGCAGGCCGGCAGCAAGTCGGCCCGAGCGAGGCTCGTCGCAAGAAAGACGCCGCAACCCCTCGAGGAAACCGCATTCGCGCAGGCGGTCGGGCGCAGGCCCGACTGCCGGTTAGCTCCACCCGGCCGGAGCACGGCGGGCGTATCGGTGCTCCGTCGCCGACCCGAGGGCAGTCCGCCCTCTCGCCACGGGCGGCTGGATACGCTGCTGGTGTGGCCTCCCCCGCGGGGGGAGACCGGGTGCGTCGGCCCCCCGTGCGGGAGCCGCATCACGGCACCGCTGGAGATCGGGATGCTGTCGCTTAAGAAGCGCCTGCGCGCTGGACGTGGCGCTTGACAAGCTCGATAACGTCTCCGACCGTGCGCACCGCGTCCAGCTCGCGCGTGGGAATGGTAATCTCGAAGGCTTCCTCCAAACGCATGGCCAGCTCAGCCATGTCCTCCTCGGTCACCCACGGCCAGTGGAGCGAGCTATCGGCGGGGAACCCCTCGACCATCCCACGGTCGCAGTGCACGAATTCCGTTTCGGCTTTCAGCCGCTCCGGTTCGATGGTGAACATCTCCCGAATGATCGCCTTGACCTTCTGCTCGATCTCATGTGCGCTGGGGTCGGCTGCCATCTTTCTGCTCCGTCCTCGCCGTGATCGCTTTGAGCAAGAACCCGGTGTGGCCACATGTGCTTGCGACCTGGTCTGCGGGGCCGGCCGCCTCGGGCTCCCGCGTTGCAGAGCGGAAGCGGCAACCGATCAGCCTCGACATCGGCTCTCGGGGCCGTCGTAGCGAGCGATCACGAGGGCGGTATTATGCCCCCCAAAGCCGAAGGAATTCGACATCACGTAACGGAGCTGTTGTTTGCGCGCGACGTTGGGCACGTAATCCAGGTCGCATTCCGGATCGGGGGTTTCGTAGTTGATGGTGGGAGGAATGACGCCGTCGCGAATGGCCAGGCAGCAGATCAGCAATTCGAGGGCGCCTGATGCACCGAGCAGATGACCCATCTGGCTCTTGGTGCTGGAGACCGGGATTTTGTACGCATGTTCGCCGAAGATCCGCTTGATCGCTTTCGTTTCAGCAATGTCGCCCAAGGGAGTAGACGTACCATGGGCGTTGATGTAGTCGATGTCTTGCGGCTCGAGGCCGGCGTCGCGCAGAGCGGATGCCATGGCACGGGCCGCTCCGAGGCCCTCCGGCTCTGGGGCGGTGATGTGGCAGCCGTCGCTGGACATCCCATAGCCCACGAATTCGGCGTAGATACGCGCCCCGCGCCGTTTGGCGTGCTCCAGCTCCTCCAGGATCAACACCGCGCTTCCTTCGCTCAGGACAAAGCCGTCGCGGTCCTTGTCGAACGGCCGGCTGGCGCGCTCGGGGGCGTCGTTTCTGCGCGACAGCGCCCGCAGGGCGGTGAAACCGGCCAGTCCCATGGGAAGAAGGGCCGCCTCGGTGCCGCCGGCGATCATCACATCCGCATCCCCCCTCTGGATGATCTTAAACGCGTCGCCCAGGGCGTTGGATGCGGACGCACACGCGGTCGCCACCGCGCTGCACGGCCCGCGCAGGCCGTAGCGGATCGAGACCTGGCCACTGGCCGCGTTGACCATGAGTTTTGGGATCATGTGGGGGCTAATGCGCGACGGTCCCTTTTCCAGCAATCGCGTGTGTTGTTCTTCGATCTCGCGGAGGCCACCGATCCCGCTGCCGATGAGCACGCCGCACTCGTAGGGGTCCTCTTCCTGGAAGTCCAGTCCGGCGTCTTCTATCGCCAGTTGGGTTGCTGCAAGAGCATAGAGGGCAAAGGGATCGAGCCGGCGTGCCTCGCGAGCGTCCACCCAGCGGGTAGGCTCGAAATCCTTGATCTCGCCGCCAAACTTTATCGCGAAGTCCGAGGTGTCGAACTTCTCGATGTAACCGATTCCGCTCTTGCCTTCGCAGAGCAAGGACCAGAAGGTCTCCAGATCGGAGTTCAGGCTGTTGATGGTACCGAGCCCGGTGATGACGACCCGCCGCCTCATGTTACTCCTTAGTCGCTAGGGGTCCTATCTGCGCTTCGACTAACTGGATCAGATCTCCCACCTTTTTCGCTCTGCGAAGCCGCCGGGCATCGATGCTGACCCCGCAGTACTCCTCGATCTCCAGCTCGATTTCGACTAGGTCATAGGGATCTGCTCCGAGCTCGGTCAACACCGATTCGCGCCCGACCTGTTCGCGCCGCAAGCCGAGAATATCGGCTACGATCTGGATGATCCGCTCCTCAACCGTGATCGGTTTGCCGAGTCCGGCCATGGTGTCTCTGTCCAACCGACTGCTTAGTCAACCGCCCTCCGCGACGACGCGGAGGGCGATCGGTTCGTCACCAGCACCACGAATGCGTCAGAACTCGACACCCTGACCGAGCTCCTGTTTCAGCCAGTCGATCACCTCACCGACGGTCTGCACCTTCTCCGCCTCCTCGGGCGGGATGCTGATATCGAAGGTCTCTTCCAACCGCATGATCAACTCGACCAGGTCCAGACTGTCGGCCGATAAATCACCCGTGAACGACGTCTCCCGGCTCACCTTGTCCGGTTCGACGTTGAAGATCTCGCTGACGACCTCTTTGACCTTCTGTTCGATTTCTTGTTCGGTGAAGTTCTCTGCCACAACCAAACCCTCCGCTTGCTCGGATCCGACTACGCCCAACACCACCCTGCGCACCGCTACGTCGAGCGCGCAGGAACCGATACGCCTTTCCTATACCGCCTATTCTCTCCGTTGTCCAGCGCGATTTTCAACCGCAATCGGGTGCAGCGGCGGCAGGTTCTCCACCACCGCCCGGCACCCCGGGCCACATCCCGCAGGCGGGTTCCCTAGACTTCCAGGTTAACGCATTTTAGTGTCCGATCGATGCGACGAAGCAGACCGCGGAGCACACGCTTCGGCCCGACCTCCAGGAATTCCTCCACCCCATCCTCGACCATGCGCCGGATGCTCTGCTCCCAAAGCACCGGACTCATAAGTTGCCGTTTCAGCAGTTCGCGAATCTCCACCGCCGCGGTATGGGGGGCCGCATCCACATTGGAATAGACGGGACAGCGAGCATCGCGGAGCTCCGTGGCATCGATCGCTGCCGACAACGCCTCCTGCGCCGGCTGCATGATGGGGGTATGGAACGCGCCTGCCACGGCGAGGCGAACCACCCGCACGCCATCGTCCCGTTCCCCGACGTGTCGCTCCAGAGCCTCCAGCGCCGCTGTCTCACCCGAGACCACGATGTTGCCCGGACACAAGAGATTCGCAATCCAGAGACGGCCAGCCTGGGAAACGTCCGCGATGAGCTGCTCAACCTGCTCCCGCGATGCCCCCAGGACACTTGCCATCCCTGAAGGCACCCGTTCCGAAGCAGTCTGCATCGCGCGCCCTCTCTGCACAACCAGTCGTATGCCGCTCTCGAACTCGAAGACGCCCGCCCATACACACGCTGTGTACTCCCCCAGGCTCAACCCCGCGGCCGCTTCGATGCCGTCGAGCAGTTCCGGCTGCTCCGCCCGCGCCCACTCCACCGCAGCCCACGAAGCCACGAAAATGGCCGGTTGGCTCACGTCCGTCGCATTGAGCCGTTCCTCCGGCCCGTTCAGGCAGGTATCGAGCAAGTCGAACCCCAGTAGCTCAGACGCCCGGTCAAAGAAGTCCCTCGCCGGGGGGAACTTCTCCGCAAGCGAGCGTGCCATCCCCACATACTGCGCCCCCTGCCCCGCGAACAGTACAGCCCGTTTCGGCATCTCGTATGTCGCTCCCTAAACGTCAAGCCGTCCGGTTACCGTCGTGGCACAGGATTATAAACCGCTCTGCCTTTGGCGACCGCCTATCCGCTGCGCCCCCCATCGGCCATCCAGATTGCCCTTGCGGAAAGAAGAAACGCGACGGCGCAAAGTGCGCGCAAGCGGACCGCTCAGCATCGCGCACTTTTCGGTGCCCCCGTAGAGAGGCCTCCGGTAGAGGTTCCACCCGGCGCTGAACTAGTCCAGGGCCAACTCCTGCTTGATCGCAGCGTTCACGCCCAGACGAACGAACTCCGCCGCAGCTCGGACCGCGTTGCGGATCGCGTGGGCATCAGAGCTGCCGTGGCAGATCATGCAGATCCCGTCGATTCCCAGCAGCGGAGCCCCTCCGTACGTGCTGTAGTGATACCGCTGCGAAAGCGATTGGAAACACTCGCGGACATGACCGGACATGTCGCCCGGGAAACGACGGAGCAACTCCTCCGCCGTGGTCCGCAGCATCATCTCAACCAGACCTTCGCACACCTTCAGGACCACGTTGCCCACAAACCCATCGCACACGATTACGTCGGCCTTACCCACGAAGATATCGCGGCCCTCAATGTTGCCCACGAAGTTCTCGGCTAGATGGCTGGAATTGAACAGACGATGGGTCTCCTTGGTGAGCTCGTTGCCCTTCACGTCCTCGGTACCAACGTTCAGCAAACCGATCCGTGGGTGTTCGACCTGATGGATCTTCTGAGCGTAGACCAGGCCCATCAAACCATACTGGAAGAGATGTTCCGGCCGCGGTGTTGTGTTTGCCCCCACATCGATCAGCACACAGGCCCCCGTCGGGGCGGGGATAGAAACGGCAATCCCCGGCCGCTTGATGCCCGGCAGGAAACGGCGGGTGAACAAACCACCAGCCACAACCGCGCCGGTGTTTCCCGCGCTTACAATCGCGTCCACTTCCCGGCGTGCCAAGAGCTCCCAACACTTCATGATCGACGACTGGGGCTTGCGTCGAAGAGCCTCGGCCGGACTCTCGTGCATGTCCACCACCTGAGGCGCATGCACGACGCTGATCGGTAACCCCTCGCCGCGAAACTCTGCGACCAACGGTCGGACGACGTCCTCCGGTCCAACCAGGACCAGTTCGAGCCCGTCGTACTGAGCTACAGCCTCCACCCCCCCCTGGACCACGGGACTGGGCGCGAAGTCACCCCCCATTGCATCGAGTGCAACCTTCATCCGCCCTTACTCCTTTTCTTCCACAGGCAATACCTTCCGGTCACCATAGTAACCGCAGTGCGGACACGCCCGATGGGACGGAACCGGCCGCGAGCACCGTCGGCAAAAATCCACGTTGGGCGGTGTCATGCGCAAATGACTCCGCCTCTTGCCCTGCTTGGACCGACTCGTCCGCCGTTTCGGTACAGCCATTGCCGCCTCCAAACTCCTCGTGTTTCCGACACTCCCAAAGTCGCGCGGCGAGGGGCAACGCACGACGCCGACCGAGGAGAAAGCCCCGCTCCACGGCACGGCGTACCGAACACCACCACCAGGCCGACTCACCGCTCGACCACATAAACGGAAAGGGTGAACACCGCGCGGAGCAAAGTCGCGGACGTGCTCCAACGGCACGAAACCAACCGTACCGCCGAAACGGTACGTACCATGCTATGCCCTTCCCTGGGTAGCCGTCAACGACCGCCCGCCGCAGAACCAGACGGTTCCGCCCAAATGCCTCCCACTCCGCGCCGCCCACCGCTCCAGTCTACCCGGGTCCCCTACTGCTCCGTTCAGCTTGTGGTAGTCTCCACGGTTCTGCCAAGCCAACCGCAGGCGAATAACCCCGCAACACCGTCTCCGGCATCCCCGCCCCGTCAACACCCAAACAGCCACGCCTCTGCCTGCCGCCCCACCACCGAGCAGATCGTTCCGCAGCTCACGCGCCTCGTCAAAACGCGCCGACAGCGGACGGCCAGACGCAACGCAGGCAGGGGCACCAGGCGCGGGCCGCAGGCGCCGCCGCTCGCCCTACGCCGTGGACGGCTCGCCGCTTCGTTGCAGTTGCTCCTTGATCAAGTCCCCAGCCTTCGCAAGGGCCTCAGGAAGAGCATCGGGATTCTTGCCGCCCGCCTGGGCCATGTCCGGCCGGCCTCCGCCGCCACCACCAACGTAGCGAGCCACCGCACGCGCCCAATCCGCGGCACTGAGGCCGCGCTGAACCAGCTCTCGACTGAGCCCGGCAATGATCGTCACCTTACCATCGGACCGCGTGGCCAGAAGAGCCGCGACCGGGCTGCCCTTGCGACGGAGCAAGTCGATAATCTGACGCATCTCCTCCGGCGTAGCTTCGTCCAGCTCGCGTACCACTACCCGTACATCCCCCACCCGTTCGGCCCGCTCCAACATCTCCTCCACCGACTCCCGTCCCTGAGCTGCCTGGCGGCGGGAGAGGCGCTTCTTCAGGTCACGGACCTCGTCCAACAGAGCCACAACCCGCCGGTGAAGCTCCGCAGGCGGCGTCTTCAACGTTCGAGCCAGGCCCACCAGCTCCGCCTCACGCTGGCGGACATAGTCCAATGCCTTCTTTCCCGTCAGAGCCACAATGCGCCGCGTTCCGGCGCCGACCGATTCCTCGGAGATGATCTTGAACAGCCCCACCTGACCGGTGCTGTCCAGGTGCGTCCCACCACACAGCTCACGGCTAAATTCCCCCATACTCACGACCCGCACCACGTCACCGTATTTCTCCCCAAACAGCGCCATTGCCCCCTGCTTCCGCGCCTCCTCCAACGGCATGTACTCCCACCGAATCGGCTCCCCCTGCATGACCCGTTCGTTGACCAGATCTTCGATGCGACGCACTTCCTCCTCCGTGAGAGCGGTCGGATGCGTGAAATCAAAGCGAAGGTAGTCCTCGTCCACCCGCGAGCCCGCCTGGACTGCATGGGGCCCCAACACGGTCCTGAGCGCCCAGTGGAGGATGTGAGTGGCCGAATGGGCACGACGAATGCCCGCACGCCGATCCGCGTCCACGCACGCCCTGACCTGCTCGCCCCTACGTACTGTCCCCTCCTCAAGCGTGCCGATGTGAAGGATCAGCTCCTCATCCCGCTGCGTGTCCTGAACACGGAAGCGGGCGCCTGCTGAGGACACAATCCATCCCGTATCGCCCACCTGCCCACCTGCTTCCCCGTAAAACGGCGACCGGTCCAGGATCAGAATCGCCTGCGACTCGTGACCGGACGCGAGAACGTCCACCTCACGATCGCCCACGATGATCGCCTCCACGCGAGCGTCTGCTTCGGTGGTTTCGTAGCCAAGGAACTCCGTTCGAGGCAGCCGCTTGCGGACCTCATCAATCGGCCCCTTGGCAAAAACTGCCCCCGCGAACGCCCCGGCACCGCTTCGCTCCACATGTTCCTCCCAACAGCGGCGGTACGCGTCCCAATCCAGGCTTAAGCCCTGCTCGCGGATCAGAGCCTCCGTTAGCTCGACCGGAAAGCCATAGGTCGTGTGCAACCGGAACGCGGCCTCGCCCGGGAAAACCCGCTCACCGGCCTTCCGCACCCGGTCCAGCTCGGCATGCAAAAAGTTGATCCCCGTCTCCAGCGTGCGATGGAAATTCTCCTCTTCGCTTCGCACCACCTGAGCCACACGCTCGCTGGATTCCACCAGCTCCGGATAGGGACGCCGCATCACACTGGCGACAACCGGAACGAGCTTGTACAGGAAAGGCTCCACTACCCCGAACGTATAGCCGTCCACGACGCATCGCCGCAGCAAGCGGCGGACAACGTAGCCCTGCTTCTCGTTGGACGGAAACACGTTCTCATGCACACAAAACGTCACCGCACGGATGTGGTCGGCGATCCGCCGCGCCCGAACCGACTCCGCCGTGCCATCCTGATAGCGATAGCGGACTAAATCGCAGATCGCTTCGATCAGCGGCACGAAGATGTCGATCTTAAAGTTGTCGTAGACCCCCTGCAGAACAGAAGCCGTTCGCTCCAGGCCCATGCCCGTATCGATGTTCTTCTGGGGCAGGGGGAACAAGTTGTTCGGAGGTGGCCCCTTCCGCTCGAACTGGGTGAACACAAGGTTCCAGATCTCAACCCCCTCATCCCCGGGGTTCGGATGGAAGAAGATCTCCGAACACGGGCCACAGATGCCGTCTGGCCCCTGCGAAGGTGCCCCCGCCGGCCAGAAATTCTCATCCTCATCGCCCAGCACGATCCGATCGGCAGGGATCCCTATCTCCGAATGCCAGATGTCGTACGCCTCCTTGTCATCCTTGTAGACGCTCACCGACAACCGGTCCGGCTCCAGGCCCAGATACTGCTTGCCTGTACAGAACTCCCAGGCCCAATGGATTGCTTCCCGCTTAAAGTAGTCCCCGAACGAGAAATTGCCCAGCATTTCGAAGAAGGTGTGGTGGTACGGCGTGCGCCCCACGTTTTCGATGTCCGCCGTGCGCAAGCACTTCTGACAGGTGGTGGCTCGCTTCAGATTCGGATCCCCCAACCCCATGAAGTTCTTCTTGAACTGATTCATCCCGGCAGGAGTGAACAGCACGGTTGGGTCGTTGCGCGGCACCAGATTGTCACTGGGCAAACGCACACACCCCTTGCTCTCGAAGAAGCTCAGAAAAGCCTCCCGAAGATCGTCCGTCTTCATTCCGTCACGCTCCGTTCGGTTCGCGTTTGGTCATGGCGCAACGCCAGCCGTTTCATCGGGATTGTAGACGACCGACTCGACGGCGGAACCGCCCCAAGCCCATCCGTCGCTCGCCCCGACCAAGCCCTCACAGCACCACACGGCACGCTCACGGCTGCCTATCCGCAATGACAATGCGAGAATCGCATTCTAGAAGACCGCCCATTTCCTGCAACGCCTCCCTCTCCGATGACGCCGTCAGAATTCCTACCTCTCCCGTGTAGCTCAAGTGGACACCCACCGGTTCATCCGGTGCCGGTGCCAGCGTTTCGCTCGGAACCACCGGACGGCGGGACCTGGATCGATCCGGCGGTCCGGGAAAAGCCGAGCGTCAGATTCTCGGCCCGTGAAGCGTAACTCCAGAGGAATGAAGGAGAACCAATTGGAGAGGAAAATGGCCAGGCACGGGTTCACCTATTGTCGAGGTCGTTCGCGTATGCTTAGAAACTCCGCCGTACTGCGCCTGTTTGGATCTCTACTGGTTGCGTCCGCCGTTCTGTTCGGTCCGTTCGCGTTGAAATGCCCGGCCCAGACGGGCCTGGCTGTGCAATCGCCCCCCTTCCTCCCGGGCCAGACGGACAAGCGTTCCCAATGGATCTACGCCACACTGGATGAGCGGCAGCGACTGGCGGAGCAGATCGGCGAAGAGGGGGCACGCGCGTACTGCAAAGCCCGTGGGTGGGAAGAGATCCTCGGCCCTGGCGGGTATCGGCAGGGCTATGACCAGGTCTGGCGCGACCCGAAACGCGATCTTCTGTTCACGGTCGAGGCTAAAGGGGGCAACTCCCCCGTGCCACCGCACCAGAAGGAGATCGAGTGGGTGATCAAGAAGGCGGAGGATATCGCCTTCTCGCAGTACAGCTCGCCGTGGGAGAAAAGGACCGCGGTAAAGGTACTGGAATATGCCTCGAAGGGCCGTTTGCGACACCTCGTGATCCGCACGACACACTCCCATGGTACCCCGGGTGTTCCGAAGGTGGAACATGTCGCGACCGTTACTGGCAGTGAACAACAGAAAGCCTGGGCTGCGGTGGTGCGGGCGCGCCCCGTGTTGCGAAAGTACTTCTCCTACTTCTCGGGGGCCGAGGAAGCGGCTGAGGGTAGCGTCGGTGCGACGCGCGCCGCTCGTAGAGCGGGCCGCGTGCTGGGCACGTTCGCGGACGAAGCCGCCGAGGCAGCGGCAGGTGCATACGGCGTCTCCAGGTCAACGGCGTACGGAGGAACAGCGGCGCGGCACGCGGACGAGGCAGCCGAAGCCGCTACGCAAGTATCCCGGGTGATCGGCCGAGTAGGGAGGGTAGTCGAATCGGCCTGCGGCCCGGTATCGGTGGGAATCGAGGTAGTAGTCGGAAGCTACGAGGCCTACCAGCGTGAAAAAGCGTACCGGCAGGGCCGCATTTCCAACGACGAGCGGTGGCGCGGTCACGTGGGACAGGCCACCGGGACGGCCGGAGGAATCGGTGGAGCGATCTACGGCGCAGCGGCGGGCGCTGCGGTGGGCGGGCCCGTCGGAGCGGTGATCGGCGCAGGGATCGGCGCGATCGGCGGTTCGGAAGCCGGCCGCTACATCGGACGAAAAGCATACGACCTGTGGCGATTTCTCACCTGGTAGTCCACGGCCCGGCCGGACAGCAGG
>JALSID010000264.1 GCA_026981825.1 Planctomycetota bacterium
CCGGTTCGATTGGATCGACACCCACGCGTACTGGCAACATCCCGTCTTTCCGGGGCGCCCCTGGGACCCGGGGAACTGGTATGTCCGCAACCTGAGCATGGTTAACGCTCGAGGGGGAACGATTCCGCGACTGGCGTTGCGCCGCGTTTTCGGAAAGCCCCACACGGTTACCGAGTACAACCATCCGGCACCGAACACCTACTCCGCGGAGGCATTCCTGTTGCTCGCCGCCTATGCTGCGTTTCAGGATTGGGACGCGATCTACGCGTTTAGCTACTGTCATCGCACGAGCGCGTGGGATGCCCGTCGAATCTGGGGATTTTTCGATATCGACCAACACCCGTTGAAAATGGCCACTCTACCGATTGCGGCCGCCCTGTTCCGCAGGGGGGACGTGGCCACCGGCCGAGATCCCGTGATCATCCCCCTGCCGGAGGAGGTTGAGCGGGACTTGTTGAGGACCGCTCACGCCTGGAGGTTGGTGGATGGCAGCAGTCTGGGGACGCCGGTCGAAGTGGCACTCGTTCGTCGTGTTGCTCTTTCCCTTGGTCCCGGCCCCCGGAGTCCGGTGGATCGCACGCTTCGCGAGACGGACCATTTTGCCACGGACACGGGGGAATTGCGGTGGAGCCTGCGGAATGGCCGCGGGCTGGTTACTGCGGTGACACGGCGGACGCGATTCGCGGTGGGATACCTGGGCGATGGGGTGGTAAAGCTAGGAAACATCACGGTGCGCGATGTTCGATCGCTTCAGGATGGTTGGGCATGCGTGGCCATGACCGCCGTGCAGGGCACATTCGAGCACGGCCGGGTACTGGTTGTCCTGGCCGGTTACGCGGCGAACAAAGGGATGCGGTGGCTGACCGACCCCTGGAAGGACCCCCTGCAAGCGACTCTGGGACGGAACTGGGGAACCGCACCTTCGCTCGTCGAAGGCGTGGAGGGCGTGTTTGAGCTGCCCAATTTGGGGGGCCGCGTCCGATGCTGGGCGCTCGACCCCCTCGGAGCTCCAAAGGAGAATGTGCCGGTCACCCGATCGCCAGATGGGAAACTCGTCATTCGCGTCGGTGCACGCTATCGCACGATCTGGTATCTTATCGAAAGTCATTGATGGGACCGTCGAGATCGCTCGCTCCGGTGCGCGAACCCGTGCCAGCGCGGCTCCTGCCGGAGCGGCTCACTCGCTGCGGAGAAGACACCATGAGGCATTCCAGGTTCTGGCAGCTCGCGTTTGCCGTTACGATCGCTTCGGTGGCAATCCTGGGACTTTGTTCGGGTCACCGCCTTCGTGTGCGCGCTGCCGACGAAGGTTTCGTACCGCTGGGCAAATCGCTCGACGACTTCGTGCTCGTCAACACCCCACCGGAAACATGGTCATTTGAGGGGGACGTCATCAAGTGTGCCGGGCGGCCCAACGGCTACCTTGCGACCAAGAAGTCGTACCGTAACTTCGTCCTTCGCTTTGAGTTCAAGTTCGTCCGTCCGAAGGGGTTGAAAAACGACTGGGATTTCCGCGGCAACAGTGGGTATCTCATCTACATTACCGGTGAGCACCGGGTATGGCCCAAGTGTGTCGAAGTGCAGGGGATGTACCGACAGGTGGGGCGGATCTTTGCCATCGGAGGAGCTCCGCGGGTCAACGCCCGCGATTATCCCGATGTCCGTCGCCGCGTGCTTAAGCCGGTGGGGGAGTGGAACTCGTTGGAGGTCATTTCCAGGGATGGTGCGCTGACCGCTCGTCTGAACGGCGAGGTGGTCTGTGAAAGTGAACCGGGGCAGTTAAAGGAAGGGCCGATCGGGTTCCAGTCTGAGGGGGCTGAGATCCACTGGCGGAACGTTCGGATCAAAGTGCTGGACTAGACAGCATTGCCCCCTCTCGGCGTCGGTTCGCCGTCGGAGCGACGGCCACCGGCTTAGCCAACACCGGGGGCGCGCACGTCGGTCCGAAACCGGCTGATCTGCGCGCAGATCCGGTCGATCTCGGCTTTGTCCGGCGCGCGGTACGGGCGGAATCGTGCGTGCGAGCCGGTTTGCTCGGCGTAGAGGATCGCGCGGTTCGGTCCCAGCCGTCCCGCCGCCGGCGTGTCGAGCAGACTTGTGGAATCGTTCACGTTCATTTGCAGCGCGATTCGCCAGGCGAATTCACGGAGGAGGGTGCGGGTGAGCATGCGCCACACATCCGCTGGCGAATCGCACCAGACGACCGCGTGAATGCCGACTGTAGGGCCTTCTCGGAGCAGACGCTGCCACAACCTGGAGGGGCTGACGGCCTGCGGGGAACTGTCGGTCGGGCCACCGAAGCCGAACAACTCATCCGCATACTGGAGTGTTCGCAATTGACCGAGGTCGTACACGAACAGCAGCATGGGCTGGTAGTCATCGGAAGCCGAAGAAAGCCGGCGGTCAAGCTCGGTGGAGAGCATCGTGAGCACGGAGTCCAGGTCCCGGCGAGTGGCACATTGCAACCCATGGGGCAGACGCTCCGCCAATCGTTGCCATTGCTCGCGCGGTGACCGCTCCGACGGCAGTCCATCCAGGTACACGAAAGGGGGCAAATCCTTACCGTTGACCGGCGTGACCTGGGCGGCGGCCTGAAGCAGGAAACTGAGCATCATACCGTTTGCCAGCTCGCCGTCCTGTCCGACGATGAGCAGGTTGGCGGCTGCTTCGGGCGCCAGGTGGGCGGTAACGGGTTCGGGCAACGCTACCGATTCACCGGGCCACAGCTTGAGCTCTTCCAGTCGCCCGGGCCAGTTTCCCCCGTCGAGAAGGGCACGGAACGGTCGGTTCTTAAGCAGGTCGGCGGGGACGTTACCTTCAAAGACGACCAACTCGCGATCGCGTCGGACGCCGTGCGTTTTCGCCAGTTCGCTTATCTGGCGCAGGTACGCTTCCCGTTCCGCCAGGGGGAGGAAGGCAATTTGGAACCTTTGGTTGCCTTCCCGGAGACCGTTTGTGTCGTTGTAGATCGCATCACCCGGCCTGCTGAGCAACCGAGCCGCGGGGTTGTCTTCGCCGAGGATCAAGTGCGCATCGCTTTCGCTGCACTGGAGCGCGATGCGTACCCCCATCTGCGTGATCGTGCTTCTCGGCAGAGCGTACGTGCCGCTTAACGTCTGGGAGCCGAGCAAGACGTGGATACCGAAGGCGCGGCCCTGCCGCACGAGCCGGTCGAGGAGCTGGGCGGCGTCACGAGCGATATCGTCCTCCTCGACGAAGAACTCCTGGAACTCGTCGATGATCAACAGCACGCGGGGGATGGTCTCGCCAGGGCACTTGCGCCGATAGGTAGGCAGGTCCTGGACCGCAGCCGCGCGGAATAGCTCACCGCGCCGCTGCATTTCCTGGTCGAGTTGCCGTAACACGCTCAGCCCGAACTCTCGCTCACTTTCGATCGCGACCACCCGTGCATGGGGCAGCTCGTGCTCCGCGTACGGTTTGAACTCGACCCCCTTTTTGAAGTCGACCAGATAGAGCTGCAGTTCCCGGGGGCTATAGTTGAGGCAAGCCGAGACGATCAAGACGTGGAGCAGGTTCGACTTTCCAGAGCCCGTTCTTCCGGCCACAAGCACGTGCTGCGCCGTGCCGGCCCCCAACCGAAGCTGCTGAACCGCATTCGCGGCGCGCACCCCCAGCGGAATGCTCAACCCCTCCGCACTCGAGGCTTGCCACCACCGGCCGGCAGGCGGCAGGACCTTCTCCAGCGGCACCTCCACCTTGCCACGTTCCACGGCAAACTCGCCCACCACGCGGACCAGGCGCGTAAGCACGTCGGCCGGGGGGCCCTCCTCTGGAACAAGCTCGAGGGGGACGCCGCTGCAGTTCAGAGGAATCCTCCCATTCCGTTGGAGCCTAACCGGGAACACATGTGATTTGGTCTCTGTCCGCGTCTGCCGACCCTCAAGCAGCAGAACGCTCACGCCGCAACGCCGGGCGTTCTGCACCATCGTTTCGAGCTGCTCAAGAACCGGTTCGGACAGGCCATCCGGGTAATCGGTCAGCACGGCCAGGCGGAACGGTTCGGCCATCTCGCCTGCCGCTTGGTTGTACCGGTCCAGGTCGGCGTACTCGTTCCGCAGACAGGATTGCAGGATCGTTTCCATTTCCTCGAACAAAAGACGCAGTTGTTGCTCAACGTCGGAACGCACCGTCCAGATCCGCTGATAAATGAGCCGCCGGTCAAAGTCGCTGAGGTGCATGAAGCCACCGAACGGCGCCCCGAGATTGACCGGGTCTAACAAGAGAAGCCTGGCCTGCGACGGTGGGAGCGCCATGAGGAACCGAGCAGCGATCGAAGCGAACCAGTCGAGGGGACTGGCAGCCATACCCGCGGGTTCATTTTCCGGCGATACCAGCAGGGCGTGTGGGACCGGGACGGGGAGCAACGCGGGTAGAGCCAGCGTGCGACTCTCGGGGGGCACATGCCAGTCAGAGGAGAAACCGGAGATTCGCTCCACATGCACTTCCAGTGTGCCCACGGGCATGTAGGACAGCACCGTGTCCGGCGGTTGCCACTCGGCACCGAGTTCCTCCCAGCGGGGAAAGCGGCGGCGCACTTCCTGCCACAAAGCCTGGGCCGTCCGGTGGAGCTGTTCCAGAGTCTGGTCGAACCGGTCGGCTGCCTGGTCGATCTCATGATGGAACTGCTGCTCGACCCGCCTTTCGTCCTCCCTTGCCTGGCGACGGACCTGCATCAGTTGCTCGCGACGCCAGCGGCGCAGCGCTTCTTCCTCGTCGCGTCGAAACGCGTCCTGTTCGCTGCGGGCGTTTTCCAGTTTCTGCTGCAAGGTGCGGAGCTTGACGAGGCGGACGTTTAGAATCTCTCCGCGGCTCTCCTGCAACGCCCGTCGCGCGCTGTCCAGATTCTCCCCCAGTTGGTCCTTGAGCCGCCGCACCTCGGAGCGGTGCCGCTCCCGGTCCTTGCGCACCCGCTGGAGTCCCTCGATCGCCAGCATCTTCTTGCACGCCCTCGCATTCGAGACGACCCAGTCGGCGCGGCCCAGCACAGAACTCAGCAAAGCACGCAGCCGGTGCCTGTTCCAGAGATACGTCCCCAGGGCAACCAGTCCCCCTGCAATGGGGCCGGTTCCCAAGCTGAGCAAGCCAAAAAGGACCGGATTGCCCGAGGCGATTCCGTACCCCAGGGTCCCTGCGGTGGCGGCGAACGCCGCCAGCCCAGCCGCCAGAACACCTCGTCCGCCCAAGGTAGGGGTGTTCTCCGCCCGAGCCACGCTCTCTTCGATCTCCGTGACGATCGTCTCGATGCCGGTGCGGAGTTCCGCAGCCGTGGCAGCAGGCTCAGCGACGTAGGGGGTGACGTCCAGACTCGAGATGCCCCAGTTGGCCGCTATCTCAATGGCCCGCTGACGCGCCGCCTTGGCCCGGTCCGCCAGTTCGTCCAGACAGGCACCGTAACTGGTAAGATCGGACTGCACGCCGGACTTGAGAGCTTCATGCAGCGTAGAGGACTCCCACACAGCCTGCTGATAAGACCGACGTGCTGATTCGATCCGACTCCGATACTCGCGGTGGCGTTGGCGCAAGAGCTTGCGGAGTGCCTCGAACTCGGCAACGTAAGTCCGCTCCAGTTGGGCAAGTTCCGCCTTTCGGTTCGCCAGCCGGTCGCGCAGTTGAGAGCGTCGATTCTCCGCCTCGCGCAACACCGCACGGACGTTGTCCAGAATGCGGAGCCTGTTGTTCTTTATCGCTTCTGCCCGGCGACGGTGCGCTTCAGCCTCGCGACGGGCACGCTCGCGCACGGCGCGGGCGACGCTGTCCACCAGGTCCGCAACCCGTGGATCGAGTATCGAACGTGCGTCAAACTGATCCATTAGCACGTCGGCTCCAAGCGTGACCGATCTGGCGAGCAAACTCGAGCTCCGTTCCCTCCTCCCGTAGTGTCGCTCCATCGCGGGTTGCCTGTGCCGCCGGGCTGAAGGGGCCCGGCACCGGTGCCACAGGTACAGTGTGAACAACCGGGCCATTTGTAGTTTTGAGTGGCCCCAACTGTCGGTCGTTCCATCGGACGGCTAGACCTGCCGCAGGAGCATCGGTCGGTCCGGGACTAGTGGGCCGGGCTCCTTCGGCTCCTGAGCAAGGGCGCCTGCACGTGCCGGCGCGATCTAATCGACTCCCAGCAGACACATTTCTCATAGCGTATCGCGTAGCTGCTGGAGACGCTGGCGAATCCGATGGAGACGCCCATCGCAGTCCTGGATTGCGTGGACGGCAACTTCTGCCGCTTCGAGCAGCTCCGCTATGTCGTTGGCAAAAAACTGGTCCGCGACGCGATCCTTCCAGATGTCGCGTATCTCATCGATTCGGTGCCGCAGTTGGTTGATCCGCTTGGTGAGCCGGGCTGCATCGGCCTGCAGGAGCGACATCAGACTACCCCCTAGCTGTCGTCTTGCCCCGCTTGAGGTCTCACGTCCACCCCTGGCGGTTGCGGCTGCAAGTAGGCTTCGATCCGTCTGAGGATCTCCTCAAGCTTTGTCACCGCTTTCGGGGCGGGACCGGCCACGTGCCGACTCAGCGGCGCCAGTCCCTTCCGCAGTTCGTCGGAGGCCGCCAAAAGCTCCTGTTTCAGGGCACGAAGCTCCGCCAGCGCCTGCTCGCAATGATCAAGCCTGCGTCGCGCACGTTGCACGGCCAGCCTGGCGTCCGTGTCGCGTGGGGGCTGCTTGGGTGGAGTGGCTATGCGGACGCGATTCAGTTCGGTCCGTGCCAGGGAGAGCTCGTCCTCACAGCGTCTTCGCATGGCCGACCAATATCGTGCTTCTTGATCGAGCCAGTCCTGAAGCTGCCCCACTGTGTTCAGCGCGGATTCGGCCACCTTCTGAGCGTCCCGGCAGAAGGCAGCCAATTCGGTCTGAAACTCACGGAGCCTTTCTACCGCACGAACGTCGACTTGGCTTGTCATCGGTGTTCCTTTCGCCGCTTCTGCCGCTCGTGATCCCGTGGGTCCTTGCTGGGCGAGCCGTGCCGCGACGTCGACAGCGTGCGCCGCCGGTGCGGTTTGCAGCTCAAGGCGACGTCGAACCCGTCGGCGACTCAACGCTGCTCGAGATACTCCTCGGCCCGCTGGGCCTTGCGTAGCAGGAATGGAATATGTTCTTCGGTTGCCTGGACGAAGCGGCGGAGCACCTGCAATGTCTGCTCGAACGCTTCCAGGAATTTCTGATGTTCCTGGTCGCGCCACGTATTACCCAACTCGCGAAGCTGGGCATGCAAGGAAGCCATTTGCTGTTCGACCTGCTGGTTGAACTGGCGGAGCCGTTGGGCGAATCGCCGCAGCTCCTCCGGGTCCACAATTGCCTGCGGCATGGCATCGTCCTCTGATCACGCGCCGAATTCCCCCCTAAATCGGGGAATCTGTCCGGTCATGAGGTGCCCGGTCGCGTATGCGTCTAAGGTATTCTAAGCTATGGCGATCTACTTTCCCGGTATGCAGCGCTGTGGCGACGAGATAGGCGTCGAAGCCCGCCCTCTGGGCGGCGAGCAAGTCGTCGACGTTGCGCACGCCCCCACCACCGCATATCCACAGTTCCGGCCAGAGCCGACGAATCCTGCGGCCAAATTCCAGGACCGTCGGGCCAGACGCACGGCCCACGGACTGTAAGTCGAGCAGCAGGATGCGACAAATACCGAGGGCGACGGCCTGCTTGACCACCTCGTCCACGTCGCCCGTTTGCGAGAAATCGTCGGCCACCAGGCGGCCGTCCAGCATGTCGATACTCAAGATCACAGGGGGGAGACGGCGACCGCTCCGAAGCCAGCGCGCCACTACTTTGGCCGGTGGTGCGGTCTCCAGGGCAAGAATAAGGGCGTGGGCACCGGTGGCGAGGGCACGGCTAAGGTCGTCCTCGCTGCGTATCCCTCGATCCAGCCAAACCCGGGCGCCTGCCGCCGCAAGGGCGCGCACGGTCTGGTCGTTATTCCCCCTTTCCAGGATCGCATCGAGGTCGGCCACGTAGAGGTCGTGTGTATTAATCGAACGCATCAGCGCCTGGGCCAGCAGAACGGGGGCCTGACCCGACCCGTGTACGCTCTGGACGATTCTGTATTCGCTCCGCCGACCCGCGACGGCATGGACCGCGCAGCCGTTCTTCAAGTCCAGCACCGGAACCACTCGCATGATCGCGCTCCGCACTGCAGGTGTTCCCGATACGAATCCTCCACATGCGACTGCAGCAGGCGGGGCCTGCCGCCTGTTGCACCTGGTTCAGGTTACAGCGGTCGCAGCGGTGGTTCGGATCGCGACGGAGTTGGATCCTGCAGCGGTGAGCGGGAGCGAACACGGTGTCGGCCAGGACATGTCGGAAGCAGCGGGGGCTTTCTTGCAATGGACAGGAGCGGTCGTTCACGGTTGTCTTGCTCGAACGATCTGCTCGAGGACCCGGCGCAGCGCGCGGATGTGTTCTGGACCTGTGCCGCAGCAGCCCCCAATGAAACGTGCCCCCTTATCAACCCAGTCCCGGACTGCCTGGGCGAACTTCTCTGGACCTTCGGGATAGAAAATCCGTCCGTCTCGTTGCTGAGGAAGGCCGGCGTTGGGTTTGGCGATGAGAGAGCCCCAACCGACGGCGGAGAGATCGTCGAGGATAGCGGTCATTTCCCCCACGCCTAGGCAACAGTTGGCGCCGGCTGCGTAGGCACCTCTGTCGCGGAGAATTCGAACGACGTCGGCAGCAGCGGCGTTGTCCGCTGTGCGAAAGTGGCCGTCCACGCGCCGGAAGAAACAGCTCACCAGAATTGGCGCATCCCTGGCGACCTCCCGGATAGCGCCGAACGCAAGGCACGCCTCATCGAGGCTGGGCAGGGTTTCAAGCAGGAGGGCGTCGACTCCGGCGTCAAGCAGGCTCTCCGCCACCTCGCTATACGCGCTGCGGAGCTCGGAGGGCGAGTGGACGCCCAACTCGTTGGCATAGAAGCGGATCGGCCCAATATCACCCAGCACGGCGGCCGACTGTCCGGCGGCCGTGCGTGCGATCCGGGCCGCCAGCCGACAGATCTCGCGGAGCTGGTCGGCTCGACCGATCGCGGCCAACCGGAACCGATTGGCGCCGAAGGTGTTCGTGAGGATGGCCTGAGCTCCCGCTCGCACGTACTCGCGTTGTAAATCCAGGACGGCCTCGGGTGCGACGAGATTGAGGATCTCCGGTGTGCGAAAGCCGACCTGGCCCCGCTGATGTAACGCCGTCGCCGTGGCTCCGTCGAGAAGCACCAGGCTGGCGGCCAGAAGCGCGGGGGGCGAAGATTGCTCCGGCGTCCCCATGGGTGACTCCTTCGCGCACAAACGGTTCCCTCTCGACGAATACGGTGCACGTGCGTGGCCCTGGACCCGTCCACGAACGATTGTAACGTTTGGTTCGGCGATGTGGGATGGATGCGGGCGGCCGTCGCTGCCCGGAGGACGTGGGCCGTGGAGCGGCGCAGGAGAAGGGGGCGGCCGGATCCGGCGGCGCTTGTTAGAGCTACGGCGTCCGCGGGGTTTGTAGAATGGAATTGGACAGGCATCCCGGTTCACGGCAAGGCGACGGACCAATCCATGAGCCGTTCTCACGTAGAAATTGCTCCCAGGAGCCTGACACTTCTGTTTGCGATTGCGGCGGTCCTTGTCGGTACTGCGCGTGGGCAGGACGGTCAGGGGGCGCGGGGCCGGTTCATCACGGTACGAAGCCCGGTGACGGCGAGCGTAGTGTCGCACCTCCGGGTCTCCCTGAATCGGGCGGCGGCTGAGGGCGACGAAGTGGTCGTGCTCCGCATCAGCGGGGCCGGGGAAAGTGAATTTGAGCAGTGTTTGAAGGCGGCACGGCTCGTTGCCGAAGTCGAGAGCGCAATGACCGTGGCGTACCTCGAAGGCCAGGTATCCGGTCATGACCTGCTCATCGGCCTCGCGGCCGACCGCATCGTCGCCCATCCGGACGCGCGTCTCGGACCGGTCGTTACGCCGCCTGGGGATAACGACTGGATCCCGATCTACAAGGCTGCGTATGGCGAGATTCTCCGCCGCAAGGGACGAGACGCCTACAAGCCGCTGGTGATGGCAATGATAGACCCTGGGCTCCGCTTGCTGCGGGTCGAGCTTGCCGAGAAAGAGACCCAGCTCTTTGTGCTTGAGAGCGAAGCGGAGCAACGACTCAAAGGCAAAACCGTTGTAAACCGCGAACTCCTCGTTGACGTGAACCAGACCCTGCAGCTCGACGCCCGCCAAGCTCGCCTGTTTGGTCTGGTCGAGTCGCTGGCAGCGACGCCCGACGAGGTGGCCGAGCTCTACGGGCTGCCGCTCGGCACAGCGGCACGCGAACAAAAGGTGATCGAGTACGCGGTGGCGGCTCATGTCCAGGTGACCGGAACCGTCGACTACAAGCTGCGCGACTTCCTGTTCCGGAAATGTCGAGAACTCCGCAGTCGCGGGGTCAACCTGCTCTTTTTGGAGATCGACAGTCCGGGGGGACTGGCGTTCGCGGGGCTGGAGATCGCGAACTTTTTGGATCAGGATCTCTCCGACGTGCACACCGTGGCATGGGTTCGCCGCGAGGCGCTCAGTGCCGCCGCATTCATCGCGTTCGGTTGTGACGAGATCGTCATGGCTCCACGCTCTCGAATCGGTGACTGCGGCGTGCTACAAGTCGGCTTCGGGATCATCGAGTACGCACCCGAGAAAGTGCTGACCGACGTCAAGCAGCAGCTCAAGGTGCTGGCCAAGTCGAACGGCTGGCCAGAGGCGATCATGGAAGGCTGCGTTGACAAGGACGTGGTCGTGGTGAAGGCCGTGAACCGCCAAACCGGTGCGATCGGTTTCTTCCTTAAGAGCGAACTGGATCAGGAACGCTGGCAGGTTGTGGAAGTCGTTAAGCGAGAGGGGGAATTCTTCGAGGCGGACGCTGAGCGAGCGCTCGAACTGGGGCTTGCTGTCGCCACGGCGGGTAACATCGACCAGCTTTGCGATCTTTACGGCGTTGACCCGGCTCGCTTAATTAACGCCTCACCGACATGGGTGGACGGCCTCGTCTACTTTCTGAGCCGACCATTCGTTCGCTTTTTGCTCCTGACCATTGGCATTATCGCCATCTACGTCGAGCTCAAAATCCCCGGTATCGGACTTCCGTCGGCGGTGGCCGTCGTCTGCTTCACCCTGATCTTCTGGTCCGAGTTCCTGAACGGGACGGCCACGGCACTGGAGATCCTTCTGTTCCTGGTCGGATTGGTGCTGGTGCTGATCGAGGTTTTCCTGTTACCAGGTGTGGTGGTGTTCGGTTTGACCGGGGGGCTGATGATGCTGGCGTCGCTTGTGCTGGCGAGCCAGAGCTTCCTGGTGCCCACGAACGAGCGGGAATGGAATGAGTTGCTGCTGAACCTGACGGGGCTGGTGATGAGCCTGCTCAGTGTTTGGGTCTTCGGTGCACTCCTGGCTCGCTACCTCCACCGAATCCCTGGGTTGAATCAGATCCTCCTTATTCCAGAGCAGAGCAGCGCGTCGGCCGTGGGGGAGGTGGGGGAAGGCGCGGAGCAAGCCGCAGACATGGTGGGAGCTGTCGGGGTTGCTATCACGCCGTTGCGGCCGGCGGGCCGGATCCAGATCGGCGACGAGTTCTACGACGTCGTTAGCGAGGGGGAGTTTATCGAACGCGGTGCCACCGTACAGGTTATCGGCTACCACGGCCGCCATATGGTCGTTCGACCGGTAAAAGGCGATCTGGATCAGAGCGGATCGGACCTTCTCTGAAGCCATCGGTGTATGCTACGGTGTAGAGTCTGGGTGTCCCCTGGGGTTGGGCAGATGTCCCCGGCGCCTGAGTTCCGGGCCACTTAGATCCAGCTTTCAACAGCGGGCGGGGGAAGTAACGGGGTTGGCAGGGGCCGAAGAGCGGGCAGCAGATGTTGCCGCTGCGTTACGGGAGCGCGGAGCAGGTCAGCGATGACGACCGCAGCGAGCAGCTTGCTGCGTTGGGCTCCAACTAAGAGCTCGATCACGTCGCTTGCCAGAGCGCTCTGTTCGAGAGCTTGGGCATACGGAGCGGCCATAACAGCCTCGGTTTGGATAAGCTCTCGATCCTCCGGGGCAACCAGCGGTTCTCGTACGGAGACCGGTAGCCGCTCCGGCGGTGCGGCCAGTCTCCCCTCTCGCGGAGGGACGGTTGGTTGGGGGCGACGGGTAGGGGGCCTATCCGCACTGCGTGCAGGACGACCAGGGCGTTGTGGCGCGCGTTCCGGCCTGCGGGGTCGATCCACTCGATCGGTAGGTGGTCGGGGGGGCGTAACGGGCCGTCCCGGCACTGCCGGCTCGGCACGTTCCGTCGGGCGCCTTGCCTCCTGAGCTGGACCGCCACGGAGGATTTCGCGGAGGTACTCGTCGAGGTCCGCAGGCTGTGGACGTTTTGGCTGACGACGCGGCTCGGCACGGCGCTGCCGGCCTTTCGATGCGTTCTCCAGCCACTGGCCCAGCAAACCGAAAATCGCCATGAGCACCACAATGATGACCCATTCCAGGCCTTTCATGGGACAGGTCTCCTCCGGCTACTGCGCCTCGCCTTCAGGAGCGATCGGAGCGCGCGAGCTGTCTGAGGCACTGTCCTCAGCTCGACCGCCGCTGGCGATCGCAGACCGCATCGCCGTGTCCGCCTGGATGTTCCGGAGGGCGTAGTAATCGAGTACCCCGAGCCGGCCGTTACGCAGGGCTTCGGCCACCGCTTTGGGAATCTCCGCTTCCGCCAAGACTACTTTGGCACGGTTTTCTGCGATGAGGGCTTTCATCTCCTGTTCCCGAGCCACCGCCTGCGCGCGCGCCGCTTCCGCTCGCGCTCGGGCTGTCCGCATGTCGGCTTCCGCCTGCTCCGCCTGCAGCCGGGCACCGATGTTCTCCCCCACGTCAACGTCGGCGATGTCAATCGACACGATTTCGAACGCCGTTTGCGAATCAAGCCCTTTGGCTAGCACCGCCTTCGAGATCCGATCCGGGTTCTCGAGCACCTCGAAGTGGGTTTCCGCCGAACCAATGGCGCTAACTACCCCCTCACCGACACGAGCAATAATCGTCTCTTCTGTTGCACCACCGATCAGGCGATCCAGGTTCGCACGCACCGTCACCCGCGCTTTGGCTCGCAACTGAATGCCGTTCTTCGCCACTGCTTCCAGCAGCGGCTTCCCCTTGGACGGATCCGGACAGTCGATCACCTTGGGGTACACGGACGTCTGTACCGCCTCCAGCACGTTGCGGCCGGCCAGATCGATCGCTGCGGCCCGCTTCCAGCTCAGAGGGATCTCTGCACGGTTCGCCGCGATCAAGGCACGCACCACGTTGAGCACTCGCCCACCCGCCAGGTAGTGCGCTTCCAGCATACGCGTATCTACATCCAAACCCGCCTGCACCGCCATGATCTTGGCTCGGACGATCTCGTGGTAATTCACCTTGCGCAACCACATCCCGATCAGGTCGCGCAGCCGAATACCCGCACCAGTGGTTAACGACTGGATCCAGAGGTTCAGGAACCGTGCCACCAGGAACAGGAACACAACCAGAAACAGACCACCGATGACGAGAACGGCTACAAGGAGAATCCTCAGCGCCTCGGCCTGAGCCAGTAAGACGAAAGGCTCACCCATGTCTCACTCCCTTTCCCTGCTTCTTCTCTGGCTGAACACACGTCCCGCTCTGATGTCCGAACCCCCGCGTGCTGAAGGCGGAATGGACCTGCACCGCCCGCCAAAGCTGTTGTCTGCATTGTACAACGAGCCGTCCGAACAAACTGCCAGGGCGCCGCTCGGCAGTATCGCTGCGAATCTCCCCCCGCTGGGGCGATGAACGGCCCATCTAGGCAAACGAAAGTCAAGATTACCCCTCCCCCCTCCCCATCACGTCGCCAACCATGGTACCGGCGTCCGAGAAACCTGCATGCTCCCCCTAACGAATTGCACACGCCCCCCTAACGCTTTGCTCCTGCCCAGAGGCCGGCACTCGCCGGGGGACCGTGAACGGGTCGACGAAAGCATGCAAGGGCACAAGCATGGGCGAAACCAGTGTTTCCTTTCGCCGCACCGGCTTCACCCGTGCGGACCAACCGGGCGATCTCCGGTCAATTGGTAGGGGGGACCAAACGGTGGTCGAGAAGAACGCGGATGAAGGCCGCATCACAGAGCGGGGGGCGGGCTGCGCGAAACAAATAAAGTCGCGAGATGGCTTCGGCTTCCGTTCCCAGGCCGGACACCGGTGCACCGTACACCCGGCGTAAAGCGCAAGCAACCGAGGCGGTACAGTCCTTGGAGCCGCGAATCGCGATCGGGATGAAACGACACGCCTCCGGCGGTTGCCGCAACAGCTCAAAGGCTATCTTGCGACGCAGCACCTTGCTTCGTTCATAGGCACTCATCCGTTCGGGGACGGTCGCAACAGCAATCCCCCATTGGCTCCGGACGGTTGGGCCCTTGCGATGCGGACCAACGACCAGCAATAGAGTGCCTGAGTCCACGACCTCGCGCTCAAGGTGGGACCAGGGGATCGTGACCGAGCGGGAGCGAGGGGATGGCACGAGCCGATCGTCCCATCGAACGGTAGCCACCACGAACTCGAGCTGATCGCGTACTTCGAGCATCGTCCGTGCAAACCGGTAGTCGGTGTGATAGTCCGGCATCAGATAGTCCACCTCGTCGTGGTGGACCAGGAAAAGGACGCAGTTCGGCGACCGCCCCCGCCTTGCTCTGGCCAGCTCGACCAGGTGCCGACGCCCCCGGTCCGTTACGGCGTCCGGGAACATCGCCACTTGCCGGTGAAAGAGTGTCACGCTCTTCACTTCCAGCAACCGCCTCGCCCTGCCTTTGACGAGTTCGAAGTCAAACCGAGATGCCCCGCATTGCACCTCCTGGCGGACGATTCGCCAGCCGTGTAGTTGGGGCACTTGAGAGGTCTCCAGCAGCCAACGGGCGACGGTGTTCGTGCGGTGGGTATCGAGGAACACGATGCTGCCCCCTTTTCGTGCGGCCACGACCACGAAGGGCAGGCGAGATGGCGTGCCTTGTTGGCCCAATTTGCGCGGCACCACGAGCAATGACGCGCCCGGGAGGAGAATCTCCCAGAGCCTTCCCGGGTTGGGCAGAAACGCAGCGAAGACCTTGCCGTCTATCGAGCACCTTACGGTGAAGCGATTTGGTCGTTCGAGGAACGTGGCGGGAGTCAGTTCGGAGAAATCGAAGATAGCCTGGCGCGCGTTCGTCGTCGCGGAACCAAGCTCAGCACGGCTGGGCCAGCTCGGGACCAGCGATGCCGCTGCGGCACACACGCGTCCAAGACCTCCTTTCGCCTACCTTGACTGCCCCGGCATGCAGCGGCGAGTGGTCTTCTCGCGGGGGGGCGTTACCGGTGGAGAAAGCAACAGGACGAACCCGGGTGGAACGAGGGATACGACGTCGTCCGGTGCAGGCCCGATGGCGGCGATTCGGGCCGGACGGAAGCGAAACACTTCGGCGTTCG
>JALSID010000265.1 GCA_026981825.1 Planctomycetota bacterium
TTGCATCAAACGGCTGAGCGTCCCGGTTTGATGCAAGGTGCCCCGCCGCGAAGTGCTTAAGAGGATGGGGGGTAGTGTCGCCATTGGGAGCCACCGGCAAGCTCGGACGAACGGGGACCCTAACGAGGGAGCAATCGTCACAGGGGGCGTTTGACTGTGTGCGGCGACCTTCGGCTTGCCCGAGCCTCCTAAACAACAATGGCTTTTGAGCGGGAAAATGGGGCAGTACGCGCGCGTGCCAAGGAGAAAAGTTCCCGGAAGCGGTGTCCCGGTGGCACGGCGGCCGAACATCCGAAGCCGACAACGCAGGCACACCATCCTTTGGTTTCCTCGAAGCATGCACACAAACCGGCTATCTGCAAGGAAGCGGTGCTCGCCATCGGCTAAACTGGGGCTGTTGCAGCCCAGGCAAGAGCCACGATTTGAGCAGGACCAGAGCTTCCCACTGCGGGTGTCGCTGTGGGGGCTGCGATGCCTCCGGCGCCGACAAGCCTTAGGCCGACCGGAGCATGCCTGGAGACACGGCGACCCTCAACCGGGGCGGAACCGTCGATGAAAAAGCATCACGTAGATCACAGGGGAGCTAGTACTGCAGGGGCAGATCAACAGAGCGAGCGCCATCGTCACGAGCGGAGGGGGACGGCTCCTGAAGGGGGACACGGAGAGCACCATACACACATGGTCGCGGAATTTCGGCGACGTTTCTGGGTGTGCGTGGTGCTCAGCGTTCCGGTCGTTCTGCTCGCTCCAATGATCCAATCGTGGTTGGGCCTTGAGGAAGCGCTGCGTTTTCCAGGGAGCCGGTTCGTTCAGTTTGCCTTCGCCACGGCCGTCTATCTGTACGGCGGTTGGCCTTTCCTACGTGGATTCGTGGATGAGCTGCGCCGGCGTATGCCCGGCATGATGACTCTCATTAGCATGGCCACAACGGTAGCATACCTCTACAGTGCTGCTGTTGTGCTGGGGCTGCCAGGCAAAGGGTTTTTCTGGGAGCTGGCGACGCTGATCGATGTGATGCTCCTGGGGCACTGGATCGAAATGCGGTCGGTGCTGGGTGCTTCGCGTGCACTGGAAGAACTGGTCCGGCTGATGCCCGCCGAGGCACATCGAATTCGCGAAGACGGAACCATCGAAGACGTACCCGTCGCCGAGCTGAGACCTGGGGACCGTGTTCTGGTTCGGCCAGGCGAAAAGATCCCCGTGGATGGGGTAATCGTCGAGGGGCGAACGACGGTGAATGAGGCGATGATTACCGGCGAGAGCAAGCCCGTGGAGAAGGGGGAAGGCGACCAGGTGATTGGAGGGTCGGTGAACGGTGAGTCCGCGGTCACGGTGGAAGTCCAAAAAACAGGCGACCAGACCTACCTTGCTCAGGTGATCGAACTGGTCCGTCGGGCTCAGGAATCCCGTTCGCGGACCCAAGACCTGGCCAACCGGGCGGCCTTCTGGCTGACGGTAGCGGCGCTGAGTGTCGGGGCCGTTACCTTTGTCATCTGGTCGGTTGTGGGCAGCGACTTGGACTTTTCCCTGGCGAGGGCCGTGACGGTTATGGTCATTGCTTGCCCGCACGCACTTGGACTGGCGGTGCCGTTGGTGATCGCGGTATCCACAAGTCTGGCGGCCGGCCACGGGTTGCTCATCCGCGACCGCTCGGCGTTCGAGCGAGCGCGGGAGCTGCAGGTTGTGGTCTTCGATAAGACCGGCACGCTCACCGAGGGCCGATTCGGAGTTACGGACATTGTCTCGTTGGGGGACCTCAGTGAACGCGAACTTCTACGGATCGCGGCAAGTCTGGAAAGCCGCTCGGAGCACCCGATCGCGGCGAGTATCGTGCGGTATGCAGAAGACGAGGGGGTCGATTACCCGCCGGCGGACGAATTCCACGCCATTCCTGGCCGGGGGGCTGAAGCTCTGGTGGACGGTAGGCCGGTGAAGGTGGTTAGCCCGGGTTATCTGGCCGAACAGGGGATTGAACTCACAGATGGGCGAATCGAGCGATTGGCCGGCGAGGGGAAAACAGTGGTGTTTGTGTTGATCGAAGACCGGGTGCAGGGTGCTTTGGCTTTGGCGGACATCATCCGCCCGGAGTCGCGCGAGGCGGTGCGAAAGCTGAAGGAGCTGGGCATCCAGGTGATGATGTTGACCGGCGACGCTCGAGCAGTTGCCCGGTGGGTCGCTCGCGAGCTGGCGCTGGACGACTTCTTTGCCGAGGTCCTCCCCCATCAGAAGGCAGAAAAGATTGAGGCGGTGAAAGGGCGCGGCGTGACGGTAGCCATGGTTGGAGACGGGGTCAACGATGCCCCGGCGCTGGTAGCCGCAAACGTGGGCATCGCAATCGGTGCGGGGACCGACGTGGCGATTGAGTCTGCCGACATCGTGCTGGTTCGATCCGACCCGCGCGACGTCGTTGCCATCGTGCAACTGGCTAGAGCAACCTACGCGAAGATGGTCCAGAATCTCTGGTGGGCCACCGGCTACAACGTTGTCACGATTCCCCTGGCGGCCGGTGTTCTCTACCCCCTCGGTTTTGTGCTCTCCCCCGCTGTGGGCGCTCTGCTCATGTCGATCTCCACCGTCATCGTGGCGATCAATGCGCGCCGGCTGCGGCTTGGCCGGAGCTAACCATCGTCAGATCTGGTCGGTGGACGGTGCATCGGTTTCCGGCCGGTCGATTCCTGTAGCACCGCGCCGAGCAGTGGGCTGTGCACATTGGAGGGGGGCCCGACCGGCTGCGTAAGTTACGGATTGGGGTGCTGGTTGGCGTCGTTCAGTGTGGGCGTTGCACGACGGTTAGGGATTAGGCGAGGGCGACGACCCGACCGACGAAGCTCCCGCCGAGAAACAGGTTGATGACGAAGATCGCAGCAGCGTTGTGATGGGAGCCGCCGAAGGCTGTGAAGGTCGGAAGGAAGTAGAGCAGGAGCACGAGGCACGCCGCACCGGCGCGCGCTGCTCGATCTGCCAGGTGGTTTTTTGCTAGCAATAGGCCAATCCCTAAACTCACTTGCCTCCACGCGGGTTGTGCCTCAGGAGCGGCCAGCTTTGGTGCCCGGCTGGTTTCCAAACGCCGTCCAGCTATCCGCTAGCTAGGCTGGCGCTCTTGCCGATGCACCCTCCATAGGCCGGCGCGCTCTCCGTGCATCGAGCACACGCCGTTATCGCAAAACAACATCCGCCGCCCTGCTAAGCTACCATCCCACTTGGATGCAGCGTGCCGCGAGAGGTATTCCCGCAGGCTGCCACACCGATTGGGGGAGCCGCTCCAGCCTGGTGGCGAGCAGTGCGCTCCTGAGCCTATCCAGCGCGCTAGCCGAGGGCCTCTCTGGCGCTTGGCCCGCGCCCAGTGACCGAAGGTAACTGCGTCTCTGTTTCGACTACCGTGGCGTCCCGTCGGAGCGTGGGAACTGCCTCGTCGGTGCGGAGCGGGCCGATATGCTAGGCGGTTGCCTGGCACCGGAGTTGCTGGAGATGACCGCTTGTTCGTCATCCACTGAGTCCCTGGGACCCACACCCCGCACCACTCACCTCCGTCCCGATGTGAAGCCCGTGCCGCTAGCGTCGCGACCTAATCCATCCGACAGCCGTCCAGGCTACGTGCATGCGGATTCACGGCATCGGCACGCCGGAGCGCCTTCCCCTGCTTCTCCGGAACTTCGCATTGTCAATCCAGCGCGCTTACCTCGGCTCAGTGGAGCATCCAATTGGAGAACATCCGAGACGCTTTTTTGCCGATCCAGCCCCCCAAACCGGAGCCAGCAACACCACCAATGATCGCTCCTCCAACTGCCCCGACAGCAGTTCCCGCCGGCCCAAAAGCCGAGCCTAACGCAGCTCCTGCTAACGCCCCGCCTTTGGCACCTGCCCAGCCTCCCGCGGCTCCACCCGTGGTCATTGCGACGTTATCCAGATGTTGGATTGCGGCTTGTCCCTCCGAAATCTGGCCTTTTCGACGGCGTTGCTCGATCTTCCACGCGTTGTACACCCCGAATCCCACATCAGCCACCACGGCTGCGCTAAGGGCAGCCTTAGACGCAGATTTCAGAACAGGCGTGGGGGCGCGCACGCTCCGCGTTACCCGTCCAGCACCGGTCACGCCTCCCCACAGCGAAGGTCCCGCTGCGCTTGCTTCCCCGGAAGCGCCGCATGCCAACCCTTCTAGTGCTCGCGGAACGCCGTGGCGGCTTCTCCGAACCCCCCGGGCGGTGGTGCGCGCGGCATCAAAACGGGCTCGGGTAGTCTGGCCAGCATCGATGGCACGTGCTGCTGAACGGTTGAGGCACGCCCTTGGGCTTCCGTCGCCTGTTGCCCGATTCAACTTTCGTGAGAAGGCGTGTGAGAGTTTCGAAGGACCTCGTCTGACGGCCCCGCCCGCTTTTTTAGCCGTACGATGGGCCATTCGAGCTGCCCCATGCGGGCGACGTAGGGGCGCGTCTGTCGCTTCCACAGGCAAGTTGCGGTGTGCGGTGCGATAACGGCCCCCTAGCCCCTTTTGTGCTCCCGTCCAAGTCGTGCCAACCCGAGCTGACTCGCCAATCGCACGCTCGATAACGCTTGGCGGCACTCGCTTGCCCATAGGCAAACGGCCAAAGAGCTGCTCCAGCTCGAGGGCCTGCTTCGCATTTTCCTGCGCCGCCGGATTGATCTTCTCCACTCTGAGGAGCTTCGGCTGCAGAGCTAACCCTTTCTTATGAGGGGTAGCAATGCTCTCGACTCGTAGACGCCCCTCCGCTGCGTATTCGAGCACCATCTGCGCGACTTTCTTTTCCCGCGTGCTCGAGAAGGCGCTACGCATCATTTTCTTGGCTGCCGCGACGACATCGTCGCTGGTGCCCTGGCGTCCACGGAGCTGTCCAGAACCACCTTTCGCTTCGATCGCGACGATTTCCTTCGTGGACGGGTCGTACCAGACCTGGTCATATCCGTGGCGGTACGTTTTCTGCTTGTAGGTGAGGAGCGGCTTGTAACCGCGCGCCCTGGCAAACCGGTCCGCTCCCCTTTCGCCGATAGCTTCGCCGACCATTCGCTTCTGCTGAGTGGGCAGAGCCGCCCAGTTCTTGGTGTGTCGTGTACTCGGGTGAGACTCGGCGGTCACGCTGGGAACTTGAGCCAGGACGGCCGAGGGAAAGAGCAAGGCCAATCCGACGGTTAGAACGGCAAACGTACGCTTTGCCATCAGCATCCCCTTTCCTGCACGCGATCCGTACTGTTCGAAGCTTCGGATCTTCAAATCCACTGGTGTCTCCTCCAATGGAAGTACGAAGCTTGTTACGGAGTCAGAACCGCCGTCTGCTGAGCTTACGCCGAGCGGTTACAAAATCTGACAACCGGCCCGCGGGCCACTGTCTCGCCGGATAGGTCGTGAATCGTCCTGCACAGGCTTAACTGCATCTTACACTCCCCCCTGTGCGACGGACCGGCCGCGCAAATGCCCGGCACGCGACCAGGCAACCCTTCCCTGGGCTCCGGGGCTCCTTGCCGGTCGGCACTTCCGGCTAGCTGGCACCCGGCTTTCCCACCGGCAGCGCCACACCCGACACCTGCCGGTTACCAGGATGAAGAAGGAAGGCGATCGTACGGCGCATGTACCGCCCGTTTCTGCGGGTCGAGCCCTTTCGGGCCGCGACCAGCCCACACGTGTTCGTGCGGCCGGGCCTATTTGCATTCCTGGACTTCGAACCGGCGGTTTCGCGAGGGTGACGCCGGCAGCTCCGACAATGCGGCCAGGCGGACGGCCGCCACCAGAGCGGCGTTCTGGGGGCCGACCGTCGGCTTCCGTGCACATTCCCTAGGTATGAAAGAGCCGCAGGAGGTGCCGTGAACATGTGGAAGGCCCCGTTCGCCGGACCTGCGGTTCTCTCCACGGCGCGCATAGCGGCAGGTTAAGCTCGGCGAGTTGATCCGCCGGGGACGCGTCAGAAACCGTACGAGGGACTCGTACTACTTCTGGAGGCACGGGCGCAGCGTGAGATGGCGACTCGCCCGTGGGGATGCACCAGCGTAGCACCAACTGCTGGGCACAGCCCCTCGAGGCGGTTAGCCGCGGCCGACTACGGACCAAGACAGCGTTACGCCACCGAGACGAAAGCTCTCTGCCACCGAGGCAACGTCCGGGGGGCTCGCCGACAGGGTAAAAGCTGGAACAACGATCCTAGCGAGGTTCGATGAGTGAGGGAGAGATATGCGAATCGCGATAATCGGTTGGGGGTCTCTCATTTGGAATCCGGGCATTCTCGAGACCGCGGGGCAATGGAGATCGGACGGTCCCTTGCTGCCGGTAGAGTTTGCTCGATGCTCCAGCGACGGACGGATTACACTGGTTATTCTCGAGGGGGCCCAGCCTCAACGTACGTATTGGGTACGTAGCCGGTTTGCAGATATCTCTAAAGCGAGAGAGAACCTGGCTTTACGTGAAGGCATCTTACCTCGTTACATGTACCATATTCACGGCCTCGATGCGGGTGGACATCTGTATGGGGAGCCACCCCAATTCGTCGTCGACTCGGTAAAGGAGTGGTTAAAGGCGCACGCACGGGAGTTAGATGCCGCTGTGTGGACCGGTTTGCCGTGTAACTGGGAGAAGGCGTTCGGAGTTCTCTTTACCCCCCAAGCAGTGGTGAACTATCTGAAAGGGCTCGACGGAGAGCCTGCACGGCGCGCGCGGGAGTACTTTGAGAAGGCGCCCAAGCAAATCCGAACAGAAGTCAGGCGGCTTGTCGAGGAGACGCTTGGGTGGTTGCCGGAAGGCAGCAGCGACTTGTGATACCCGCACTCGGAGCAACCTGCTGGAGGAGCTCCCGGACGTACGCTCCCGCAGCAGTGCGCTCCTGAGCGCATCGAGTCAGCAGGGTGAAAGTCCTGCCGGGGCATGGTCTGAACCCCCTCGACCGAAGGTAACCGCGTCTCCGCGGGGATAGGTAGGACGCAACCGGAGGTGAACCAGTACCCCGGAGGGTGACGAACTCGATTCGGCCTGTCGCCGCGGCCAGCCCGCACCGCACTGGCGAAGCCGAATATCCCGGCTCCGGGAGCGGAGCTGGTCAGTCCCGGGGAGACAACAGACCCATCCTGGGGATGGCGCGGTTGGTTGGCGTGCGGAATGCTCGGCAATCTTGCTTTGGAGTACGGCACTCCCGTGCCCCTTTGATTCTTTGGAAAGCGTCAGAGGGCTGCCGCACTGCAAAGCGGGGAGTACTCGACGGTCTGGCTGTTATCCAGAGCGTGGGGAGCTCGGGGGGCGATGGTCAGGTAACCTGAGTGTGGCCCCGGTTGTTGCTGTCTACCGTCTATAAGGTAAGTGCGTCGAGCGGAGAGGCCTTCGCGGGAGAACGGCACGTCCGGGGCAGAAGGAGGATCGCGGGTAACCTGGCTTGCGTAAACGTCTTTTCGCCGACTGAGCGCACGCGCAATTTGAGCCAGCCTCTAAGTCGCTCCCAGTGGAGAACCACCAGTTGGGGGCACATCTACCGTGTCTTGTAGACCGTAGCCTGTCTGCTTAGTTACGCCGACCTGTCGGAGGAGCCGGCACAGACCTCGGGAACGGCTGTCGAGTAGGACCGGTATGGGACGAGGCCCGGTCATCCGCGAGCATCCGGAGGCTGCAGCCGGCCCTGCAGGTCGGCTTCCAAGGTAAGTGCCAAGAACGACGGCCGAAAAGCGTGCGTCGGTTCCCCGGAACACTTCCGGGCGGAACTGCAGGCATCACGCGACCGAGTTCCCATTGAGGGACCCGTTGAGTGAGGCGGCGAACCCGACCGGCTCCGTCGAAGGGGCACGCGACGCCCAAAACGGGGGGCGCGAGTAAAGGCACATCTCGCTGGCCATCCGGCGGGCGCGGAACC
Source organism: Planctomycetota bacterium (assembly GCA_026981825.1). Taxonomy (GTDB): domain Bacteria; phylum Planctomycetota; class Planctomycetia; order JALXBF01; family JALXBF01; genus JALSID01. The sequence continues at coordinate 7,839 of JALSID010000265.1, forward strand.
GTGCTTAGCCAGCCTCAATGGAGGCCCCTTCACGCCTCAGCACCACTGCACCCGTGTCGGGATCGGTCTTAGCGACCCAGTGCTGTCCCGTGAGTTCTTCCAGGACGCATCGTGCTGTAAAGCTGCGGGCTGCTGCCACACAGATGTTGCGAAGGTCATCGTCCGTACAAGGGTCTGCAGGCGTCTCCCCGGACAGTTGCCTGCTGATCGTCACGAACAAGCTGTCCAGCCGCGTTGTAACCAGCCGGTGGAGCCAAAGGAAGGCCCTCCTCCAGAGCCACTCATCCCTGCGCGTCCGATCGGATGCAAGCGCTGCGATGATCCTGGCGCACGCGTCCCACTTGGGCGCGTGGTTTTCCATCACGACCAGCTCAGTGCCGAGGCTTTCTTTTCCGGGCAGCGCCCACAGCTCACCCGGGACTCTGCTACGGCTGGGGTCCCACGAGTAGTGGACCGCGCCGGGGATGACGTTCCCCGTGCTTACGTGAAAGAAGGGGTAAACCTCTGGCCCCCCCCACGGAGGCACAAACCCAAATCTGTACTTCATCTTCAGGCCTGTGCCGCACCTGTTGAAGGCTTCGGTGATTTCGCGTCGCACGATGTCCGGGGCCTCGAAGAGCGCGTTCCTAGCCACGGTCGTGAGTGTGCCCGACGATACGAGGATCATTTGCCAAGGCTTCCCACCAGCCACGCGACACCTCCAACCTAGCGTTGCCACCGAAAGAACCGCTTGCGACGCTTCCGCGAACGGCCAATCCACGCAGGGGGCGGACGACTCCACAAAAGGGGCGAAGCCCTGCGCATGAGCCCCGCGATCAGTGCCGAAGCACTCTAATTGCTGCGGCCACCACGTCTTTAGTGAGGTTCTCTTGCGTGGCTAACACGGTTCTGGCCTCTGTAGCCCATGGGCACCAGTCGGGCAGAACGACAAGTTAACGGAAGCTGGTTTGTACCACCGGTCACTAACCCCGACCGTAAGGGGCGCCCGTCGCAGAGACACCATCATGCTGAAAGCCACTCGATGCGGGCTCCGATTAAGCGCCTGTGTGATCGCCGTTGGCCATCGGAGTTCGACACGTCCCACAACCTATCCGACGGAGGCGTGTTGCTTGGCGTTCGCGCGCGGTATGTTGCGAATTCCAGGGGGGCACTTGCCCACTATGCGATCTTCTCCAAACGGAAGCTCCCCGGACCCATCGCCGTCAGGAGGCAACCCATTGGGATTTGCCTCCAGTCTTCTTCAGTCAGCTTTTCCGAGCAGACGAGCAGGGCTCTCTCGTCGTTCAGCGCCTTGCTCTCCAGCATAACGCCGAGTTCTCTGGACCGGAGCCGTGCTAGGCCCCTTCTCGGATCGCGCAAGAGGTAGTAGAGACTGTAGTAATCCTTCTTTTTGGCTGCTTCGCGATAGGCATAGAGGGTACGTCCGTCGCTCAGCAGAAAGTTCAGCCCGGTATGGTAGTGTTCCCGAACGAAAGAGAGCGCCTCAGCAATGCCCCGCTCGGCAGAGCCTTCGCGGTCGATGTTCTGCAGGATCCAGTGGAAGAAGACCTCGGAATCTGTTTCCCCCTGGATCGCTGCGCGTCGGTCGACATCGAGCTCCTGCAGCAGCGCATCTGAGTCCACAGAACCGTTGTGGGCGAACAGCCAGTTCTTCCAGGAAAATGGATGGCAGTTCTGTCGCGAACGGCTTCCACGGGTCGCTTTGCGGACGTGCGCGACGAACACGCTGGAGCTCGCGCCCGCGAGCGTGGAGCAAACCAGCTTCGACTCCGAAGCGCGCAGCGGCTCCTTACGGACGCAGGGAAACCCAGACTCATACCACCCAATCCCCCAACCGTCCGGATGGGCTTGAGATAGCTCCGAGAACCGGGAGAACGAGAAGTGAATGTCCACGCGCTTATTGGCTATGAGGCCAAACAGTCGACACACTGGTACCCTCCCCTTCGCTTTCGCCGGTTCGGTTTTGTCCCACGCTGGACGGAACAGAGCCGCTCCAACAGTGTCCTATCCAAGTAGAATTACGCAACTGAGTGGACGAATCTGACACGGTCGACGGAGATGGTCAAAGTGCCGCTGACGGAGGCCGGCTGTGCCTTCCAGCCGGAACGTTACCCTCTCGGTAGGAACCCGTAGCGCTTTCGCCTCTGGCGGGCTGTCCAAGCGGCCGGACCTGGTACGAGGGGTTCATGTCGCGGCCTCAAGTGCGCGATAGTGCCGGCAGCCCCGATCCGGGGAGCAGGTGGCCGGGCCGAGCGCGAACCGCCTGGGGCAAGCTTCGACTCTCGTGAGGATCATTCCATTGCGCGCGAGAGCGGTCCCAACCGCCTCGGCCCCGCCGGGGTCAGATCTCATGGCATGGTGGAGCGGTGAGGGCACGGGCCATAGCGGACCAACCGAGGGTCTGCACGATTTGTGGTCGATCCAGACGAGTTTAGGTCTCTTCAGCAACGCCCGAGATCCGTGTCCTCCTGGCTCACGTCCCGTGTCAGAAATCGAGGCCCGTCGGCCTATATCCAGATGGAGCGACCGGTGAGGCTGATGGGAGGATCTGGCGATGGGAGGGACGGGTTTTTCGATTGAGACGTTCGAATTGCCCCGGAAGCTGAGGGACCTGCATCCCAGTTCGTTTAAGACGTCGTCAGGGCGGCGGGGATGGTGCGTTCGAATTCCTGGAGACCATCGGCTTGCGACACCAGCCGTGGTTGGGGATCTCGTGCTGCTCGGGGGTGGGTTCGGGAGCCACCACTTCTACGCCCTTGACGCCAACACGGGCACGCTGCGCTGGCGTATGCACACCAGCGACGATGGACCAACGGCAGCCGTGGCATACGAAGGACTGGTCGCTTTCAACACGGAATCCTGTACGTTGATCGTGTGCGAGGCGGCCACGGGTAAGGAACTCTGGAGCAAGTGGCTCGGTGACCCCCTTATGAGCCAGCCTGCGATCGCCAGGGTCAACGGGCACGCAGCCGTGGTGATGGCCTATCCGGGCCGAGGGCGACAGCATCGGATCGCGGCCTTCGACCTCCTGAACGGCGACGAGTACTGGAGCGCTCCTGTGCGCGCGGACGTGATCTCTGCCCCGATCGTGGTGGCTGGAACCATCTACGCTGCGCTCATGGACGGGACCATTGTGGAGTTCGACGCTCGAACAGGAAAGCTCAAGCGAGACGATACCGAAGCACGAGCAACGTCCGCACCCTGGGTAGCAGGAGACGAACTCTTCTACAGCCACCGCGAGGAGCAACCTCGGCAGCCGGGAAAAACGGCTCGCGCGACGACGGACGAGGAGGTCGAGGTATTCGAGGTCATGGCGGGCCGTAAGGCGATGGGCAAGTACTTTTCACGGGACGCTTTGTACAAGAGGAAAGCAGATTACCTTCGATCGCAGGTCAAGAGCGAAAAGGCAAAGAGCCGCGAGGCTTACCTCAAGAGCGCCGACGCGGCGGTGGGGTTTCCGATGGCTCCCCCAGCAGCCAAACTGGCCATGGTTGTAAAGCACCTGGGCTACGCAGCCGGCACGGTCGGCGGAGCGTGGGGGTATCAGGGATCGCGTCCCGTCGTGGTAGACGACGTCATCTACTCCGCGGTTGGAAGCTCCGTTCGTGCCGAGCGCAGAAGCGACCGGACGGTCCTTTGGGAACTGCAACTGGAACGAGAGGATCTGGACTACCGAGCCCTCACGCCGGTAGCCGTCGCCGGGCGGTTTGTGTTCACGGTTACCACGGACGGAGTGGTGTTCGCCATCGATCGCCATGAGGGCACAGTCGCCTGGGCTGTGCGCTTGCCCACGCCTTGGGTCGAGTTTCAACCAGCGATCGAAGGGGGGCGCATCTTCATTGGAACGGCCGAGGGTATGCTCTTCTGCCTGGATACTCAGGACCCCACGTCCACAGGTTGGCCCATGTGGGGTGGCGGTCCCGGACATAACGGCCACGCCCCCCTGAGCGCCTAGCCATTGCCCGGCAACGTTGCACAGCACACTCGGCAACGCGGCACCGGTGCCCACGCCTCTTCCAAGTCGCCTCCCTAGGGACCGGTGCCGCTTTTCCTGACGTCCGCCCTAACTGCGCCAAGTTCCCCTTCTGTGATCTTCTGCACGGGATTGCTCCGTTTGTCTCAGCACCCCGGCGTGCGCCCATGAGCCGTCCGGACCGCACCGTCACCCCCCTGCCGTGGCGAGCGCAGGAAGCACGAAGCGGTGTAGCCGACCGGGACGCGGCCGTGGTATAGCGTGTACGCAGAAGCACGACCGGTATGTGCAGCTCTGTGCGACACGCCGCCACGAACGAGATCCGTGAACCAACGCGCGGTGCGATCGCCCAGCCCGTTTCGCCGAAAGCCCCGTTCCACTTCACCTGACCGGGCCAAACGCGGGCTGTGGGGGAACCAGATGCTGGCTGGATGAACGGGCTACTGCGAAATGAACAGGCAGCAGCGGCTGCGGTACTAAACGACTTGTCGTGGACCAGTCGCACCGAACGGGGCGGCAAGGTATCCCGGCGTGACCCGCAGGTTGAGGCACCTTCCGAATGACCAAGCACCCACGGCGCGAGCGCATGTTCTCGGCACAGTCGCGCGCGGTCGGCGGATACCGGTTTAGGCGAATCGTACGGGGAAAGCATTGTTCGAATTACACTTCCCCGGAGGCGTTGTTCGCTGATCGGCTTCGGTACCCCGCATGGATTGACCATAAGCGGCCGCGGACCCTTTCAGACAGGGTTAAACCGCTGATTCGGCACACGCGGGCTTGGGAGTGATCGCGGGCGATTGCTCCTGGCGGGGCAGCCGTGAAGAATAGGAGGAAGCCACAGCGGCCGTGAACCGCACACCGACGCAGGGGGGCCGGTCATGATTGAGGGGATCCACATTAAGAACTTCCGATCCATCGAGGAAGCCACCGTAGACTTGGCTCCTCTCGTCCTCCTCTACGGGCCAACGGCGTCCGGGAAGTCGAGCCTACTGTACGCGCTCCTCGTTCTGCGAAACTTTCTCATCAACCCGAATCGACCGCCTGACGCCTTCTTCCACCTGGGTTTCGTAGACCTCGGCGGTTTCGAAGAGTGCGTGTTCAACCATGATGTCGGTCGGTCTGTAGAGCTAGCCGTGTACCATCAGGTTCAGAACCGACCCGCCTCCTACTGCGTATCCCTATCTCCCAATCAAGCTCGGCTCGAGCAACAATGCGGCTCGATCACGATGCGGGCGACTGTTCCCATTCCGTATTCGATGAACAAGACGTTCTCGTTCTCTTGCGTCGAAGACGGCTCGGAGTACACGATCAACTGGAACGGCGTGGCGTGCTCGGTGTCCCCGAAGACCTCCACAAATACCGCACAGGACACCGCGGCGCGTGTCGCTGCTATGCTCAACGCTACCCCGGAAGCGATCAAAGCCGTGGACGTTGCTCCGTCCCGGAGAGGCTTTTCCAAGCCCAGCTATACCGCCGTGCCTGTCTCTCCTTTGCCTACGTCGGAGGACGAAGTGGCCTCCTTGGTGATCGGTGATCGGAACTTGCCCCCTAGAATCGCCATGTACGCCGAGCGAATTGTCGGGCGCGACTTCCGGGTCTACATAGCCCCGGGAACAGCGACGGCGTTCTTCCAAACAGCCGATAAAGCTTCGCGCACACCCAGCCTGCTTGTTAACGACGGCTTTGGTGTGAACCAGGTCGTTTATCTTTTGGCCAAAATCCTGCGTCGCGACGTACGAACCATTCTCATCGAAGAACAGGAAGTGCACCTCCATCCGACGGCTGAGCGCGGCCTCGTCCGGGAGCTATGCACGATCATTCGGCTAGAGAAGAAGCAGATCATAATCACCACGCACAGCGAGCTATTCGTCACGTCGATTCTCAGCGCTGTCGGCGAAGGCAGGATCTCTCCAAAGGAGCTCAAGTGCTACCTGTGCACGAAAGACCGGCGGAGAACACAGTTCGTCGGCCAGGAAATCCAGGCCAACGGCCAAATCGAAGGAGGATTGGAATCCTTTATTGAAGGAGAGCTGGAAGACCTCCGGGCCATGCTCGGGATAAAGGAGTAGCATCCGTGAAGCTGGTTGTGGACGAGTGGCTGTGGGCTGATCTTGCAGGGGAAAACACTCAAAAGCGGCAAAGCGAGAGCCACCGCGTCCTGCTCCAGGTCTTGCAGAAGTGCGACCAATTTGTGACTGTCGCAGGCAGCCAATTCCTGCGCACGTTCTGGGATTTCTGCCGAAGCGCGCGAACGCCGCTGCACAAGAAGACAATCAAAATGTTCACAGATTCGTTTGCGTACAACCCACAGAAGCTATTGTTGTGCGCTCAAATCGAGGGGGCGGGTCGTCTGGCGATGCCCACTGGACCGTTGGCGAAGACGACGTGTATCTGATTCTTGCGTATCGTGCTGCCGGTGCCGACGTTCTGGTCACCACAGATGACCGGCTGAGGAAGGCGCTTGAAGAGAGCGACATCTGCTGGCGAAGCCGGGACGAGTTCTTGGATGAGTATCTGTCCGATAAGGGCTAGGGGCTGTCTGAAAACCGTCTTGACAAGGCGGCCGAGGGTGGGAAGGATGGGGAGACGGGCTCACGCATAGGAGGCGAATCAGGCATGGCGCTACGGACAGTTTTGACCGATGCAGATTGGGCAATGATCAAGGAAGAGCTTCCCCCGCCGAAGCGGACGGGTCGGCCGAGGAAAGACGAGCGCTTGGTGCTGGAGGGCATCCTATGGATCTTGAGGACGGGTGCTCCTTGGCGCGATCTCCCCACCGAATTCGGCCCGTGGCAGACGGTGTATCACGTCTTTAACAAGTGGCGGAAGGAGGGTGTGTTGACGCGGATAAAACGACGGCTCTACGAGAGACTCAAGGAGACGGGGCGATTGCACAAGGAGCTGTGGTGTGTGGACGGCACGATTGTGCGTGCCCACCGGTCGGCGGCGGGGGCCAAAAAAAGGGGGCCAGAACGAGGGGGGGCGACGAAGCGTTAGGCCGTTCGCGGGGCGGGTTTAGCACGAAGATCCACTTGATCTGTGAGGGGAACGGGATCCCCTTGCACGCTGAAGTGACGGGGGGACAGGTGAACGAAGCCAAGGTTTTCGTCCGGGTGTTCCGCGCGACCGAAGCCGCTCTTGCCGATGAACGAGGAAGCCCGCCGTCGCTTCCGGCGAAATTGGCCGGGGACAAGGCGTACCGGAGCGAGACGATTGATCGCACTCTCCTAGCTCGCGGTGTGACGCCCGTCATTCCGTCGCGTGCGGGGGAGCGTCCGGAGCGGCGTGCGGTGTCCTTCGACCAGGACGCTTACCGGGGCCGGAATGTGATCGAGCGTCTGGTGGGACGGCTGAAGGAATTCCGTCGTATCGCGACCCGGTACGAAAAGAAGGCGACACACTACGCAGCCATGCTTACACTAGCAATGATCGTAATTTACCTCCGCTATTTGGCCAGTTGACCCGTTTTCAGACAGAGCCTAGG
>JALSID010000266.1 GCA_026981825.1 Planctomycetota bacterium
TCCCGAAACTGTGCTCGGGCACGCCCAGCGAGGCGCAGGCTGAGCTTTCCCCCATCGGCGTAGCGGCTCGCGCGCACGAGTCCGCCTGGTTGCCGGCCTGGTCTGCGACCGTCTGCCCCCGATGGTGGTTGCCGCCAAAGAAGAGGGGGGCAAGTGCCTGTTCCATGTGCCAGCGTACGTGGTAGGCGAGCATGCAGATAAAGGCATGCGCTCGGATCAGGTTGCGGTCCGGCATCGCCTGCAGTTCGTCCAAGCCCGTGCCTGTAAAGCGGAACAGGCCCTTGACGGTGCTCAATGCTCGGTAAGCACGGACCACGTCGACCGGGTGCCATTCCGTGGCCGGCACATTGGTGTGAATCACACAGATGCCGTCAAACGCAGCCGCACGAGCGATGCTGTCTGCGTCGCGCCAAAACCGGAAACTACCTTGCGTGAGCTTGTAGCGGAAGTGATTTGCCACGGGACTTTCTGCCAGGATCTCGTCGAGTTCTTCCCGGATCTTCACGTTTTGAAGGAGCGGCTCACGTGTGGAGTGCATGGCCTGAGCCAGCCTTCGCAGCGCTCCCTCGGTTGCTGCCAGCAGCGCTTCCCGTTCCTCGGCTTGTGCCGTGGCGAGCAGGGGATCGCGGTAGAGAATCAGCCGTTCCCCTGGATACTCTGGGCTTTTGATCTCGACCGGCTCACGCGTTCCGATGGCTCCGCCGAGCTGTTCGGTGCGTGCAATCCGTTCGGCAGCATGCCTTGGTAGCGTGGTTATCCACGCGAAGCCGTCCATGCCGCGCAGGCGTGATCGAATGCGCCGTGCGACCTCGATGCGATCGTCGACCAAGACGACGCGATCCACTCCAAGTTGTTTACGCAGCCGCTTCAGTCGACTCAGACAGGCGTCGGTGTCGGTCGTCCCTGCGAACACCCGAATCGCTATCGGGCAGCCGTCCGTGGTGCAGACCAGCCAGGCTACAGGGCGTCGGGTGTCCCCCTTCGTTTCGGCGGCGGGTGTTTCCTGGAAAAGGGGGCCGAAGTTCGGCGCAAGGGGTGCGCTGCTGACGTCGTAGAGCAGCAGAGTGTCGCCGTTGAGGTAGCGGCGCAGGAGGGCGCGTTGCACGTGGTTCTGGCGGCCGAGCAGCCAATCCGCTGCTGCATCCAGGTCTGTCGGCTCGACGCTATGGATCTGGAGCTCCTCGGCCAAGGTGCTGCACGCCGTTTCGGCCCGTAGCCTACGGTACAGGTCGAGCCCGGGGGTTGACCAGAGCAACTGCCCGGCCACAAGTGCCAGGGCGAGTTGTCGCTGCCGGCTTGGTCGGCGGCCGAGAAGTTCAGGCAGAGCTAGCTTCCGCATCGTGCCAAGCACGGCTGCGACATGGCCGTGGGGCAGGCTTCGTTTGATCTCCCCCAGATCGGTTCCTGTTTGAGCGGCATCGTCTGTACCGCCGGCCAGGGCCAGTTCGACGGCGCGGACGACGTGGGAGGGGAGCTTGGTAAGGCTGGCGAGGGTCCGTTGCCGTACCCGGCCGGAGGCGTCACGATAGCTTTCCCGCACCAGGATGCTTTCGTACGTCTTGCCCTTATGGGTACGTTTGACTCTGGCGACAAACATGGGGGAACTCTTCCACGGGCGTCTTTGTGTGTGGTGCCATCTCTCCGGGCTTGAGTACAGGTCGGCGCCGGCCCGGGAGAGAAGGCCGCGGGGGTTCGCTGGCGGACGCTGATCGTCGCCTCTCGGACCGCGAGTCCTGGCGGCCGGGCGGCATGGGCCTTAGAGGAGCGTACGCAGCGCCTGTCGCAATTTGCGAATGGCTTTGTACTTGGTGTCGCTGACTCGCTCCGGCGAACAGCCCAGAGCGGTGGCTATTTCGGCAACGGATTCCCCTGCCATCCACCGCAGGATCACTTCGCGCTGCAACTTGCTGAGGCTCGAGAGTGCAACCCTTACGGCTTCGCGCAGAGCGAGCTGTTCGGTGGCATCATCCGTTGTTGGCGGCGATAGGAGGGATGTGGTAGCGGTCTTACCTGCTGATCGGTGCCATGCCTTCGCCGTGCTCCAGATGACACGCTGCAGGTCGCGGTACGCGTCATCCTTTTGCCGGTCGCCTTCGGGTTCGGTTAGCTTCTCGAGGAAACGGGCGATAGCCTCCTGCGTACAGTCGTCCCATTCTTGACGCGGGATGCCTGCTGCTCGCCAGCTCGCCGTACAGTACCGTTCGACTTCGCGCACGGTGGCTTCGATGTCGGTCGTACGGGCCGTTGCGGCGTTGAAGCTCATGGAGGCCGTGAGGGCAGTGGCGAGG
>JALSID010000267.1 GCA_026981825.1 Planctomycetota bacterium
CAGTCATGGGGGTGCGACGCCGGAGGGCCAGCGCGCGTTGCTCGCTCACTACGGTATCACGGAAACCGATCTCGGTGTACCGGTGAAGACGGACATGGACGTCGAATGCATCGGTGAGAACGAGCATGGCCTTCCGGTCTATTGGGACAGAAACGCGCTCCAGTCTGATGCGGTCATCACGGTTTCGCGTGTCAAGCCCCACACGGACTTTCGCGGTCGGTACGAGAGCGGCGTGGTGAAGATGCTCGTCGTCGGTCTTGGTAAGCGGCGGGGGGCCGAGACGGTGCACCGCTATGGTTCACGTGGCCTGCGCGAGATGTTGCCCGCTTCGGCCCGCGTGATCCTGGAACGCACCCCCTTCTTCGCCGGACTGGCCATCGTCGAGAACTTCTACGACCAAACAGCCGTGATCAAAGCGCTGACACGGGACGACTTGCTCGACGAGGAGCCACGTCTGCTGGAGCGGGCTCGGGAGCTGATGGCGCGGTTGCCGTTTGATGAGCTGGACGTGCTCGTCGTCGGGGAACTGGGCAAGAACTACTCGGGCGCGGGCATGGATCCCAACGTGATCGGCCGCATGTTCATCGCGGGCGAACCCGAGTTCGATCGACCCAGGATCAGCCGAATCGCCGTGCTGGACGTGTCGCCGGAGAGCGAGGGGAACGCGACGGGGGTTGGCCTGGCCGATTTCACCACGACTCGCCTCGTCGATCGCATCGACCCGGTGTCGTTTCGGGTGAACGCGATGGTTTCGACTTTTGTGGAACGCGCCCGGATTCCGTTGAGTTTCCCGACCGACCGCGAGGTGCTAGACGCGTTGCTGGCCACCTGCTGGCAGCCCGATCCGGGCAAGGTGCGCCTGGCGATCATTCCGAACACGCTGGAACTTGCCGAACTGTGGGCCAGCCCGGCGGCGTGCGAGCAGAGCCTGCCCGAGTACGTCCGGGTTGCGTCCGACCCCCAAGAGATCCCGTTCGACCCCGAAGGGAACCTGATCCAGGAGCAGCTTTTCCCGTCTTCGATACGGGCGCGACGTAAAGTGCACAGCGCAGAAGCCGATTAAGGCGCAGGGGGCAGGTTTGGAAGCCCGAACCTGGCGCCGTCTCCTGGTGTACAGACACCGCCGATCTGGGTCGGACATGATAGGCCGCTTTCTTCCGTGTGCGCTCTTCGGGGCAACGCACAGCCTGCGGAAACACGCAGAAGCGTGTGGGGTTTCCTAGTTGGAAGGCGTAAGGCCAGAAGAATTCCTCTTACCCGGCCCCCTGCGAGCTTTCTTGGCCATAGTAGCCCATCTCTATGAAAGGCAAAGCGTAGGCTGCCGCAATGATGCCGTGGCCCACGTCCACGGACAGGATAAAGCCCATCAGGTTGCCCAGCCCTTGTGCCAGAAGCTCGGGCAGGAGGAAACCCAGTAGCCATGTGATTGCCGTCGCGAGCCAGCGGTTAAGCATTTGTAAAAGCCAGTACAGCTCCTCGACCACGAGCGACAGATCGGGGTTGCCGCGGAGAATCTCCCACGCGGTTTTTAAGTGACGCGGCTCAGGCTCCGGTCCAAGGAACATGAAAACCAAAGACGAGAACAGCCCGGCGACCAGCATGCCCCGATAGTAGACCCACTTCTGGCCGTTTCCCCCTTTCGCTGTGATCGTCGATCCTCTCACCACCAGGAAGATGAGGGAAAGACCGAAGCAGATGAGTCCCAGTATCTTTCTGCTGGCCGAAAGACCTCGATAGAGAAGGAGGCACCAGAAGAACGCGGCAAGTGCTAGGCCGACGGGCTTAGCGACGGCCCAGAAGATGCTCAGTGCCTCTCCGGAGCCACTAGCTAGGGGGCCGTATATATCGCGGTACAGCTTGCGTTCGCGTTCACGCTGTAGGGGGAAAAACTCCCCAAAAGCCACAATGGCCGTCAGGAACCCGAACCCTAAAGGTGTGAAGAACCCGAGCAGGGCTACCACGCACAGCCCAGCGAGAGCACAGCCTTGGGCGGTCCCAGCGTCGTAACGTCGTGGCGTGACCATCGTTCCGCCCCTCGTGTTGCTTCCAGGACGCGAACGCGATTGTACCGCAGCGAGCGGTCCCGGCACTTCGCTCACACGTGCGCAGTATGAAGGAGCGGCCCGCCGCGACTGCGGCCTGCCAGCCAAAGTTGCCCGCACTGAATCCTTGTTCCCCGCATTCCGGGGTGTGGTCGGCCGCCGGGCGTTCACGGCCGTTTGGGTCCGTGCACGTAACCTAGCGGCACGAAGTTGAGCTAGTAGATGGCGGCGAA
>JALSID010000268.1 GCA_026981825.1 Planctomycetota bacterium
TACCTCGTTTGCCTCCCTCGCAACACCCTTCAACGGACGGCCCAGCACCACGCCGAGCGCAACAGCGGTGGGGAAGGCGTACTCCGGTGGTACCCGGTACGTGAATCGTGCTAGGAGTCCCCCTGCCGCCAACGTCGTTAGACCACCCATGAGCGCCCTTTTTGTGACACGCCCTACGGGATTCTTGACGATCTTTCCGTTTTGGCTTCCCACCGGATCTCCGCCAACTCGGCCACCGCGTTAGTGGCAGCGACTGCTCCTGCGGCCAACAAGAGACCGAAAGCGACGCCAACATAAAGGGCTGCGGCGGTACCCCCCGCAGCGATCGGGCCCTGCGTTACGCTGTGCCCGAGATCGCCCGTCTTCTGCTACGCCTGCCAGCCCGCTATAAGTCCAGCCGATCCGATCACCGCCCCGACCAGAGTCACCGTTCCGCTAACGGCGAACTGTCCCGTCGGGTCTACGGCCTCGGTTGGTCGATTCTGCACGTAACGGGTATGATGTTGGTGCCAAGGGGGGCATCTGAGACATCCAGTGCCCCCACGATACCGAAGGCCGAAGCAGAATGGTAAGCGATACTCCGCGTGAAGACCACGCGCGGAGGGGATGGTCGGATCGCCTGGACGCACCTGCACCCCAACCCGGTGGCAGGCGAAAATACAACCACCGGGTTCTGGGGCGAGTTTGCCTGGATGCGATGGATTCCCCTGTTGTGCGAACTTGAACCAGCGGGCAAAGGGACAGGGTTGAGGGCCGGGTAACCTCGGGACCTGCCCGTGTACGAGTATGGGCTTCGAGCCCGGCGTCGTAACTGGGCGCCCCTGCGGCCCGCCCGGTTGGGCCTCCAGCTCGAAGAGGTAAGGGCCTGCTTGGCCCAGCGTACCGGAGCCCCCTCAAAAAGCGGCTCCGCGATCGCACCCAACCCTGTCCCGCCGGCATGGTTTTCCGGAGGCTCTCGCAATGCCCAAACCCGACAAACGCCGCTACGTCGGCCTGGGCGTGCACAAGAAATTCCTTCAATTCGCCATCATAGACCAAGACGGACAGCTCCTGCAAGAGGGCAAAGTCTCCATGGACCGAGGAGCTCTCCAGCGGTTTGCCAAGACGCTCTTGCAACCCTCCGATGAGGTCGCCCTGGAAAGCACAACCAACGCCTGGGCGGTGGCCGACCTCCTGGAGCCATACGTGGCCAAGGTGGTGGTCTCCAATGCCTTGGCTACCAAAGGAAGAGCGCCCGCCCGTCGCGGAATCGGCCATGGCGCGCGCTCTCTCGCCGCTTCGGCCCGCTCAGGCCGAAGCGTCCCGGAGCCGGCCGCCCGGCGGGACGAAGGGAGCCGGACCGCCGTCGCGCCGGCGACGGCGCATTGGTACGCCCGCCCGGCCCGGGCGGGCAGGGGTTGCCCGCCAGCCTGCGCCCGGACCCGGCCCCCTGCGCGCAACCGCTTTCCTCGCTGGCCGCGCCTTCTCCCCGCGGCGAGCCACGGGCTCCCCGAAGGGCGCACCGCCGTCCCGCTGCCGACGGCCGCAGCCGCGCTTCTCCCGGCCGCCATCGCCCGGAAAAACCAGCCATGCCGCCCGCCGCCCGGCGGGACCGGACCTCCGCCGCTGCGACGGCGGAGCAGTGGTAGCGCGACCCGGCCTCGGGTCCGCCCCAAGGCGCGGGCGCCAAGGAAGCGCCGGCAGAAATGCCCCCCGCGGGACGAAAAACGGCCCGCCCGTCGCGGGATGGACAATGGGGCGCACTCTTTCTCACCGCTTCGGCCGCCGGCCGAAGCAGCCGCGAGCCCGCCGCTCGGCGGGTCCGGACCTCCGCCCCGGCGGCTGCGTCCAGGCGCCCGCCGCCGGGTTCGCCCTCCCCCGCCGCTCTCTTCTGGCGCGTCCTCCCCTGACCATCCGGCGCGGGCTTTACGCATCCCAGCTTTGGGGCGGATCCGCGGACGGCTCTTACCACCAGTGCTGCGCCCAGCGAGTGGCGGGCAGAATCGAGCGCTCCAAGAGCGGGCCGACTCCGACCCGGCCAGACGGCGGGTGGAACGCGAATCGTGCCAGGTTCGAAGAAAGTGCCGTACAAACCTTTGGGGTGCGGCAGCCCTCTGCCGCCTCTAGAAAAACCAAAGCGGCAGCGGACTGCCGCACTCGTGCGCTCCCGAGCGCCGCAGTCCCCTGACGCTTTTGAGAAAACAAAGCGGCACGGCAGTCCCGCACTCCAGGACTTTGCTCTCACGGAACTTCTGCGAAAAGATCGGACGCTCGCCACAAGAAAGTCCAG
>JALSID010000269.1 GCA_026981825.1 Planctomycetota bacterium
CCTCTGGCAGTCATCGCAGGCCCGTGTGTCATCGAAAGCCGTGATCTCCTCTTGAAAGTCGCGGTCCGGCTGCGGGCCCTGTCCGACTCGTTCGGTCTCCCCATCGTGTTCAAGTCCTCCTTCGACAAAGCGAACCGCTCCTCGATTCGCTCGTTCCGGGGACCGGGACTTGAGGAGGGTCTGCGACTGCTTGAGGAGGTTCGCCGGGAAACGGGCCTGCCGGTCACCACAGACATCCACCTTCCCGACCAAGCTGCCCCGGCTGCCGAGGTAGTCGACCTGCTTCAGATCCCCGCCTTTCTTGTGCGGCAAACGGATCTGGTCGTGGCGGCAGCGCGGACAGGAAAGCCGGTGAACCTAAAAAAAGGCCAGTTCATGGCCCCCTGGGAGATGGAACACGCCGTGCGAAAAGCGACGGAATCCGGAAACCGGGCAATCCTCCTGACGGAGCGGGGCACAACGTTCGGGTATGGGCGTCTGGTGAACGATTTCCGTTCCATTCCCTGCATGAAACAGCTCGGTTGTCCGGTAGTTTACGACGCCACGCATAGCGTGCAACTGCCCGGCGGCGGCGGTGACCGCTCCAGCGGTGAACGACAGTTCGTTCCGACCCTGAGTCGGGCAGCGGTGGCAGCGGGATGCGACGCACTTTTCCTGGAAACCCATCCGGATCCCGACAAGGCCCCCAGTGATGGTCCGAACATGGTGCCGCTCGACCAACTGCCGGAGCTGTTTCGCCAGGTGACGTTGATTCGGGAGGCGTATGAGCGCACCGGGAGACCGATGTAACCGATCCTCGGGACACCACAAACGGACGACAGGGTAATCGCGGGGGGTAACCTTCGGTGGTCCGTAGCTACTTGTCGCCGGCTCCGTCCGGCACCGCCACCGCCGAAGGCGAGGGCTGACTGTCGGTCTGGGATGCGTCTGCCGCCTTAGGTTCGTGGTACCTGTGGCGGAGCCAGCGAAGCCGATAAGTCAGTTCGGGCACTGCGGCCTGGGCGTCCGCCTGTTCGTACCACTGCGCCGCCCGTTTTGTTTCCCCCATGTGCTCGAGACAGATGCCAGCGGCGACGTAGGCGCCCGGTGCCCAGGTGGCCTGTTTGCCGTATCGCTGGAGGTAGGAACGAGTAAACCAGTTAAGCGCGATCCGCCAGTCACCCTCGTCCGCTTTGAGCTGGGCAATGGCGTACGTTGCGTACTCACGCACGACCTGGCGAAGCCGTTCGAATTGCTCCGGCAGCTTGCCCTTCAATTCCGGCGGCTCGCGCAGATCGAGATACTGTTGACGGGCAGTATCGTAGTCACCCAGGAGGTGATACAAGCGCGCTTCCTGCACCGGTGGCAGGCTCGCCGGTCCCAAGAGCTCCATGAGCATCTCTTGCCCTGTCCGCGTCCTCAGCGTGAGGACGGCCTCGTTTGGAGCGGGCCAGAGCTCCACAGAGGCAATTGCTGCCCCCCCTGCAGTCCGAACGGCCTCCACGAGGGATGGCATGTCGAGCGTGAGGCGTACCTTGTGCGCTCCGGCCAGGCGCGCTTCCAGGTGGCGCATCCGTGTCGACCAGCACTCTGGCGACGTTCCGATCCAGGCAACGATCTGATCGAGGTTTTCCGACACAGGGGGGTAGTCATCGCCCACGCTCTGCAGCTCCTCTAGAAGCCTAGGGTTGTTCGCCAGATCGGTGAGGCTGGCGAGCTGTCCGTTAGGTAAATGAAGGGGGATCAACCGCCACACGTCAAAAAGGTACATACGGCTGTCAACCACCACCCCGACGCACCAGGGAACGAGCTCGGCCTGGTCGTCTTCACCCACCGGCACTGCGAGGACGCACGCAGGGATGCCCATTTGCATAAGCATGTCGTGGAGCAGCCAGGCACGCTCGGTCCCTGTGCCATGTCCCGCCATCAAGACGTAGAAGAGTGGTGCCACGGAGTCGCGCTCTCGGTCCGCTTTCAGGGTGGGCGCCGAGCGGATCGTCCATTCAAAGAGCGCTTCGGCCACCTGGATCCCCTGCTTGCCAGCCGCAACCTTTTCGACCACTCGGCGCAGGATGATCTGCGTACCGATGTACAGACCATCGGCCGCGTCAAACTGCGATCGCGTCACTCTGGCCAGCAATTGCGGCCGCAACCGCTGGCGAAGCTCATCGACTACGGCGGCCGGCACGGCGTACTTTTGTCGTTCCGATGGTGGGCGAGTGCGAAAGTAGTAGTTCAGACGGTCGGCAGCCAGTCTGTACACATCCGGCCCCCGCCGGGCACCCGAAAGCACCTCAATGGCGCTGGTGAGCAGCGTCTCGGGATCTACGCCCTCGTCCCCTTGCTGGCCGCCGGTAGTCCCCCCGGAAGCAGAGGTTCCACCATCGTCCAACGTGTCTTCCACACGTATGTTGCACCCGCTCAGCAGCAGGAAAGCACCGAGCGCCGATAGAAGAAGGCAAAAACACCGCGCCTGGAAGCGGATCGCCATTGGCTGCGGACCTACCGGTAGTCGCTGGAGTGCAGGATTGCTCACAATGTCCATATCGCCGAGCCGATGGCTACGGTTCGTGGCCCGTGCGTGCAGTCGGCCAGGAAGTTGCACGTCGCTGATCCTGGGTTTGCATGGGTTGGTCACTTGGGTCGAGGTCGGGGATCGCCTCACCGGCCGGAGCCGGGTGGAATCGGCGACGACGGAACGCTCC
Source organism: Planctomycetota bacterium (assembly GCA_026981825.1). Classification (GTDB taxonomy): domain Bacteria; phylum Planctomycetota; class Planctomycetia; order JALXBF01; family JALXBF01; genus JALSID01. The sequence continues at coordinate 2,685 of JALSID010000269.1, forward strand.
CCGCTCCGTATTTGCGCCGCTGGCGGCTGAAACGGCGTCAACGGCGGCATCCGCCCCAAGTGCTGCACCGAGCCTGCAGCGCCGCTCCATCATTGCGGAGCTGCTCGGCTGAAGGGCGAGCTGTTCCGATCAAAGGTTGTCGATTTCCAGATCCTTTGGGCGCGGCGAGGACTCGCCCAGAGCGTGAACTTCCTGGTCTGCGCTGCGACTAAGGGAAGCGGTGCCCATGGGAAGAAGACAGGATACCTGCCTTGGGTATGCAACGCCGACCACCTGTACCAGGCGCGGAACCTGCGACAGACCTGGCAAAATCCGTCCATGAATGCATACGCCCCGCTCCGGGCGCCGCAAGTTTGCGAAGGTTCGCCGCAACCCGTTCCCACCTTCCATGGTCGGGCGGGCCGTTCGCTCACAGCTCACCGCGCACGATGGCCCCTTCAGGTCAGGTCTGGCCCGTGTCACTTTTCGGTGTGAAGATAGACAAGATAGGTAAACTGGGCAAGATACACGACTCTTGGTTCGCAAGACGACAGTGAGCAGCCTTGGAAACCCAGGGATGGGACAGGTGGTCGTCCCGACCGTTCGGGTTACCCCCCGGCCCAGCGGTCGGGATTTTTTTGCGCACGCCTTGCCGGCCGAATTGCCTCCAGCGGCGGCACGTGCGTCCCTCTTGCGGCGGACCGCGCCGATCAAACCGGTTGTAGCGAATGTATAGGTTCTATGGAGTTCGCCGCCCTGAAAAGCCGATTCGTGGAAATGAACGGTGCAGGGTGGGTACCGTCCGGAAGCACGTCCGGTCAACGCGCCTCCCGCACCGCGGTGGGACTGTGTCAGGCACGGAGGACCGTTCATGCGTTTGGTCAAGCACTGGTTAGTTGCAGCGTCCGTAACAGGGGTGATCGCCGTCGCTTCACCCGCGTTGGCTCAGCAGAATGCCGCGCCGCCAAACGAAGTGGATGTCCAGGCTCTCGTCGAGCGACTCGAGAAGGCCGAAGCCGAGATCGCACGGTTGCGAAGCGAGCTGAGCGAACGGGAGAGTACCGGTCAGAGCCTGTACGGAAAGGCCGCCATCGCGCCTGCGAGCGTGAATGCAACCGTGGGTTTGCAGGAGCGGCTGCGGATCCTCGAAGAGAAATGGCGGAACTTCGAAGCTTCTCAAACAGCCGGTGGCAGCAGCTCGGGCGATGGCAGGCCAACGGTCAAGGTCGGCGGCCGCATCATGGTCGACGCCGCTTACTTCGGCCAGGATTCCGTCAACCGGGCGACCGTGGGCGACATCGAAGACGGTGTCGATTTCCGTCGCGCCCGTATCAAGGTCGAAGGCGACGCTTACCAGAACATGTACTACCGGATTGAAATGGATTTCGCCAGAGCGGGCCGACCGAACTTCACGGACGTGTACATCGGACTGCGCGATCTCCCTGTTCTCGGAAACCTCCAAATTGGGCACTTCAAAGAACCGTTCAGCATCGAGGAGCTGACAAGCAGCCGGTTCATCACCTTCATGGAACGGGCGCTCCCGATCGAGGCGTTCTCGCCCGCTCGTAACACAGGCATCATGGCCTACGATCACACACCTGATCTGCGCTGGACCTGGGCGATCGGCTGGTTCCGCACGAATAGCGACGCCTGGGGCGACGACGTGGGGGACGAAGGGGAGCAGTCCGTCACAGCCCGCGTGACGTACAACCCGTGGTACGTCAACGACGGCGAAGGTGTCCTGCACATCGGTGGTGCGTACAGCTACCGGAACGCCGATGAAGGGGTATTCCGCTGGCGCTCCAGGCCTGAGATCCGCATGGCAGCCGCCGGCGAAGGCGCCGTCCCACGGTTCGTGGATACCGGACGCATTCCTTCCACCGAAGCCCACCTGATTGGCGGTGAGGCCGCTCTGGTCTACGGACCGTTCTCCGTCCAATCCGAGATCATGTTCGTGCCCACCAACCAGATCGGCACCGGCAATGATCCGCTGTTCGTCGGCACCTACATCTACGCCAGCTACTTCCTGACCGGAGAACACCGCAACTACGACCGCGAACATGGCATTTTCGGCCGTGTTACGCCGAACCAAAACTTCCTGACCGTCAGTGGTGACGGCTGCACGCTCTACGAAGGTTGGGGCGCCTGGGAGGTCGCTCTTCGCTGGTCTTACCTGGACCTGAACGACGAACTGGTGCTCGGCGGCCGCCTCCACGACCTGACGCTGGGAATCAACTGGTATCTGAACCCCTATGCCCGACTGATGTTCAATTACATCCACGCGTTCCTCGACGACCCCGTGTTTGACGACAGCGACGCGGACATCGTGGGAATGCGTGCCCAGATCGATTTCTAGCTGCCCAAGCACCAGGAGGGACAACAGCGGCCCCCCAAATGAATGGGGGCCGCTCTCTTTGTGCGCACGCCCCTGCCGGCGGCTCGCAACCGCCCTGCGTTTCAAGATATGCACCCCAGCCGTTCGTGCTAAACCACACGACGATGGCAGGCCCGCTCATCACAACCGCTTCGTAGCCACCAACCAGCCCGCGCAGCTCTGCCGCCAGGAAAAGGAGGGTCACGCGAGGGCCATTTCTCGCCTCGCCCAGGCCACAGGGGGCAATAGTTCTGCCCCCTGGACGCGTCAGCTCCCCTGTGCCCCCTCAACCGGTGTTCGATGCGATGGGAAAACCGAGCATCGCCATCTCCAAGATGCGCGTGCTCGCCCAAAGCAGAACTCCCAACAGCGGGCGTCGAGGACATCCGTCGCCGCACTCGCACAGCAGAGCTGCTCCGCAAGCGAACATCTTCTGTTGCTCGGCAACTGTGCCAAATGCGGACTGTGCGGGCCAGGGAAACCTTGCGCCAACGTCGGCACCGCCCTGGATTCCAGGTCGGTCGCTTTTGCCGGTCGTACCAGCCCCCGCGTCTGCTCCGCTCGCCCCTAAACGGGTTTTTCACGCACCATGGCCGGACCTGCGCCGAGCCCGGCCCCGTGCGTCGGCGGTTGGGCCATGCAGATAGGTTCACAAGCCCCACCGAGGAGCACGGGGTGAGCCCGCCTCCCCGTAGGTGCAGCGGGTCCACGAAACCTCATTCGGGCCGCCAAGCGCATCGGCACCTGCTTACCAGCCCCCCCTTTGGCCACGAGCGCCCCCCCCAACTGCGGCTGTTCTCGGCGGTCCGCCCGCCCTCAGGCCGACCAGCCACCTACTCCACCACGTCTGATGAGAGCCCGGCCCCAGGGTTGATACAATCTAAGTGCACACTTTAGATTGTCATAACGGAACCACGCTATGATCTACCGCCATCTGACGGATCCGTTGCTGGCTGCGCTGGCCGATACGCCCGTCGTTTTGCTGCACGGTGCGCGGCAGACCGGCAAGAGCACCCTCGCCCGTTGGATAGCGGACGAGCGACATCCAGCCGCTTACTACACCCTGGACGACGCCGCCGTCTTCGCAGCCGCTTCTCACGATCCAGACGGATTCCTGCGCGCCATCAGCGGGTCGGTTGTGATCGACGAAATCCAACTTGCACCGGATCTGCTCCGGGCCATCAAGATCGAGGTTGATCGAGACCGCACACCAGGGCGGTTTCTTCTCACCGGATCGGCGAATGTGCTTATGGTGCCCAAGCTTGCGGAGTCGCTCGCCGGTCGCATGGAAATCCTGACCCTCTGGCCGTTCTCCCTGGGTGAACTGTTGGGGGTTCGCGAACGCTTTCCGGACCGTGTGTTCGACGAGGAGGACCTCTCAAAACTACCCGTTTTGCCGATTGGGTGGGAAGACCTCGTGCAAAAGGCCGTTGCTGGTGGGTATCCCGAAGCTGTGCGACGAACCGATCCGTCCCGGCGCCGTGCGTGGTTTGCCTCGTACGTGACAACGATCCTGCACCGCGATGTCCGGCTCCTATCGGACATTGCAGGCCTGGCAGAGTTACCGAGGCTCCTGGCCATGCTGGCGACACAGTGCGGTGGCCTGTTGAACATGGCGGCACTGGCGAGAGACATCGGCTTCTCGCAACCTACCGTCAAGAAATACCTGGCCCTCCTTCAAGCTACCCACCTCGTGCACTTGCTCCCGGCCTGGGCCGGCAGCCGGCGAAAGCGACTGATCAAAGCCCCACGGGTATTTCTCAACGACACCGGTCTTCTCGCCTACTTGCTGGGCATTGACACGCGGCACGCACGGGGACTGGGAACTGAGCTTGGTCGGCTGCTGGAGGCATTCGTCTACCAGGAACTCCGTAAGCAAATTGGCTGGAGTCGTTGCGCGCCAAGGCTGTACTACTACCGCACGGCAACGGGTCTGGAGGTCGACTTTGTGCTTGAGCATTCCGACGGACGCATCGTCGGGATCGAAGTGAAGGCAACGGCAACACTTCGGTCGCGAGACCTGCGTGGTTTGCAGGACCTGGCCGACACGGCGGGGGAGCGTTTCCAAGCCGGTGTCCTGCTTTACCAGGGCAGTTCGATCGTGCCCTACGGTAATCGGATCTGGGCCCTTCCGTTTGGCGCCCTCTTCGGCGGTTGAAAGCGCGTACCGGTACACGCTGTATCCGAAGAGCTCCCCTTGCGTGCCCAACGGCTCCACAGGCGCTCGCCCGCTTGCCGGGTAAGCGTTTGCCACTTGCAGGGGGCCGCTCTCTTTGTCGCGAGCCCGCCGGGGGCGTCCGAGCGCCCTACAGGCAGGATAGGCACACCGGCCGTGCTAAACTACACGACGATGGTACTGCGTTTCATCATGCCCACAACCGCTGCATCGAGGAGAGAGCGCCATGAGAAGTCGTCGAGCGTTTCTGCAGACGGCCCTGGCCAGCGCGGCTGCGGCACTGACCACGCCGCTCGCTGCCCAGAATCAACGCCGCTATGGACCGAATGCGGAACCAATCCGCTATCCTGATCCGGACATCGTCGTGCTCGACAAGCGGTTCGCGCGCTACAAGATCGGCAATACCCCCATTCGCCGCCTCTATACAGGCATGCTGTGGGCGGAAGGGCCCGCGTGGAATGGCGTTGGGCGGTACCTCGTCTGGAGCGACATTCCGAACAACGTGCAACTCCGCTGGCTGGAAGAAGACGGCCATGTCAGTCGCTTCCGCTTCCCCGCAGGTTACAGTAACGGCAACACGTTCGACCTGCAGGGGCGGCAGATCTCCTGTGAACACCTTAACCGGCGGGTCGTCCGGTACGAATACGACGGCACCGTTACGGTCCTTGCAGACTCCTGGAACGGAAAGCCCCTGAACGCTCCCAACGACGTGGTGGTTCATCCGGACGGCTCCATCTGGTTCACCGATCCCGGCTACGGTAGTCTGGGGGACTACGAAGGCAAGAAACGCCCTCTAGAGCTGAAGGAAGCCGTCTATCGGATTGATCCCTCCAGCGGGAAGATGACCCTCGTAACCGACGAGATCTACAAACCAAACGGCCTGTGCTTTTCGCCCGATTACAAAAAGCTGTACGTAGCCGACACTGGGGCAACCCACTACGAAGGCGCCCCCCGTGAGATCAAGGTTTGGGATGTCGAGGACGGCAAGCTCAAGAACGGTCGGACGTTCGCATCCATGGAACTGGAGGGCGTCGGCACGGGACTGGCGGACGGCATCCGTTGCGACGTCGACGGTAACGTCTGGGCCGCTGCCGGGTGGGTTGGTCCCCGATACGATGGCGTACACATCTTCGCGCCCGACGGTGACCGGATCGGCATGATCCTCCTGCCGGAAATCTGCTCCAACGTCTGCTTTGGAGGCTCGAAACGCAACCGCCTCTTTATGACCGCAAGCCAGTCGCTATACGCCGTCTATGTCGGGACGCGAGGCGGGCACTTCTGCTGAGCGATCCCTCAAGCCCTCAACCGCCTGGACGCCCACCTCACCAGGCCGCGCAATCAGGTTGATTGCGCGCGCCCTCGCAGGCACATCGGACCGCCTGCTTCCTGTCGGAAGTGAGCACGGCCGTGGGCGGCTCGGTGAACGGTCCGACGTGGGTATTGGGCCGCGCTCATGGTCAGCCAGGATTTGGCACGGAAGGTGCAGGAGCTGTCTTCTGGGCGTACGCAGGTAGGATTAAGAGAGAAGGTGGGCGGCAGTAAGTGGTTGGTGTACGGAGGATTGAGCCATGTGGCGCAGGACTATTAGCATCCTCGCGGCCTTGTCCCTGGCAGCGGCCGTCATCCTGGCGGGCAACTCCAATCACCGTCAGGCACGCGCCGACGATTTCGCGATCGCCGTGGGCACCCCCGGGTTCGGGCTGTTCATCGGCCGCGGTCACACCCACGTGTATGGTCCATGGTGGGGGTACGGACCTGTCTTTGGCCACGGCTATTACTACCACTACCACCGCGTGTTCCATCGCTTCGGCGGCATCCACTACGGTCCGCACGCGGCGCCCCACATCGGCCCTTATTGGGATCCCTTCTTCCGGTACCGCTTCGGCCCCCATGCTGGACCGCACATTGACTGGCATGGAGCTTTTGGTCATACGGGGCCGATCGTGATCTGGGGATTCTAGGGTTGCACTTCGCGCCGGCGCCGCGATGACGGCGCCGGTGCGGCCACTTGGCATGGTGGCACCGGAAGAAAGCTCTTACAGCTACCGAAGAGCTCGGGCAACGGGGGAAACCGGGGTCAACAGTGTTTTCGGCCGTGCTCCGCGGCCGCGTCGCTTTGCCAACCGGCAGGCGACTACGGCCAAGTCCGGAGGGGCGCCCCGCGAACACCTACTCCAGCCACCCACGAGACGACTCGAACTCGAACACGGGCGTCCCCAGATCGCGGGGCTCTGGCATCAGTTCAAACGTCTCGGTCGCCTGCTGTTCGTCCTCATCCCGGAAACTATTCCGTATCTCATGCCGAATCCAGAGCCGCAACGCCACAACAGCGATGACACAGATGGTCGTGAAGATCCACTTGAACACGGTCCCCACGGGCCCGAGTTCTTCGTCGTCCTCTTCATCCGACCATTTCCTGCGACGCCGCCTGGTCGAGGACCGGCGAATCGGACGGTCCTCAGCCGAGCTGCTCCACGGTGCAGCCGCAGAGCCGGCTGAAGGTACGGCGCCGAGCGTCCCCTGGCCCCAGGAACCCGGAACCGGGGACTCCGGCACAATCGGCAGCGGCGGCGGATCGTCCGCCAGCGGGATTGTGCCCGCTGCAGACGATGCACCCCCTGATCCCCCGCCCACCGGCGGCCCCCCCGCCCCGTATGGAGCTTGCCCCCCTTGCTGGATCCAACCGTGTGATGGCATCCACGGACGCCCTGAACCGATACCGCCGGCGGTCGGGCCGACAGGTCCACTCGTCCCGAACGTACCCGCTGGTGGCATCCAGTTCTGTCCCCTGCCCGACCCGTGCGGCCCAGAAAGACTGCTCGACGGCAAGGTCGGTCCGGCAGCGATCGGAGCGAAAGACCCAGGAGCTGGCCCTCCCGCAGCTTCTGGCGGCGCGCCCTGTTGGCTGAGCCAGCCTGGATTGCCTTGGCCAGTGTACGGAAATGGACTGATACCCGGCGGGGGTTGCGTGGCAGACTGGCCCGTGCCGCTGTTCCAGCCCCCACTGTTTGCGGAATGACCGCCGCCAACTCCAGGCTGGGCGGGCCACACGGGGCCGCTTGCCGGTGGAGTCGCTACCGCGCCCCCAGACGGCGTACCCCTTTGTGGGGCCGGCGACGCGGCGTTCGTGGCCCCCTGACCTCTTCCCGCCGCTGGCCGCTGAAGCGGCACCCTGACTCGCGCACCGCAATTGGGGCAGTTGGTCCCACTGCCTGCCGACTGGTCCGACACCCTGAATGTGACCTTACACACGGGACAACGAATCCGTAGCGACATGGGCGCCCTCCCAGGGAAGCCCCCGCACGGCCCGCGGTCTCGCGCAACATCGCGGGATTAGACCTACCATCTACCCCGTGAGCTAACCTGAACGCCCACAGGCCTTCCCCACATTCCATCGGCCAGGCACCAACTTGCGGCGCCGCTAGGGGAACCGAATTGATTTTCTCCGATCAGCAAGGGCACGTCAACCCGCCAATGGCGAAAAAGCCCTATTGGCCGATCGCCAGAACCCCTCCACGTCCTTAAACCACCTTCGCACGCCTAACGCATCGCCGCGTTTGCTTCCCCGAAGTATGGGAGCCAGACCTCCAACGCCCCGAGAGAACCCAAGCCCGCCGTTTAACCCCTCCAGCGCCAGCACGTAACGCCAACCAGCTCGGATTTGCCAGGACGAACCGCCCGCCTGCAACGACAGCCCCGATGCCACCCCCAAAGCCTCCCGCTCGCCGCGGCCTGCACCACTCGCCCGTCACAACGTACCCGGAAGATGTCAAATAAGCACCACCCCCAGCAAAGCAGATGCTCTATTGACAGCTACCCCTTGGAGGACCTCCGCTCACCTCCAGGTTGTTGGGTCCTTTTTCTTCATAAGGCATTTCGGATATGGCACTTGCGATCACGACCTGGTTTCGCTGCTGATTTGGTACGGTAGATGCAAGTCCAACAGGCCGGCTTCGGGCCCGAAACCTTCTGAGGAAGAAGACAACAACGGAAGCTCGCAGGGTGGAGGCAAGACCATGGGAAGAATCACAGCATTTCTGATCGCGGCGGTTGTCGGACTGGGAGTACTGCTCAGCACGAGCGGTCGTTCCGGTCAGGCACAGGCGGAGGATTTCACCCTTAGCATCGGAACTCCCGGTTTCGGCCTCTTCATCGGCGGTGGGCACCACCGCTACCACAGGCCGCTCCCGTGGTATGGCTACAGGCACCGGGTCTTCCATCGGTTTGGAGGGGCACACATTGGGCCTCACGCCGCGCCGCACCTGGGACCGCACTACCACTGGCCACATGGCTACCACTTCGGCCCACACGTTCGGCCCCACGTGAACTGGCACGGATCCTTCGGGCACACCGGACCTGTGCTGCTTTGGGGCTTTTAGCCGCGCACCAGCAGAGCGGACGCTGTGACGCCGACCCACCGGACACGCAGCCGTCGCTTCAACACGCGGCGGCTGCGTGCTCTCTTACATCTGCCCACACCACTCGCCGCGAGACCCCGACGACTCCACGTCCCCCCTGTCTCAAGGAAGCGCCCAAGGCCCCCTTTAGAGGACAACAGAGTTCTCTCCGACCGCCGGAGTGGCCCTCGCGCGCTGTTCCAGCTTGCTCGGGTGTGTCTGACAACTCTTCGACAAGCTGCACCGCGGCGGCCCCTAGGCGACCGTAAATCCGGTCCTCAGTATCCCGGGACGGATACGGGGTCAACTCCACGCAGACACAGCACGAGACACAGAGAGATGAGGGACAGACCCTCTGTGTCTCTCTGCTGACTAGCCCCGATTTCCGCCCGGCAACTACCCGCGCCCGCCTTGTCGCGGCTGTTTTCAGGCACAGCGTAACTCGGATAACCGGCCGTCGGCCACGGCTGCCTTAGCGTCCTCGCAACTTCGCCCCCAGCAACACCCCATCCGGATCCACCAGGAGCACTCGACTACCGAAGGGCACCCGTCGTGCCAAACGCTCAACGTAATAAAGGGTCGGCTCCACGATATGCAGGTTGTTCAAGAACGGCTCCGTGTAGCGAATCGCCCCGAATTCCGCACCGCCGATGTGGTGCTGCTGACCCACGTGGTTGTTCCAGTCAACCCCCTCTGTGAGGAATCCGTACGGTCCGTAATGGTGCAGCGCGCAGGCACGCAGAATGGTGAGCCCGTCAAGCTCGTAGGACAGAGCCGCTCGTGGCTGCGTACCCCTCAAGTGCACAGCAGCCTCGAAGTACGCGAGGGCGGCTTCCGCATTTTCCCAGAGGTAAGCCGTGTCCCACGAATCCTCCATGTACAACAGGCCCCTGGTTGCGACGCCGTTGCGATCCTCGCACATCTTGAACCGGTCCAGGCCCTCCAGGCTACGAAACGCGAACTCAACTACCTCGCGATCGCCAAGCAGCGTGCCGGCACGCAGTAGGGTGCGAAACGCCACCGCGTAGGCGACGTTCTCGTGCGCGTCGTACGTGTCGTGGTTGATGCTCCCGTAGATCCCCCCCTGGTCGATGAACACCCGCACCTTTTCTCGGATTGTGTCCCGATAGTCCGCTAACCCACGGACGGTCAGTTCGGTCTGAAGCAGCACGATGAAGAGTCCGTCGGCGGACGACTGCCAGAACGGGTCCTCGCCCCCCGTCGGAGACTTGCGGTAAACCCGACCATCCGGCGTGGCACGCCTCGGGTACCACCCGTTTGGCACGCTTTCCAGATGGTGGTCCAGCCACCGTGAGAACCGCAGTGCCGCCCTGCGGAGAAGCTCAGTCCGTTCATCCCCCTCAGGCAGATCGTCCGCAAAGAGAAGCATCTGCCAAGCGACGCGTGCCAGTGATCCTGGGCAAAACCAGGTGTTCGTGTGCGTGTAGTTCAAACAAAAGTCGTTGGTCCGCAAGTTCCGATACGGCCAGATGAAACCATCATCGCGGAGGAACCCGTGCTTCAGCACATGATCCAACACATCCAGCGCGGCTTTTTGCCAAGTGGGCTGATCGAGCCACCGGCCCAGCCGGTACAGCTCCCATGCTCCCCCCACCGCATTAGCCGCCCAGCCTGGCCCCTCCAGCGGTCCGAAGTCATGCCAGTCCATGGGACGTCCCGTGGGATCCACAAAGCTCGAGTTCGCCCGTAGGCCACCGCATTCACATAGGACCAGACACCGGCGTAGCACAAACTGCGCTGAATCCAGTGCGGATTGAACAATCGAGTAGTTCGGTTGAGGGGATCGATAGAAAGAGATCGTTCGCTCTTCCGCGGATTGACGTTGGGACGTCCCTTCGTCTTCACCCGCTCTGCCCTGCCACAGGGCCGCCACACACGACCCCCACAGCAGGGGGCCCACGACCAAACCGAAGTAGCCGATCCTGAATCGCATGATAGCTCCTGCCTCTACGCCCAAAACCCTATCATGGTACTGGTCGACGAAGCTGTCCGATCACGGATGTCCGGCCCACGGAAGAACCAAAGACGCGATGTCCGAACAGAAGCTCCACAGGTCGGAATCGGAACACCGTCGCGGTCGTGAGCGGGACCGCTTGTACCTGGGTAACCCGGAAGACCAGCCGATCTGTCCCGTTTGCGGCGGCCGCCTGCTTCCGGTCCGCGCCAAGCTCCAGTGCGAACGGTGCCACACCATCTGCGAAACATGCTGCGATGGCGGACGGCAGTAGAGGCCGGGCCAACAACGGCCCCACCCGCGCCGTTTTGCCCCATTCCTAACGTCACTGTCGGCTGTCGTGCGTTGCAGGGGTGGTGCACTCGGCTTCGCGCGCGGACACTCCTTCCCCGGCTCCTCCGCAGCGCATTTGGTCACCTATCGTCATCTGTTGCATTTGACAGGAACTGAGCCAGCCGATAGTTTAGCCATCGCTTCCGCCACCGGCGAGTCGTAGAACCGACGACGGAGTCAAGGACGGCGATGCCAACGGGAACGGACGCCCCGAAACCGGTAGATAGCGATATTCTGGCGGAATTGAAGCGACTGCAGCGTCTGGCAACCCTCGGCCTGCTCACCGGGAGCCTGGCGCATGAGTTCAACAACCTGTTTACGACGATTCTCAACTCCGCCGAGCTGGGGCTTGCGGACGAAGACCCGGCCCGGAAGGACCGGGCGCTGGAGCGAATCCGGCGAGCGGCCGAACGAGCCGCGCGTCTGTCCCAAACTGTGCTCGGCCTGGCGCGGGGCGAATCCGACCCGGAGGCGCGGGAAAGCTGCGTACCCGCCGAAGTGGTGGAGGATGTCGCGAGCCTGTTGCATAAGGAGCTGAAAGCGCAAGATATCCACCTCGAACTCGATCTTCACCGCACGCCACCCGTACCCCTCAGCGCCGCCGAACTCCAACACGTCCTGTTGAACCTTATGATCAACGCCTGCCACGCCATGCCCAAAGGGGGCGTACTGACGGTGCGCGTTGCTGCCTTCCGAAAGGACAAGCAGATCGAGGTGAGCGTGTGCGACACGGGTACGGGTATACCGAGCCGGAATCTGAAGAAGATTTTCGAACCATTCTTCAGCACAAAACGAGGCAGCGAAGAAGGGGGCACCGGGCTTGGGCTGGCGTTTTGTCGGGAGATCGTTGTGGCCGCGGGCGGACGGATCCGGGTTGAAAGCCGTGTAGGCCAGGGCACAAGGTTCACGATCCGCCTGCCAGCAGTTCGCCGGTCACGCAGGCGCGTCGCATGACCGAGCTGAGGGCGGGAACGCTGATCACGCCAACACGTTGGCGCGTTCCCCATCGAATAACCGACACATTTGCACGGAACCAGGCTATGGGTAGGGGAACCCCATTGCTACTGGCTGCGGTACTGCTGTTAGGGGGCTGCGTAAGTCCCCCGGTGACCCCGCCAGCGGAACCGATCGTTATCGAGGCCCCTTCCTTCGAAGCTGTCTGGACAGCCACGGTTCATGCTCTCGATGAGTACTTTGATATCGCCAGTGAGGACCGCGTCACTGGGAGAATCGAAACCCGTCCGCTT
>JALSID010000270.1 GCA_026981825.1 Planctomycetota bacterium
CGCTGGCCGCGGCCGCTCGGCCGCGCTGCCGAGCGAGCTCTCCGGAATACCCCCATAGGAAGGCGCCTTGTCCGATCGCTAAGATTGAAACGTCGTGGGCGAATAAGCGCAGAGACAGAGCACGGGGGACAGCCCCCACAAGCGTGCCGGAGGTAATTCCATGAACGCTCCCTTGCGACGGCTGGCTAGCTTCGCCGTCCTGTTCTTCTTCACTGCCGCTTGCGTGGCCCAAGAACAGACCGTCCTTCGCTGGAATTTCCAACAGGGCGGCGTGTACAAGCACCGTACGGTGCAACGCATCCGAAATGAACTCGAGGGACCGCAGGGCAACATCCAGATCGTAATGGATCAGGAGTTCTACACGACCCAACGGGTGAAGTCCGTCTCCTCGGACGGATCGACAGCAGTCCTTGAGGTCACCGTCGACAGAGTCGTGCTCACTATGGACCTCCCCACAGGCAAGGTCACCTACGACTCCGCCCAAGACCAGGCCCCAATGAATCCTGCCGCGCAGCAGTTGGTCGCGGCGTTGAAACCCTTCGTGGGGTCCAGCCTGATTGCCACGGTGGATTCCCGCGGCAATGTGCAAAAACTCGAGTTGCCGGAGGCTCTGAAGAAGGCCCTCCAGCAGAGTCCTGTTTCCCAGCAACAGGACGATCAACTCTTCCGCAATTTCGGCGGACAGGGGATGATCGTCTTCCCGGAAGAAGCGGTAAGCCCAGGGTCTACCTGGACTATAGGCCCCCAGCAGCTGAAACTTCCCTTCGGAACGTTGGGTACCACAATAACCTACACGTACGCCGGGCGTGTTCAGACCAAAGAAGGGGTGCTCCACAAAATCGGGATCAATCTGCGGATCTCTTCGGAGCCGGCCCAAGGTGGTCCCGTCAGTATCGAACTGAGCAAGCACTCGGGAAAAGGCGAAGCGTACGTGGACGAGAACATCACCCACCTTGTCAAGTCCGCGATCGAACAAGAGATGGAAATCGTCGTCACAGCACAGGGGCAGAAGATCACTCAGAAGGTCACCACCGAAACACAGGTTCAGGCCTTACCAAACACGGCAGGCTCCAACTGAACACGGCCACGAAGAACCGGATCTGACTCGTTAGCCACGGCCGTGCGGCTTCTGCCGTGCGGCCTTCTTCTCTGCAAGCAAGCATGATCCGAACGCCCCGGTGCCCGCCGGTGACGGCGACGCGTCGTCGCACCGTGTAGTACGGCCAGGCTGGTGAGCCTCCCCTAGACGCAATCCGCGCTTGCCAATCCACCGGAACCTGACTGCGTGTCGGCAGTCTGGCAACCGAATCCAGCGGACGGCAGCTCGGCGTTCCAGCCGCGCGTCTTTGGGATGGGCGTCGTGCGAACTGTGCCCCTACCCACGGTATCCGCCGGCGCCGCTTGTTACATCAGCGGGTTGGAGCGCTGGGTTTGGCACCGAGCGGCTGAAAACCCTGATCCGAGCGCCGTGCTACGGCACGGACGCCCTAAGATGCCAATGGTACCGGCGAATAACCATCGGTCTTGGACGTGCTGGACGCCGCCTCTGAGCGACGATGGGGGGCGGTGACATCGGAGACAGGAGGCGACGTGCTTCTGCCCCGTCCAAACCAACTGCGCCATTTGGACGAGGCACATAGACAACGCTGGACGCAGGAAGAGTAGACCAAGGGTCCTTGTCAAGCAACGGAGCTGAGCAATGCAGCGGTCGGACCGGTCAGGCAGCTACAATGTGGACCCGCGATCGATCGTCCTGATGGTGCCCTTCGTCGCTGTGCTGGTCCTGGCGGTCGTGGCGAGCTTGGACTGCTATGCCACCGTAGGACCGACGGAGGCCGGCGTGCTGCTCCGCTTCGGTCGGAAGCAAGCTATCCTCGGACCTGGCCTGCACTTTAAGCTGCCCTTTGCCGACGAAGTCATCCGCGTAGATCTCAAGGAACAGCGGTTTCGCCTGCCCTATGAGCGGACGCCCGAAGGTAAGCCCCTCTCGCGACGCGGTGCCCCGGACGATTTGAACCTGATGCTGACGGGCGACTTGAATGCGGTGGCGGTGGAGTGGACCGTACAGTGGCGGGTCCACGACCCGTACAAGTATCTCGTTGCCATGTCCGAAAGAGACGTGCCAACGGCCATCAAGGCGGCCGCGTTCACGGTCATGAACCGCCTGGTGGGGGACTACTCGTTCGACGAGATCCTTACCGAGATGCGCGAGGAGGTAGGAAAACGTGCGATCGTGGAGACTCAGCAACTCCTTGACAAGTTCGACCTGGGGGTTCGGGTCACCGGTCTGCAGCTCCAGCGCATCCACCCTCCCGATAGCGTTCGGGCTGCGTTTGATTCTGTGATCGCGGCCATTCAAGAGCGTCAGCAGAAGGAACACGAGGCTGAGAAAGAACGCAACACGCTCATTCCGCAGGCGATCGCGCGCGCGGACCAGTACCGTCGCGAGGCGGAAGGGAAGGCGGCGGCTCTGAAGGCAGAAGCCCTCGGGCGGACTCAGGCGCTCCTGGCTCGTTACCGGGCTTACGCTCAGGCCCCCCAGGAAACGCGCGAGCGGCTCTACCTGGAAGCCATGGAGGAAGTCCTCAGCAAAGCGGGCTCAGTCTGGATCATGGACGAGAAACTGCAGTCTGTGCTGCCTCTGCTTGATTTGAAGAAGCAGTAAGGCGGTGCAGGTCGCAGAAGGGTGACGCGATTGGATCGTTCGGTTGAGCAAAAGGAACGAACCGGCGATGAGAGCACTGGCAATCGCACTAGGCGTCGTGCTGGCTGCGATCGTACTGGCCGTCCTCTCGGCGTATACCGTTGACGAACGCGAGTACGCGGTGGTCCTGCAGTTCGGAGACCCGGTGGCGCAGCGCACGAAACCTGGGCTCTACTTCCGTATCCCCGGCATCCAGCAGGTGGTCAAGCTGCCCCGCCAACGGCAGTTCTGGGGCGGCTCGCCGGAATACGCGCTGCCTGACCTGCCCACGCGCGACGGTAAGAAAATCGTCGTGATCCCCTGGGCCGTCTGGCGGATCACCGATCCTCAGACGTTCGTGCAACGGGTGGGGTCGATGGAGCGAGCGGTCTACCTGGTATCGGACTTCGTTCGGGGGGCGACCCGAGACGCCCTCACCCAACACAACCTCGTCGATATCGTCCGTTCGACCGATCGTGAGCTCACTTATCGGTTCGGTGAGGACGCAGCCCGGGCGATGGAAAAGCTCCAGGGCCTTCGAGTCGAGCGGCCCACCGTGCAAGAAGCGGTCCAGGTGGGCCGTGAGAAGATCATGCAGCAGATCAAGCAAGCTCTGCTGAAGCAGCTCGAAGCCGAGGGGGCACGGGGGTTCGAGATCACCGATGTAGGGATTATGAAGGTGGACTTCGTGCCTGAGGTGCGAGCCGCGGCGTTCCGGCGGCTCACGGCATTCATGGAATCGATCGCCGCGTTCTATCGAGAGGATGGTGAACGGATCAAACAGGAGATTCTCAACCAAACCAAAGCCGAAGTCCAACGGATCGAGGGGGAGGGCAAGCGGGACGCAGAACGCATCCTCGGCGAAGCGGAGGCGGAAGTCATCCGAATGTACGCGGATGCGATCCGCCAGGCCGGAGAGTTCTACACGTTCGTGCGCAGCCTGGAGGCGTATCGGAACTCCGTCAACAAGAATACCAGCATCCTCATCACCACGGAGAGCGGTTTCTTCCGCGTCCTGAAGGAGTTCCAGCTCCGTGCCCCGACACCAGTCAGCGAACCTACCGCAGCTAAGCTCGACACGCCCCCGACACCAAAACCTCCGGAGCAATCCACCAAGCAGTGAGCCGGCGGGAGCAGCGTTCCAAAAGCGTCCGGGCGCACCGGCAACCGGGCGAAGCCACGAGCTCCTCGACAAACCGTTGCGAGTCCGTGTGCTTGTTCGGCTTAGACGAGGCCGGCTACGGGCCCGTCCTCGGTCCGCTCGTCCTCGTGACGGCTGGTGTGCGCATGGCCGGCTCGGCACCGCTCCGGCAATTGAACCAACGGCTGCGTAACGCGGTTCCTCCAGAGAGCCGGCTCAAGATCACGGACAGCAAAGCGATCTACCGGGGCAGCCGGGACTTTGAGCGGCTTGAGCTCAACGGCCTGGCCCTTTGGTGTGTCTTTCTTGGCCTGGACGACGTACCGAACACGCTCAAAAAGCTCTGGCACTACTGCACCGGCCAATCGAGTCACACGCTCGCCTTGTTCCCCTGGCATCGTCCCACCCTGCGTGTGCCCAGGACGGCGCCTCGGTCACAGGTGGAGTCCGCCGTGGAAAAGCTCCGGGAAAGCTGGCGCTCAGCCGGCATCGCGCCAGTTGTTGCTCGCGCCAGGGTTGTCTTCCCCCCCGAACTCAACGAGGCCTGCAAGGCACTGTCGAGCAAGAGCAAAGCCCTGCTCCGTTGGGCCAGCGAGCTGCTCTGCGCTGTTGAGCCGCTGAGCAAACGATCCACGGTTATCGTCCTCGACCAGCAAGGGGGCCGAAAGGACTATTCTGCCCTGCTGGATGCAATACTGCCCCCCGGCGAGTTCCAACTCGTCCGCCAAACCAAGACCCGCTCGGGCGTTGCCCTCTACAACGACCGGCTCAGGCTGGTTGTCGAACCGAAGGCCGATGCCAAGCACTTCATCGTGTCGGCTTGCTCAATCATGGCCAAGTACCTGCGTGAACTGTTCATGCATCAGTGGAACGGCTACTGGTCAAAGAAGGCTAACATCCCCCCCACAAGTGGTTACCCCAACGATGCCAAGCGATTTCTCGAACAACTGGCTCTTCTGAGCGAGCAGAAAGGCGAGTTACGCTGGGAAGTGGACGCCGCAATGGAACTTTACTTCAGGTATCGCTAACCGCTCAGTGCGCAGCTCCACCATCCGGCCACAGCCACCCGCCGAGCCTCTGTGGCCAATTCAGCCGGTGAACGAAAAGCCCTAGGATGCTCTCCACGCCCGCGACACCGGGACATCCCCGAACCCGACTTCACGGCATTTGCATTGGTCGGTCGGTGCGTTCCTCATGCGGTTCTCGCGCGGCCCCCTGCGTCGCGCACTACATCGCCGTTCATTCCAGCCGAAGCCCCGACGCAGCGGCGTCCGAAGCGAGCAGCCGAACTTCCGGCCAGGTGCGCCGCTGCTCCCCCCTCAGACCTGCCACGTGCCACGTGCTCGGTCCCTATAGCCCCTACCGGCCTGCTACCAATCGCAACCGGTTCTCGCGCTCGGCCAGTTCTTTCAGCAGACGCTCGTACACGTCGCGGTACGCCGGGTCGCTCGCAAGGTTCTTCGTCTCGCCCGGATCATCGCTCAGGTGATAGAGCTCGTCCCTGGAGCGGTCCTCCCGGTGGATCACGAGCTTCCATTGCGGCGTCCGAAGCATCCGCATCCGAGCTACCGCGCCGTGGATCATGTCATACTCACCGTAGACGGTGTTATCCCAGGGCACCTTCTGCCCTTCCACAAGGGGCCAGAAGTCTCGGCCATGAAGGAGGTACTGATCACTGATGTGGGCACCGGCGATGTGCACCAGCGTGGGGAACAAATCGACGAAGCTAACGCTCTCCGTGACATCTCGGCCCCCTTTGACGTGTCCACTCCACCGCACAAGAAAGGGAACGCGGATGGAGGTGTCGTACATGTTCGGCCGACGCTTCCCCCGATGCGGCTTCGCCATCCAGATCGCATTTCCTTTGTAGCGTAGCCCGTGGTGGCCAAGGTTGTAGCCATGATCGCTGGTGAAGATAACCACAGTCTTTTCGGATAGCCCAAGCGCATCCAGCGCAGCCAGCACCCGCCCAACGGCCAGGTCCACGGAAGTAATGCTCGCGTAGTAATCCACCGTCAGCCGCTTCACTTCCTCCAGATCCAGGCCTGGGAAGATGGGCACGGTGGGCGAAAGACCAGCGTAAGGCTTTCTCGCTTCCTCTGGCACCGGACCATAGGGTGTATGCGGTGCGCGGAAGCAGACACAGGCGACGAACGGTCGCTCTGCGTTGTCGCGGATGAATCGGACCGCCGCGTCGGCAAGAATCTGGGGCAGTGGCCCTTTGAACCGCACCTGCCGGCCGTTCACCTCCAGCACAGGATCCATCGGTCGGTTACCCCCTCCGAGGAAGCCCACGAACACATCGAACCCTCGCCGACGGGGATGCTGCTCGGGCCGCGCGCCGAGGTGCCACTTCCCAAACAGCCCGGTCCGGTAGCCCTGTTGTCTGAGCACTTCCGCCCACGTGGGTACGACAGTGGGCAACCCGAGATCGGGCTCGCTTCGCGGATTAATCCAGTCATGGATGCCCAGCTCGCTCCCGTAGCGGCCCGTAAACAACGTGGCTCGGGACGGACTGCACACCGGCGTGGGCGTGAAAGCGTTCAGGAATCGGACCCCCTGGGCGGCCAAGCTGTCGATGTTCGGCGTGTGGATCTCCGTGTTGCCGTACGCTCCGCACGCCCAGATCGCTTGATCGTCCGTGACGAAAAGTACGATATTCGGTCCATCCGCCGCTGCAAGGGCAGACACTCCGACGAGGAGCCCCAACAAACAGATGCTCAGCACCCGTTTCATTCGCTTCCTCCCGGTTCAGGCCACTCCGATCGATTCTAGCCCCTCACCGCGATCGGGACGAGCACTTCTGCCCCGGCCCACACCGGTAGGGTTCGGTTCATCAGTCCCACCGGTCGAGGCCGGCTCAGGGGATAATGCAAAATGCCTCGGTGGTCATTCGTTTCCCCCTACAGTCAGCGTTGTGGAGGAGAAGCCACATGAGCTACCGCTTGACCCGGCGCCAGGCCATCGGCACTCTTGCATGGGCTGCTGCTGCGAGCGGATCGTTACCGGTCGGTCAGAGCAGCAAGGGGGGATTCAAGTACTGCCTGAACACTGCCACGATCCGCGGCCAACGGCTCCCCCTGGCGAAAATTGTCCAAATCGCGGCCGAAACGGGTTACGACGCGGTCGAACCGTGGCTGGACGAGGTCGAACGAGCCGTGGCCGGAGGCGAGACGTACGCCAGCATTCGCCGCATGTTCGAGGACCGGCGGCTCGCCTGTCCATCCCTGATCGCGTTCCCCCACTGGATTGTTGACGACCGAAACCGACGAAAGAAAGGAATCGACGAAGCGCGCCGCGCCATGGAGGTCTGCGCCGAAATCGGCAGCGGCGCAATCGCAGCTCCCCCCGCCGGGGCCACTTCCGGCCCCCCGGTAGCTCTGGACGCTGCCGCGGAGCGGTATGCCAGGTTGCTGGAAATTGGGGCGGAGTACGGGGTGGTCCCCCAACTGGAACTGTGGGGGTTTTCCAGAACACTGGGAAGATTGTCGGAAGCCATCTATGTGGCCGTGCAGTCCGGACGACCGGACGCCACCCTGCTGCTCGATGTGTTTCACCTCTACAAGGGCGGCTCCGGATTCGACACCCTCCACCTGATTCACGCCGGGAACATGCGTGTGTTCCACGTCAACGATTACCCAGCACGCCCCTCCCGGGAAACCGTTAGCGACCGCGATCGCGTCTATCCGGGTGACGGAATTGCCCCCTGGAAAACGATCCTTGCGGCGCTCAGACAAACCGGCTTTCGCGGCTACTTATCGGTCGAACTGTTCAACCGGGCGTACTGGCAACAGCCCGCCGAGCAAACCGCCGCAGCGGCTCTGCGACGGACGAAAGCAGTTGTTGACCGGGCCAGTTGAGAGAGGTAGAGGGCGCGATCGGCCCCATCTACACAGGCTGGCCGGGTATCCCCGGCCAGCCGCGATTGTGCTCTCACCGCTTACCCACGAGGGCCCTTTCGACGCCCAGATGTCGCCCGCACCGCCGGGGGCACTAATCGGACGCCTGAGCCTCCTGTACAAGCTGGATCTGCGAGAACTGATCGATGGTGACCCGTGTGAGTTCGCCATCATCCTTGCGGAGCAGCAGGGTCTTGACCCAGAGGTCGTCCTCGTGGATTCGGTCCGTATGCAATCCGGTGGGCATCTCTTCCACCACTTCTACCACGCCCTCGGTCTCGACCTCCCACTCCGCACTGGAGCCGATCCGGACCCGATGTTTGACCCGCACGCGCTGACCGGGTCTCACCTCCACGGGGGGAAGCGGCACTGTCGGCTCTAGGACCATTGCTACTGCATCTCCCTGAGCTACAGATCGACGCTCTGGCCCAGCTCCAAAACAACCGGCTCGGCCGACGTTTCCTTGCGCACGCGATCAGCCCATGCATGGGGGTCCTGAGCAATCAAGGGCCAGGTGTTGTAGTGCATGGGGACAACTCGGGCCGGCTTTAACAGCTTAACCGCCCGAAGCGCATCATCTGGCCCCATGGTGAAGTTGTCGCCGATCGGAAGCAAAGCAAGCTTCACCCCCTCCTCGCCGATCAGTTGCATGTCCAGCGTGAGTGCCGTATCGCCAGCGAAGTAGAGGTTGCCTTCGGGCAGATAGAGGAGAAAACCGGCAGGATTACCCCCGTAGCTGCCGTCCGGCAGACCGGAACCATGGTGAGCGATGGTGAGCTTCACTTTTCCAAAGGGGTGCCGGTAAGCACCACCGATATGTTGGGGGTGCACCTTCTGCACGCCCTGCTGCTGGAGCCAGTTGACGATCTCGAAGTTCGCGATCACCGTCGCGCCGGTCCGTTTCGCGATCTCAACGGTATCACCCACGTGATCGGCGTGGCCGTGCGAAACCAGGATGAAGTTCGCCTCGACCTCGTCCGGCTTACATGGCGGGCTGGGCTGCCCAGAGAGAAACGGATCGATCAGGATCTTGGTACCGTTCGTCTCGACCTGAAACGCCGCATGCCCCAACCAGGTTACTCTGGTAGCCATCCTTCTCTTCCTCCCGAGTTACTTCCCAAAACGGTTCCTCTAATCCCCCTTCTGACGTTCCGGCCGCAGCGAGCGTACGATCTCGCCGGCGCGCCACATCTCGGACTCGCGGATCTCGCGCAACTCCTTCGCGAGCTGCTCACGATAGTCGGGCCGTGAGTTAGCTTCCAGTACCCGCTTCGTCTCCTCCCCGGCAACCACCTTCTGGTAGAGCTCCTCAAAGACCGGCTTCGTCACCTCGTAAAACCGACGGTACCAGTCCAGGGCCCCCCGCTGGGCGGTGGTCGAGCAGTTCGCGTACATCCAGTCCATGCCCTTCTCGCCGATCAGTGGATAAAGGCTCTGGGTAGCCTCCTCCACGGTCTCATTAAATGCCTCTGTCGGACTGTGCCCGTGCTCGCGTAGGACTTCGTACTGAGCCAGCCAGATGCCGTAGATGGCCCCCATGAGAACACCGCGTTCCCCGGTAAGGTCGCTGTAGACCTCTTTTTCGAAAGTTGTGGGGAAGAGAAAGCCTGAACCTATACCGAAGCCCATTGCGATGCACCGCTGCTCGGCACGCCCCGTGTAGTCCTGGTAAACCGCGTAGCTCGCGTTGATCCCCTTCCCCTCCAGGAAATAGCGGCGTACCGTCGTGCCGGAGCCTTTGGGAGCGACCAGGATCACGTCGACGTTCTCCGGCGGCACCACCCCCGTCAGGTCCTTGTAGACGATCGAAAACCCATGGGAGAAGTAGAGCGCGTCGCCCTCCTTCAGAAGCTCACGCACAACAGGCCACTGTTCCTTCTGGCCCGCGTCGGACAGTAGATAAGCGATGATCGTCCCCCGCTCTACAGCCTCCGGGATTTCAAACAACGTTTCCCCCGGCACCCATCCATCCTGGATCGCCTCCTCCCAGCTCTTTCCCCCTTTTCGGACACCTACGATCACGCGGATCCCGTTATCGCGGAGATTGAGCGATTGCCCCTTTCCCTGGACGCCGTAGCCGATCACGGCGACCGTCTCGTCCTTAAGGATGTCCCGGACCGTCTCGATCGGATAGTCTGCTCTTTCGATCACCCGCTCGGTTACGTCACCAATCTGGAATTCCTTCATGCTTCACCTCGTGATGCCGTCCGCCCAGCCCGTTCCCAGGGCTTTCCCGTTCGCCGATCCAACGGCCGACCACGTCTCCACATCACCGAGGTCGGCCTCCACTAGCTGGCCCAGTTTCGGGAGGTTCCGTCTGACTGCGCTGATTCCGACGCATGAGCGGCAGAACCGCAAACACGGAGCGACGGCGTGCACAGCCCACCGCGACTTAGCTCTTCGGAGCGCTCTGCTCCGCATCTTTCCCGTCCCGGGGCACGCCAACCAGCACCTGGTCGTCGTCAACTCGAACCGGATACGTTTCGACCCCGAGCTTGGGGTAATCGGCCCACGCCCCCGTCTCCAGATCGAACCGCCACGCGTGGCGGGGACAAACAACCGTTCCCTCGTGCACATAGCCTGCCGCCAGGGAAGCACCAGCATGGGGGCAACGGTCGTCGATCGCAAGAAACCGTTCTCCCACCCGAAAGATCGCGATCACGCGCCCGTCGATGCAAACTGCCCTTCCCCGGCCATCCGTGAACTCCGCCACGGAACCAACCCGGTGAAACTCGTAGTTCGAGTAGCTCATCTCCGCCCGATCGGAATCCGCGTCCGTTACCATACCAACGTTCGGCGCCGTTCGCGATATTCTAGGGTGCTGTTCGGTCCGGGCTCCGTCCTCCCGGACAGCTTCCGCACGCAGCCCAGGTGTGAACTGGTAACCCGCCGGACCGGAGCTCAACATGCGCAAGAACACGGTGAAGGAAAGGTTAAAAAACGGTGAACCCACGTTCGGGACCTGGCTGTCGTTGGCCAGCGTGTTCGCGGCACGGTTCATGGCGCGGATCGGCTTCGATTGGCTGACGGTGGACCTCGAACACAGCCCCACCGATTGGGAAGCTGCGGCCCAGATGTTCGGGGCAATTGCCGATGCCGGCTGCGTCCCCCTTGCCCGTGTTCCTCGCGGTGATCATGACCACATCAAACGGGTGCTTGACGCAGGCGCCATGGGCATCGTGGTGCCCATGGTGAACACGCCCGAGCAGGCGCGAGCGGCGATAGCGGCGGCGAAGTATCCTCCCGTCGGCACACGCTCCGTCGGCGGCTCTCTGCACGCGCTCAACTTCGACACAACGGCAGCAGAATACTTCCGCCGTGCGAACGACGAAATCCTCGTGGTGCTCCAGACAGAAAGCCCCCTCGGCGTGGAGAACGCCGGGGAGATCTACGCGCTCGAGGGAGTGGACGCCATCTTCGTTGGCCCGAACGACCTCCGCGCCAACATGCGCACCGCCGTCGGTCAGGAACCGTCGCCGGAACAGTTCGAGGCCACCCTGCAGCGGGTGCTGGAGACGGGTAAGAAGCTGGGCACACCCGTAGGGATGCACGTTCAGACCCCGGAGGAAGCGGTGCGGCGCGCAGAGGGCGGCTGGCAATTCCTGGCGATCGCCAGCGAGCTGGCGTTCATGCTGCGCGAGGCGCGCCGCGTCGTCCAGGAACTCGGGCGAGGACGAGAAACCGAAGACCTGGCCCGCTACTGAGCAGCACCCAGCGCAGTAAGCCCCCGTGCCAGGCCCCACGCAGTCGGCACCATCCCGACGCGCACCAGGAGTCGGCGCCGTGGTTACAATCACAAGCAACAGAAGTAGCGAGCAGCAACGGCGATGGTACGAGTCCAGCAATGATCGAACTGCTCCTAGGTTTTGTGCTTGTCGTCCCAGTGGCACCAGTAACAGCGGTGGCCGATAGGCCGGTCCCGAATACGCTCACCAGCGAAGAACGAGCCGCTGGGTTCAAGCTCCTGTTCAACGGCAAAGATTTGTCCGGCTGGGAACACAATGGGCCGCCCGGCACGTTCCACGTCGAGCATGGAATTCTGGTGGGCAAACTCAAACCCGGCACGGCCTACTGGCTGAGCACCCGGGAGCAGTTCGGCGATTTTGAGCTGCGACTGCAGTACATGATCGACCGCAACGGAAACAGCGGCGTCTTCATCAGGGCACCGAGGGAGGGCCGAACGTCTCGAGAGGGGATGGAAATCCAGATCGTCGACGACGCCAACTCCTCCCGCCCTCCTCACAAGGGCTCAACGGGGGCAATCTATGGCGTCGTGCCGCCGCGAGTGATCGCATCCAAGCCTGCCGGCCAATGGAACGACCTCTGGATCCGCTGTGAAGGCGACAGAGTTACGGTCACACTTAACGGAATCGTCGTCAACGATGTGCACATGAACGACCATCCCGAGCTGCGAAACCGTCCTCGTCGCGGCTACATTGGGTTATCCGCACATACCGGTGTGGTGAGGTACCGGACCATCCGTATCAAAGTGCTCGACGCCGCCAAACAGGCGAAGGGCAAGACCCGTCCGGAGAGCCATGAGCAAACGCATTAAGATCACTGTCAACCAGCACGAGCTTCTGGCCGAACTCAACGATTCGCCCACAGCCCAGGCGATCCTGGAAGCCTTGCCGATCGAGTCTGAGGCGAACACCTGGGGGGAGGAAATCTACTTCTCGATTCCGGTTGACCAGCCCCTGGCGAATGACGCCCGGGCCGATGTGGAGGTGGGCGAGTTGGGCTACTGGCCCCCAGGAAAGGCCCTGTGTATCTTCTTTGGGCGGACTCCTGCCTCGACTGGGGACGCTCCACGTGCGGCCAGCCCGGTCAATCCGATTGGCCGCTTACTCGACCCCCCGGATCCGCTCCGATCCGTCCGAGAAGGTGATCCGATTCGCGTGGAGATCGCCTAGCCGGATGAGACGGCCCGTGGTCGTGCCCCAGCGCCAGGGCAGATTTGGCCGTCTAAAGGCCGTCGGACGGCAATTCTCTGGACAGCGGCTCCTGCAACGGGACCGGCCGATATCTCCGGGCAGTGGGGTGCACCCAGCCAGTGGTGCCCGAAAACGAGGGCCGGGCAACGGCGCGGAACCGTGCCGTTCAACGGGCGTGCCCTGAGCAGGCAGATGCGGTGCTGAGGAATGGGATCCTGCTTAGGGAGGAGGTCGGTCTCCGTTGCGCGCGCCGTGCCGCCGGTTGAGCATGAGTAGGAACACGGCGTAGCCATGGGGCTCACTTGCGACCGAAGATTGCCAGTGTGAAACTTTCGGGACGCACGAAATTGCCACTGTCTATGGGGCCCGCCAGAGCTCCCACATGGGCACCCGGAACGATCCGATACACATTGATTGCCCAGGCCGATCCGGAACCAAGGGGGGCAAGCGTGAGTTCTTCGAGGGGAACGGCGCACTCGATGACATAGCCGGTCGGGCTGTCCAGAGCGGCTACGTACCAGCGGGGGTTCCACGCGGGGCTATGCCAGCAGCGTTCGCGGCACCGCCCTCGCCGGTCGATTTCCAGCTCGTAGAAGACCTGGTAATCCCGATCCACATCGATAGCAACAAGCACGCGATCGGCCCCATCCAACGGCTCATCGTGACGTCGCCGCCGAGCTGGCTCTACCGCGGGCTGTTCCGGATGGCCGGCACGCACCCCCAGGAAAAGAAACCGACCATCGGTGGCGATTGCGACGGCGGTCCCGTAACCGGATCGCTCGCCGTGTTGTACATCGAGCCTGTACCAGTGCGATTGCTGCCAGAGCGGATCGTCAAGGTGGCCATCGAGGCGCGGAACCGGACCCCGGCGCACAAGGATCGGTGTCCGTTTTGGTGTGCCCTGACGGCGCGTCAGCCATTTTTCCTGATCTCCCACCAGAGCCCAACGGTGGTCATGGGATCGTAATGCAAGGGCAGCATAGTAGGTGCGTGCGGTCGCGGCATCACCGGTGCGTCGAGCAAGCGAAGCGTAGGGTAGCATGACAGATGGCGCAGCTGCAAGTCGGGGGGAAATCCGCAGTAGTCGCTGATAGGCTGCTTGCGCCATCTTTGCCCAAAGCTGTGGCACTACGGCCCCCGTAGCAGCTTCAAGCTCCGATGTCTCGATATTGACCTGAATCGGCTCCGGCGACGCCCCTGGCTTGTCCGGCAAGAGAGGTCGGGTGAAAGCGGCTTCCAAGACGGGCACGAGATCGCGCTGCACCGAGCGTTCCGTCCGGCTCAACCACACCTGCATCTCTTCACTGCTATAGAACTGCAGAAACCAGCGCCAGGCCGTGGCTGTCTCGAGATGGCGCGGGTAGCTGGCCAACAGCCGGCCGTAGGCCTGCTCGGCCTCCCACCACTGCCCCCTTTCGCAGAACCGACGGGCGACTTCGGCAAGGAGATAGCCGGCCTGCTCTTCGGAAAGCTTCTCGGTCAGCTCCTCCATGCTCGTAACCAACAGCGCGGTGTCGTCTCTCGCCGCAGCCCCAACCAGCGCGAGTGCTTGCTGGTAGGCGGCCGCCGCTTGCTGCAGTTCTTCGAGTTGCTCTGCCGTCAGGGAAACCGTTGGGCGGCGGAACTCGGGAGACGAAACCAGGCCGGCCCATAAGCCGCTGCTGGCAAGATCGGCCCGCTCGTCGTTCGCCCAGACCAGCGCAAGCGGATCGGTCCCGTTCTGGCTACTTCCACCCCCATCGTCGTAGAGCGACAGTGCGGTAGCAGCCAACACGGCGGTCGTGTTCCGCTCGGTGCTCGCCGGAACAGCCTGCGGAACAGGGATCGTCCCGCGCCGGCTGACCGCGTAGAGCCGGGCCGGCCCCGGTCTGTCCGCCTGCTTTAGGGCACGGGCTACCCGGGTGACGGATTCGACGAGCACGGGCCCGTACGGCTGTTCGAGAGGATCGGCGACAACGACCACCTGTGGCTGCCAGATCTGGATAAGCCGGGCGATTTCCCGATCCAGCGCCTCGGCCGCTCCCCCCTCCACGTAGCGCTCCCACAGCCTCAACACGCCCTCGGGACTTATGGCCCCCACTGCAGGGGGCAACGAACGGCCCGTCGAGACGCCCGATACGCCGCACTGCACGAGAGCGTCGGCCAATCGATCGGCAGGGGGCCGATCTACCCGATGGACGACAGCGAGCGAACAGGTCAGTCCCAGCGCGGAACCGACGAAGGAAAAGAGCGGGAAATGGGGCCGTTTCGAGGCGGATTGCAGGAAGAGCACAGCAGCCCGACGCGGCCGACCGCCAAGCTGCTGCCACGACCGGCCACCGTCTGCGCTGTAAAGCAACGTCCCCAACGCCCCTACCGCAAGTCCGGTGTCCCCCCGCACTGCCACATCGAACAGTGGTACGGTG
>JALSID010000271.1 GCA_026981825.1 Planctomycetota bacterium
TACCGATCAAATCTGTACTACGTGGAATCACGCGATTTCGGACGTTCCTGGCAAACGGTGTGCGGAAAACCGGTGAGCTTGCCCTTGCAACAGCCGGACAATGAAGCCCTGGTACTCGAAACACGATCGGAGGCGAGGAACGTGTATTTGAAGGACCTTGCGTATGATCGTGTCGGTCGTCCCGTCCTGCTTTTCGTGACCAGCCGCGGCTGGCGGCCCGGCCCTGAAGACGGCCCCCGCCTCTGGCAGATCGCAAACTGGACGGGTGCGTCGTGGAAGGTCGAAACTGTGTGCGAGTCCGACAACGCGTACGACATGGGCACCCTCAGGCACGCCTCGGACGGTTCCTGGCAACTCTTTGCCCCGGTGCTCCCTGGGCCTCAGCGGTTCAACCCCGGGGGGGAAGTGGCGATGCTTGAGCAGTCGCCTGGTACCGGCAAGTGGCGGGTAAAGTGTGCCGTCACGCGCGGCAGCGTCTACAACCACAACTACGTGCGTCGGCCGTTTCACTACGCCCCCGAATTTGTAGCCCTCTGGTCAGACGGTCACGGTAGGCATCCCTCACCGGTGCGCTTGTACATGGCAGACAGCCATGGCATCCCCTATAAGCTACCGGTCCGGATGAACGGCCCCGTACGGCTCGAATAGGAAGCATCGCGCCGCACCGCGCACTGTCACATGATCGACCGCCTGCCTATTCGTCCGCCACCCCGTCCTTTTTCTAACGCGGTAAGCCGGACCAGACCGCGCCCCCGCCGAATAGCGGAACGGTGGGCAGAATTCGCCCGGAGTGAACGGCGTATCGCATCAGTCTAACAGGCGACTTCGGATATGCGGGGGAATCAATTCACAGAGCTGGGAAGTGGTACCGAACCACCGGTACCGGTTCCGGGCCACCCAGTCATAGAGGAGCTGCAGGGGCGACGGGGGGAGTGTGGCGAGCACGGCCAGAGCTCGCCAGGGCCAAGGCAGATAGGCCAGTAACCGGACAACTGCGGCCGCCCCCACAAGCACCCGCCCTCTCGGTTCCACAACGACCACGCCGCGCAGATCATCTGGGATGGGCAACTTAGCCTCCCGGAGCCGCTCCACCGTTCGACCCTGCAGAGGGGCAAAGAGCAGCCTGCCTTCGGGATCCCGAGCTGCCAGCCACCGCACCCAGCCGTTGCAGAGGACACACTTGCCGTCGAATGCGACAAGAACGCGCGGTGGTCGCGACGTTTTTTCCGCACCAAGGTTCATGGGCTGCTGGCCTTGCTAGCCGTCCGGCTCCCGCCCTATCGCATCGGCGGTGCGGCCGTCAAACTGCCCGCGGTCCAATCGTACCGCGCAGACCCGGTTCAGGGTGACGTGGGCCGCTTGACCCCAGGTGGAAAGTGCACCTAGAATCCGCCATAATACGACTTGGACGGCCATCTTATCCAGAGTGGCTGAGGGACGGGCCCTGTGAAGCCACAGCAACCGGCCCTGCGTTCCCTGCCCTGCAGGGACACGGTGCTAATTCCCGGCCCGAGGAATCTCGGGCAAGATAAGATGGGCGCTCGTTCGCCTCTTCTTATCTTCGCCAGCCGGGGCCCGCACTGCGTGGGTTTCGGTGGCACGCCAGCCAAACATCTCTGGATCACTGCCTGGTGACGGCCGAAGCCTGGCTTACGCCAGCCGGCCGGGCAGCGTGGCCGCCGCGAAACGAGGAACCGTATCGAGGGGGCCAGATGGGTCCCGGTGTGATGGGTTGAACATGGCGAAGGGGGTGACGTAAATGGGCAGAACCTACGTCAAGGGGCTGAAGTGTAGGCTATGCGGCCGGGCGTATCCGAAGGAACCGAACAACTTCTGCCCGGAAGACTTCGGGCCTCTTGAGGTGGACTACGACTACGACGCGATTCGGGCCGACTTTAACCTGGAGGCGGTTCGCGACCGCCCCCGCACGATGTGGCGGTATCGGGAGCTATTACCGATCGACGGTGACCCCACGGTCGGACAGCTCGTGGGGGGAACCCCTCTGGTCTTCGCCCCGCGGCTCGCCCGGGAGCTCGGCCTGGAAAACGTTTTCATCAAGAACGACGCGGTCAACTTCCCCACCCTCTCGTTCAAGGACCGCGTCGTGTCGGTGGCGTTGTCGAAAGCCAAGGAGTTCGGATTCGACGTGGTAGGCTGCGCGTCCACGGGCAATCTCGCCAACAGCGTCGCCGCCAACTCCGCTGCCGCCGGCCTGACCGCCTACATCCTGATCCCGGCCAACCTCGAACTTGCTAAGGTTCTCGGCACCCAGGTCTACGGGGCTCACGTGGTCGCCATCGACGGCACCTACGACGAGGTGAACCGCCTGTGTACGCAGATCGCGTTCAAGTTCGGCTGGGGCTTCGTCAACATCAATCTCCGCGCCTACTACGCCGAGGGCTCCAAGAGCCTGGGTTACGAAGTAGCCGAGGACCTGGGTTGGGACGTGCCGGATCACATTGTGGTGCCGATGGCCGGCGGGAGCCTCATCTGTAAGGTCGAGAAAGCGTTCCGCGAACTCCGGGAGCTCGGCATCCTACCACACGATCGAGTCCCCAAGATTCACGGCGCGCAACCGGCAGGCTGTAACCCGATCGTCCGCGCCGTCCAGGAGGGCACCGACGTCATCCGCCCGATTCGCCATCCACGCACGATCGCAAAGAGCCTGGCTATCGGTGACCCGGCCGATGGCTACTTCGCCCAGGCCGTGATCCGCGAATCTGGCGGCTGGGCCGAAGATCCCACCGATGAGGAGATCGTCGACGCGATCCGCCTGCTGGCGGAAACCGAAGGCATCTTCGCCGAAACGGCGGGGGGCGTCACCCTGGCTGCCACGAAACGCCTGGTTCAGTCCGGCCGCATCAAACGCGACGAAACCGTGGTCATCTGCATCACCGGAAACGGCCTCAAAACCCAGGACGCTCTCTTGCCCGCGATCGAAAGGCCCGCCGTGATCCGGGCCTCCCTGGACGAGTTCACCAGGCTGCTGGAGAGCCACGAGCAGCACGAAACCGCGGAGACTCCCCTGGCGCGCTAGCACGAGTTCCATCCCAACAAGCACCCGAATTCCGAGGGAGAAGGAAGCCATGGCGGTAAAGGTTCAGATTCCCACCCCCCTGCGACAGTACACCGACGGACAGGACGTCGTAGAGGTAAGCGGGACGAACGTGGGCGAAGTGCTCCAGGCGCTGGGCGAGAAATACCCGGGTATCACGGAGCGGCTCCTGGAGAACGGTCGAGTCCGCCGCTTCGTGAACATCTACGTGAACGATGAAGATATCCGCTACCTGAACGACCTGGACACACCGGTAAAAGACGGCGACGAAGTGGCGATCATCCCGGCAGTGGCCGGCGGCCAGGCGTAAGTCGACGAGCTGTGCATTCGGGACGTCCCCTCGCTTTGAGTGGGGCACCAGAGTTCGTCGAGCAGGACAGACCCCGTAGGCACGACGTCCTGCGGACAATGGAATGAGTGGCCGGGGCTCAGCCGGTGCGAAACGGGGGCATCAGCCTTTTGGACCGGGCGGCAGTGCCGGTCCGGTGCAGCGGGCGCCGTTTGTGTGGACAGGCAAGATAGGCCAAGCATCAGGGGCAACGAGGCGCGATGTCCGGCCCGAACGAACACAACCAGGAATCGCTCGATCGCTATAGCCGGCAGATGATGTTTCCCGAGATCGGCGAAGAGGGGCAGCGCCGAATTCGCCGTGGCCGGGTGACGCTGTGCGGCTGCGGCGCCCTCGGTACGGTGATCGCAAACGTACTCACCCGCGCCGGAGTTGGTTTCCTCCGCATCATTGACCGCGACTTCATCGAATGGCACAACCTGCAGCGCCAGGTCCTGTTCGACGAAGACGACGTTCGGGAGTGTTTGCCGAAGGCTGAAGCGGCGGCCCGAAAACTGCGGCGGATCAACTCCGATGTCGAAATTGAACCCATCGTGGCTGACGTGGACCACACGAACATCCTCGAATTCGTACAGGACGCCGATGTCATCCTGGACGGCACGGACAATTTCGAAACGCGCTACCTGATCAATGACGCAGCGGTCAAGCTGGGCAAGCCCTGGGTCTACGGCGGGTGCATCGGGAGCCACGGCCAGACGATGACGATCATCCCCGGTGAGACTCCCTGCCTCCGCTGCGTGATTGAGTCCGCACCGCCCCCCGGAATGGCCCCCACATGCGAAACCGCGGGCATCCTGGGCTCGGCCGTCAACGTGATCGCCTCCCTGCAGGCCGTGGAAGCCCTCAAGATCCTCTCTGGCCGCAAAGACGCGATCAATCGCAACCTGATCTACATCGACATCTGGGAGGACGTGTTCAAGGCGTTTAAGATCGAGGCGTTGCGCGAAAAGGTGGACTGCCCCACGTGCAAGAAGGGGGAATTCCCCTGGCTGGAAGGCAAGTTCGGTTCCCATACCACCACGTTATGTGGGCGAAACGCCGTCCAGGTCGTGCACAGACGGAACGAGCGGCTGTCGTTTGAGGAGCTGGCGGAGAAGCTGAAGGGGGTCAGCGACGTCCGGTACAACCGCTTCATGCTCCGGTTCACGGTGGACGGCTACGAGTTCACCGTGTTCCCGGACGGCCGGGCGATTATCAAGGGCACGAACGATATCGCGAAGGCGCGCACGCTTTACGCCCAGTACGTGGGCAACTAGAGCCACGGCGGTTCGGAATCATCGAGGACGTGCAATGATCTATCTCGACAACGCAGCCACCAGTTTTCCAAAGCCGGAGCGTGTGTATGAAGCAATGGATCAGTTCGCCCGGACTTCGCTCGGAAACCCGGGCCGCTCCGGACACCGCCTGGCTGTAGGCTCCGAACAAGTCCTCGACGAGGTCCGCCACTTACTCAACCAGTTGTTCAATGGCGAAAGTCCAGAACGCTTCATCTTGACATTTAACTGCACCGACGGCCTCAACATGGCCATCAAAGGGGTCTTGAACGACGGTGACCATGTGATCACGACCGTTCTGGAGCACAACAGCGTCAGCCGTCCGCTGGTGGCCATGGAACGGGCGGGCCGGATCGAATTGACCCGGGTGCCGTGTGATGCCTATGGGTTCGTCGATCCCGACGAGATCGCTCGCTCTGTGCGGCCGAACACGCGGCTGATCGTCATGACCCATGCGTCGAACGTTCTCGGTACCGTGCAACCGATCGCCGAGGTAGGACGGATCGCGCGCGAAAGGGACCTCCTGTTCCTGGTGGATGCAGCACAGACGGCCGGAGTCGTTCCGATCGACGTTCGAGCTATGTGCATCGACCTGCTCGCCTTCCCGGGACACAAGGCGCTGTACGGCCCCACGGGGACGGGCGGCCTCTACGTCGGCCCCCGTGCAAAGCTCCGCCCCTGGCGAGAAGGGGGCACAGGCGGAGACAGTTCGAGCCCCACGCAGCCTGAGGAGCTTCCCTACTACCTGGAAGGAGGTACGCCGAACGTCCATGGAGTGGTGGGCCTGCGAGAGGGGATTCGCTACGTGCTGGACGTTGGAATGGACAAGATCCGCAACCACGAGCTTGACCTGGTGGAACAAGTTGTTGCATGGGCCGAACAGGAGGAGCATTTCCAGGTTCTCGGACGGTTCGACCGGCACTCGCACGTCGGAACACTCTCCCTGCACTGCGACCTGCTGCCGGCCCAGGACGTGGGTCAGATCCTGGACGAGGCATTCGAAATCGCCATCCGCCCAGGACTCCACTGTGCCCCCTACGCGCACCGGCAATTCGGCACCTTCCCCGACGGAACGATTCGTATCAGCCCGGGCGCCTTCAACACCGAAGAGGACATCGCTACCCTCTGTGACGCCCTGGCCTACATCGCCCGGGAGGCCGTGCAGCTCTTCTAGCCGCGCGCCACTGCGGACTCCTCGCCGCCGGACCGTGTCCCGAGTCCGTCAGCCCGTGGCCCGGCACACAACTGTGCCGGAAAAACCTCTCCGCCTCCTCTCTCCTCGGCCGAATGGGTCGCGTCGCCTGCAGTGCGACACCGGGAACCTCCAACCTCAAGAAAGGCAAACACGGCCGACGCTGCGCGTACTGGGACCTCGCGGGGTACAATCCTCGAAGCTCATGCGGCTGCCGTTGCCAGGAAACGCCGGAGTGGAGCTGGCCACGCAGCCGCCTGCACAACCAGATGACCCAGGGCAGGACGAGGTCGACAGGAAACACGCTTCCATCGGGGCCGTGCCATGCGTCTGCTGTGCATTACAGACATCCACGGCGCTCGCGAGCCGTTCAACGACATCCTGGACCGGGAAGCCGCAAACGCTGATGTGATCATCCTCGGCGGGGACATAACCAACTTCGGCACCCCTCACGATGCGGAGTGGTTCCTGGAACGAGCGAAACAAACAAACAAACCGGTTCTGGCGGTTGCCGGCAATTGCGATTCCCCCCAGATCGATCGCTTCCTCGTCGAAACAGGTGTCTCCGTCTCTGGGTACGGCCGCGTCATCGGAGAAGTCGGCTTCGTAGGCGTCTCGGCAGCCCCCATCTGGCACGGGACGATGTACGAGTTCACCGAAGAGGAGATCGGTCTGCTTTTGCGCACGGCGGTCGACCAGGTCGGCAACGTCGCACGGTGCGTCGTGGTCTCCCACGCCCCCCCGCGCGACACGAACGTCGACAAGGTGCGTTCCGGCGCCCACGTAGGCAGCACGGCCGTACGGGAGTTCGCCGAGAAGAACAAGCCGGACTTGATCGTCTGTGGGCACATCCACGAAGCGCGAGGGACGGACCGCATCGAGAACAGCATCGTCGTCAACTGCGGCCCTGCGTACCGGGGGTACTACGCGACTGCAGAGCTGACCAATCCGGACGGTGTCAAGGTCGAGCTGAAAGCCCTGTAACGTCTGTTCGCTCGTTAGGTAACCCTGCAAACAAGATGGCGTACTGGCTTTTCAAAGAAGAACCCGAGCATTACTCGTTCGACGACCTGCAACGGGATGGGCGGACCGAGTGGGACGGCGTGCGAAACGCCCTCGCGCAGCAATACCTCAGGCAGGTGCGCAGGGGGGACCGCGTCCTGCTCTATCACACGGGCAAAGAAAAGGCTGTCGTTGGGATCATGCGGGTTGTGAAAGGAGCTTACCCTGATCCGACCGATGAGAAAGGGCGGCGCGTTCTTGTGGATGTGGCCCCCGTGCGTCGGCTCAAATCGCCTGTAACGCTCGCTCAGATCAAGGCGAACCCAAAGCTTCAGGGCATGCTCCTGGTGAAGATCCCTCGCCTGAGCGTCATGCCGGTCAGCGAGGAGGAGTGGGCAGAGATCCTCTCCATGGCGGGCGAAAAGCAATCCAGCCCGAAGAAGTGAGCTCAACCCGCAAGCCGCTCGCGTCACCGCCCGATCGAAGGGGGCATACGGCTTAGCGAAACGCCGATGGGCAGCCGCGCCATCGGTCACGCATGGCGGCCCCCTCTGCTGGACCAACCGCCACCTCTTTGCGACCGAAGGCCCGGCGGTCTTGCCGGCCCCCAAGAGGTGGGTACCTCCGATCGACTGACGACAGCCGTTCTACGCTTCGCCGTCCCCACTTTCGTCGCCACGCTTCCAGCGATGTCCTATGATCACCAGAACCAGGAAGCCGCCCACGACCGGAACGCTCCAGATCCCAATGCGGCTCCAGATGCTCCAGCCCGCGCCGAACGTGGCAAACAGCAGGGCGGCGATCATCAAGACGTTCCACGTCACGCGCCGCCAGCCCGCCGGGCGTGCGTCCCCCAGTAGCCGTCTGCTGTTCATCATGAGCACAAACGTACCGTAGGCAATCGGCAGCAGCATCATGCCGATGACCGAAGCCGGCACAGCGAGCCAGAACTGGGCCTGTCCCCAAACGAACGGCCCCAGAGCACCAATGGCGGGGGCCAAACAGCCCAATCGGTGTGGCCATCCCTCGGCAGGAAGATCCAGCATCTCGCAGATCGCAAAGCCCGAAATCAGCATCAGAATGGTGATCGTGGACAGTGCCATTGCCAGCACGCCGAACCCGAAGACGTACCTGGCGATTACCCGGCCCGTCAGCGGCTCAAGCGCCGCAGCCAAGTCGAACGCGTCGCGTTTTACGATCATGGCCGCAACGCGCTTCTCCGCTTCGGGGATCTCGGCCAGCGAGGTAATCGATTCGTCCCCCCGGCTTCGAGCAGCCGCCAGGCGCGCCTGCAAGAGCGAGCGGTAGTCTCGAAACAGCCGGGCGGAAACGCCCGGCGGCGGGGTCTGGCTCGCTTCAGCCCCGATTAACCCAGGGGCCGGGCGGGCATGGAACTGACTGGCGGCTGCGATGACCACACAGCTCGTCGCAAGCACAAACGGAACTGCCATGCCTGTGCTGAGATCGAAGAGTGCGAGGCCTCGGAAGTTACGGTCCCAACCACGGGCGAGCATCGAGTACGGCAGCAAAAACGTCATGTTGATGCCCACCGCGGTGGCAGAAGCCGTAATGATCACGTCCCTCTGCATGTTCACGATCCGGTCCCACCAGAACTCCTTGTACGCACCGGTGGCTTCCACCGCTGCCAGCAGTTTCTCCGCCGGAGCGCGTAGAAGGCTGAGATCCGGGACAAAGCCCGCGACGATCGCGCTCCACGGCAACTGCTCGGCCAAAGTAAGCCGGATCACCACCCCCACAAACGAAAGCACGATCCCCGCCACCAGCAGTCGGAGCAGTCCTTCGTACAGGCGAATGCCCCATGCTCCCGTGTCGTAGAACCAGGTGATCGCCACGGTGATGAGCAAGATCGCGCCGCAAACCAGTGCTGTGGCCGCGGTCGTTTCCCCCATAGCGGGGAAGAGATTCTGCTGTACGGCCGCCGTGGCGAGACTGAACTGGGGAAACGCCCAGACGACGTTGGCTACCAGAGTGGCGATGGCCCACGCCCATGCAAGGACCGGATTGATCCGGTCCCGGATCGCAGGAAACGGCCGCTCTCCGGTTGCGAGCGTCACATAGGCGATCGCCCCGAGCATCACTACCCCCAGCGCCATAGCGACCACCTGGACGAACAGCGGCTGATACCCCATAAGAACGCCCAGGTAAAGGCTGCCCGCCAGGGATCCCCCGCCCAAGGTGATTGCCGACTGCAACCACCCCGGCCCTGCCAGCCGCACGTAGAGCCCTAACCGACGCCAGAGGCCTTGCTGCATGGCCTCCCGGAGCATCTGTCGATCGCGTTCGATCCGTTCCGCACGATTGCTCATTCCGGCAACCTCTGCAACGGCCAACGGGTACCGCTCAGCGCCGTCACCAATGCTACCATCCAGGAACCCGTCCAACGCTCCCCCCGCGGACGAACGTAGCCCGGCAGGTACAGGTCCAATGCGAGGGACTGCCCCCCACAGAGTCTCGACCGCGTCCACGCTTGAGCCGTTTCCGCGGCCACATCCCAGGACTGCTTGGGCTCGGTGGTGGGAGTGTTACAAATCGGCCAGGTTCACCTGGGGATCGGTTTGGGCAATAAGCTGGAGAACCTCTTCCGCCTTCTTGAGCTCGCCTTGTTCGGTCAGGCAGCGGAGCAACCCGGCTGCTGCACGGTACCAGGGCCGGTTCGCAGGACGGTCGGAAGGTATGTTGCCCTTGAAACCGCGTGGAATCGCTCTTTTGCCGATCTCGAACGCGTACCCGTAGTGGGCCCGGGCCAGATCGAGCCGGTGTTCATTTTCGGCCACGTGACCGAGCAGCATGTGGGCTTCGATGAATTCCGAACACCCGTCGAGCAACCAGCGAAGCGTCTCTTCGGCCAGCTCGTCGTCCCCGTGCTCCAGCATCAGGTAGACCTCCTCTATGTCCTCCGTCCGCTCCCGAACGCAGCGCGGGTGCCGGAACTCCCACTCACCCGTGGGAAGCTGGACCAGTCTCACGCCGTGTTGAACGCGACGTCGCCGCGACCGTTTGCTCATGGCCCCGCTTGCTGGTCGGATTCGGCCTCAGGCACCACGAACGGATCGCCCAACCTAAGCCCCAGGTCGTCCAGGCGCACGGATGGTTCGTAACCGAGCACGCGGCGCGCCGGCTCAAGGTCCCACATCCGCTTCGATGACTCCCCCACAATCGTAACCACCGCAAACCCATCGAGGGGGCAGGTAACGGCCAGCTCGAACGCCCTGGCCAGATCCACGACCGGTACGCGCTGAGGCGGCACCGGGATCTCGCGCCAACGGGGGTCGTCGGGGACAAGGGGCGCGGCCGTTCGGATCACCAGCACTTCCATTCCGGCCGTCTCCGCGAAGTACTGCGCCACCTGCTCGGATAGTGCCTTGGTCAGTGCATAAGTACCCGCCGGTTTGGGCGGAGCATCGCCGGGAACCAGCTTTCCCGGCTCGGGCTTGCCATACCCCCACAGCACCATCAGGCTGGAACAATGCACGACGCGGCGCACCCCGCGGCAGCGGGCAGCCTCGAACAGAGCGTACGTTCCATACACGTTCACCCGAAACCGCTCTGCATTGAATGCATCATCCTCGTAGACTCCGGTGTGACCCGTGGCAATGGCCAGGTTCAACACGCAGTCCACCCCCTCCATAGCTCGCAGCAAGCGGTCATCCAAGCAGGTTAAATCCGCAGCTACCCACTCCGACCCAGGTTGCGGCCTTCGCGACAAAAGACGAAGGGGGAATTTCTGGCGCAAATGGGGCACAACCAGCCTGCCGACCTCGCCCGTGGCTCCTGTGACCAGAACCAAACCCATCCCACTCTGCCCTCCAGGAATGCTGGGCCAACCGCTGCGCACAACACATCAGTCTACGTGGAACCATCGGCCGCACGCGGAGCAGGCTTGGCCCCATGCCGTTGGCCAGCTC
This sequence comes from Planctomycetota bacterium, assembly GCA_026981825.1. Lineage (GTDB taxonomy): Bacteria > Planctomycetota > Planctomycetia > JALXBF01 > JALXBF01 > JALSID01. The sequence continues at coordinate 10,799 of JALSID010000271.1, forward strand.
TCCGGTCTGTTACGCGGCCGCACAAGCACAGCATCTGTCCAATTGGGTTTGACCGCTGACAACTAATTCGGTAATAGGATCGGCAATACCAACCGAGGTTGCTGCACCACTTTGCCGGCAGTCCAACCGAGAGAAGGCTCATGACGCCCACGAGCGATCGCGCAAGCGGCGAAGCTTTCCAGGCTGTTCCACCGCGGTTGTTGGCCCTGGCCGCTGTCGCGTGGTTCCTGCTGGCTCTCATGCTCGCCGTTCTTGGCAACACGGACCGACGGCCGCTGGACGAACACGAGGTTTATGTGGCGAGAACGGCGGTCGAAATGAGTCGGCGTGGGGACTGGGTGGTTCCCTATTTCGGTGGGACACCACGTCTGCAGAAGCCGCCACTCAACTACTGGTTGGCCGCGGGGGCTGCCCTTCTGTGTGGCGAAAATCCTGCGGAGAACGTGTCCGCTTTCGCCGCTCGCTTGCCATCCGCCCTGTCCGGCTGGCTGCTCGTCCTGCTCACCGCAGCGCTCACGCTGCAACTGACGCACAGCCCTAACGCCGCGCTGCTCGCTGCCGCGGCGGTCACCACCAGCAACGGACTCGTCTCCTGGTCTCACAACGCCCGTCCGGAAATGGTGTACGCCACTTTGTGTACGGCAAGTCTACTGTGTTTTGTGATCGCGGCGAAGAGGCCAGACGAGACGAACAACAGCGGGGGGCGGACGCGGATCATCTGGTCGCTGCTCGGCTGGGGGTTCCTGGGATTTGCAACGCTCGCCAAGGGACCGCACTACCCGCTCTTCCTCGTCCTCGCCCTAGGCGTCGCCGGGTGGTATCGGTGGCGAGATTTTCGTCGCGTGCGCATGCTGCTGTGCCCGGCTCTTGGATGCTTGCTTGCGGCTGCGATCGTGGTCGCGTATGTTCTCCCATTGAGCGTTCGGGTCCCGAATCTCTTCGGTTTCTGGTACCGAGAGCTCTTTTATCGAACGGGGGGCGCGGAGGGGATCCTGTACCTGTTCCGCTTTTACTATTTCTGGGCACTGGTGCAACTGACCGCCCCCTGGAGCATCGTCGTTGTCCTGGCGTTCGTTTGGGCTGTGCGTCGACTGCGGCAGCTTCCGGTCGGCGTGTGTATCTGCTGGTTCGCCGTCGTGGTCCCGGCCCTCATCCTCGGTTGCTCCCGAGGTCAGCGTGCGTACTACCTGCTGCCGTCGCTCGGCGCGGCCTTCAGCCTCACCGGCTATGCCCTCCATTCGGTGGTCCTGTCGGGTCGCTGGCTCATGGGACGGCCGTTACCGCTGGACCGAGTGATCCGACTGCACGTCGCACTGGTTGGAGTGCTGGCGGGGGTAGTGCTTTTCCGAGCCTGGCAGTTCGCCCAGATCGGGATCGTAGACTCCACGGCAGTGATCGCGGTGGTCGTCGGCGTGATCAGCGGCGCCGTTGGTCTGGGAATCGCCTACGTGCGAGCTGCGTTGCCCCGGCCGCTTGTCCCCCTCGGGGGACTGTTCGCAGGAACGGCAGCGGTGCTCGCCACGGGAGTAGCGTGCGGATTGCTCTGGTCACCGGACCGATATATCGTCGTTTCGGAGTTGCGACGCTTGGCGGAAAAACTGCCCCGCGGGATTCCCGTCTACGCCCTGTCGGGCCGGATCGAACATCTGATCTATTACGGTGATCGCCCCCTTCGCAGGATCACCCATACCGAGGCGGCTCAGATCTTGCGTGAGCGCAGGCACGTGCTGCTCATCTTCGACGGTGATTGCGCCCGGTGCCGGACGCTCACGAATACAGTGTCGAAGGCGACCGCCGTGCGCATCGGCAAAGATCGTTTGGTGCTTGCGCATATCGGATGCGAAGAGCAGTCAGATGGACCGTTGGTGCGGATCAGGGGAGAAAGCGGGGGCCACCCGCCACTTCCGGGCCCATCAATAGCACAACGCCGACCGATCCACCCGCTGTGAGCCATGCGGGACCGACTGCCTGGCGCTGGAGCTACTCCACTGTAGCCAACCAGCACTGGGCATGGAGGCGGGGTAGCCTACGGCCGTCGGACCGGATCTGTCCAGGGGCGGCGGTGCCAACCCCCTGCGCCTAGCGACTCCGTAAGGCGCTCGCATCCGTCTGGGAGGCTAGCTGGCTTCGGTAGTTTGACTGGCCACGGCCTGCCGCAGAGCATGCAACCATTTGCCCAGGCGGCTCTTGAGTCGTCGGCCTTTGTTTGGGTGGATGATCCGTCGAGCGGACGCCTTGTCGATCTTCTTGACCGCGATTCGATAGTAGCGGTCCGCGTCCTCAAGATTCTGCGCTTCGACGGCGGCCCGCACCTTGCGGATGAAGGTCTTGATCGTATGCTTGACGGCTCGGTTACGAGCCTGACGCTTCTTATTCTGGCGCAGCCGCTTTTTCGCCGATTTCGTGTGAGGCATAACCCACCCGCGTTGGCTTCTCTGTCCGTGTCCGCGTCGGTTCCACAGCCGATGGTTTTTCGGCTCTTTCCACGGCTTGTGGCAAGCATGGTAATGGTTGTGGGAACGGCGGAGCTTGTCAAGCGCGCGCCGGGGGCGAGTTTTCCTTGCTGCTGCCCCGCCCCGCTCTGCCTTAAGGCCCGCGGTTCGGACCTGTGCCGCTTCGGGCCGCCGGGCCGAAGCGGCCACGAGCCCGCCGCCTGGCGGGACCAAGGGAGCGGCGGACCGCCGTCGCGCCGGCGACGGCGCAGTGGTAGCGCGACCCGGCCCCGGGCCCGCCGCCCGGCGGGTCCGGAGCTCCGCCGCTGCGACGGCGGAGCAGTGGTAGCGTGACCCGTCCTCGGGTCCGCCCCAACGCGCTGGCGCCAAGGAAGCGCCGGCAATAACGGCCCCCGCCGAGCGAAAAAAAGCCGGCCCGTCGCAGGATCGGCAAGGGGGCGCGCCCTCCCGATGCCGCTTCGGCCGCTGGCCCGAAGCGGCCCCGAGCCCGCCGCCGGGCGGGACGACGGGGCGGCGGACCGCCGCCGCGCCGGCGACGGCGCAGTGGTAGCGCGACCCGTCCCGGGTCCGCCGCCCGGCGGGTCCGGAGCTCCGCCGCTGCGACGGCGGAGCATTGGTAGCGCGACCCGGCCCGGGTCCGCCCCAAAGCGCTGGCGCCAAGGAAGCGCCGGCGCCAATGGCCCCCGCCGACCGAAAGAAACGCCCGCCCGTCGGGGGAAGGCCAAATGGGTCGCGCCCTCTCTCGCCGCTTCGGCCCTCCCGGGCCGAAGCGGCCAGGAGCCCGGTGCCCGGCGGGACCGGAGCTCCGCCGCTGCGACGGCGGAGCAGCGGTAGCGCGACCCGGCCCGGGTCCGCCCCAAAGCGCTGGCGCCAAGGAAGCGCCGGCGCTAATGGCCCCCGCCGACCGAAAGAAACGCCCGCCCGTCGCGGGAAGGCCAAATGGGTGCGCGCCCTCCCTCGCCGCTTCGGCCGCTGGCCGAAGCGGCCCCGAGCCCGCCGCCAGGCGGGACCGGAGCTCCGCCGCTGCGACGGCGGAGCATTGGTAGCGCGACCCGGCCCCGGGTCCGCCCCGAAGCGCCGAGACCGAGGAAGCGTCGGCAAAAACGGCCCCCGTCGAGCAAAGGGAAGCCCAGCCGTGGCCTGAATTCCCTATGGCGCGCGCCCGCCTCTCGCCGCTTCGGCCGCGGGCCCGAAGCGGCCCCGAGCCCGCCGCCTGGCGGGACCGGAGCTCCGCCGCTGCGACGGCGGAGCATTGGTAGCGCGACCCGGCCCCGGGTCCGCCCCAAAGCGCTGGCGCCAAGGAGGCGCCGGCGCTAATGGCCCCCGCCGACCGAAAGAAACGCCCGCCCGTCGGGGGGAAGGCCAAATGGGTCGCGCCCTCTCTCGCCGCTTCGGCCGCGGGGCCGAAGCGGCCCCCGAGCCCGCCGCCTGGCGGGTCCGGAGCTCCGCCGCTGCGACGGCGGAGCAGTGGTAGCGCGACCCGGTCCCGGGTCCGCCCCAAACCGCTGGCGGCAAGGAAGCGCTCGGAGAAATGACCTCCCGCCGAGCGAGAAAAACGCCCGCCCGTCGCGGAATGGCCAATGGGGCGCGCTCTCTCTCGCCGCTTCGGCCCTCCCGGGCCGAAGCGGCCCCGAGCCCGCCGCCAGGCGGGACCGGAGCTCCGCCGCTGCGACGGCGGAGCAGTGGTAGCGCGACCCGTCCCCGGGTCCGCCCCAAAGCCATGGGG
>JALSID010000272.1 GCA_026981825.1 Planctomycetota bacterium
GGACAGGAACTTGCGGACGTTGCGTTCGAGATCAGACGACGCGGTCATCGCATCCGGATTTGTTGGTGGCTCGACCTGGCGCGGGCGTTTGATACCTACGGGGACGAACACCGAGCGGCGGAGCGATTACTGCGGGTTTGCGAAGCGTTAGGCCAGCGTCATGTCCATCCGTTTGATGTCCTCGGACTTCGTGTGGTGCCCCGTCCCCTGCCGTATCGGAGCCCACCCGTCGGCGAAACACCGTCTGGCCAGATCGCCTCACCGTGGGTTGGGAGGCAACTTGCTCGCTGGCAGCGTGACGATCCCGCGCGCTGGGGCCGGACGCTTTTACGTTGCTACTGGAGGATGAAAGACGACGGCTCGCTTACGCTGGTAGCATGGGCAACGTGGTGGAGGTGGTACCTGTGTAGCATCGACCACCCCATTTCCTTTTGTTCTGATGTGCCGGAGCCTGATCGTGTACCTGAGTCGTGGCGGAAGCTGTATTATGAGGAGCCTGCTTCCGATGACCCCATAGCCAGGGCTCGCTACGAAATCGTCAGGGCGGTCGGCGCCCTAAATCGCGGCGTTCAAGAGTACCCCTGGACCCCACTTCGCCACGGTTGGCAACACGTGGCCCGATTCTGGCGGGCGCTACGATGCATTGTGTCCCGCCACGGGATGAAGGCTGCCGCCTCGCTGCTCGCGGACATGGGCGGGGACATTCTCCTGTCCTGGTGGTGCGAATACGCACGCTGGTGCGGCCGGTACGGTCCTAAGCAGCGTGCCGCGGAGCGGCTACTGCTTACGTTGACGCAGATGGGCCGTGACGTGCGGGCCTTGCGGCCACCCTTGGGACTTCACCCCATGCCTGCGCCAGATGTGGTGCCAGAGCCCGCCAAGTTTAGCTGCGGGGCCCGCCGCAGCTCTCCTGAGTTCCGCCATGCCGTGCTGGCCGAACTGGAACGACGCGGTCAGGACCTCGCCGCCGTGCCTTCAATCATCAGTGATCTCGTGCGCGCCGAGAAATCCCGAATCTTCCGTGCCCCTCGCGACTACGTCCTCGTACTATGGTGGGTCGACGTTCACCGGCGGCGCATCCGGGGGCGTCAGCCAGTCGGCGCGGTTTGGCTTAACGAGTTCCAAACTGCGCACGAGTACGGCATTTCCCCGTTTGCCGATGATCCCGATCTAACCGATTCCCCGTACACGCTCGACTTTTCCAAAATCCCGCCCCAGGGTCGGGTCATCGTGCCCTGGCTCTGGCGGTACGGTAAGCTCACGCGCGAGTGGAATTACTCGCGCCTAGAGCTGGCGGGTCACCTCTATCCAATGCCCTCGCCGGAGGTCATAGAAGACCTGCGCCGCGGGTACGATGCCGTCGACGACCATGCTAACGAGGCCCTTGCCGCGTTTTGCTGCCTTTACCAAGAGCATCCGGAAGAGAGCTACGTCGACCTCTTGTCGCGGGCCTGGTATGAGCTGCTCGAAGCCAGGACGTAAGCCTAAACGACTTTTACCGCATGTCACGCACCTGCCCGACCTGTGGTGTAATGCGGAACGGAACGTTTCCAGGCCCACGGTTGCCGAGGAGGGCGTCGCACGCAGCGGCGCGAACGACGCGCGAAATACACTCGGGTGATAGTGAACAACTCCTCAAGCCTCGCATGGTGGCGTAATGCAGTTGCTGCATCGTCGTAACCTTGCCACTCCCGCTCGACGCGGTTCGCATCCGGGTAAAACGGCGCCAAGAACCACAGCTGAATCCGCCCCTCCAGCTGCTCCAAAGAGCGCTGGACCGCGTTGGCCCGGTGGATGGCCGCGTTGTCCAACACCACGTAGATGCCTCGCTCTTCGGGACAGCGTCGCAGCAGGGTGGCCAGGAGCTTCAGAAACCGTCGGCAACGCTTTGACTCGTCGTGCACCCACGTGAGCCGACGAGTGCCGTACTCCACGGCTAACGCCAGGTACAACCGCGGGTCGTTGCCAACGGAGGTCCCCCTCCGGCCCCCAAGCTCCCACAAGCCTCGCCCCGGCCTTGCCACATCAAGCTCGGACATGCGTCACGCCGGTGACGCATCAGCGGTCACCGCCGCCGGCCCGGCGGCGCGTCCTCGGCTCGCCACCGTAGCGACACTTCAACCCGTTCCATAACCCTCGCCATCGCCGCAACCTAGGCCCTGTAAACCCTCCATCGCACTCAACATCCCGTCGCGCAGCCAGTACCGACCGCCGCTCTCTCCTTGCTTC
>JALSID010000273.1 GCA_026981825.1 Planctomycetota bacterium
AACGGGACGGCCCGGACAGGAAGGTCAAGCAGACCAACCGCGCGCACCACCCACAACGTTAATCTTAGGCATGATCCCCGTGGCCGAGCGCTCCAAACCACCGCCCAACACAGGGACAACGCACGGTCTGTTCTGCGTCACGTCCAGACGTGGGCCGCACCCTCAGGCATCGTCCGTCTACGTGGTGCGCCAGCGAGCTTCCCAACGCAGCGAGGCGAGTAACCCCGTCTTGAGCGGCAACCCCTTTGAAACCGACGAACCCCTATCGTGCACCGCAACCCGACCGGAGCGGCAGATGGCGTGGGCAACGACTGTCTCCTCAGAATCACCGTCTTCAGAAGGATCACCGCGTTCTGTGCGCTTCGCCCGCATGGCACGCGGCGGGTCTGCCCAGAGACGCCCGCATCGTCTCAGGCGAACCGATATGCTGTTAGTTGGCGATCACACCATGGCATGATCGAACCCGAACGACGCCGGAGCAACCACTCGCTCCAACCGGGTTCCGGGCGGCGCACCCGGCTGCTGATCACCCGCGCGAGTCGATGAGCAGAACGGCGGCACGGGAGACCGCCGTGGATGCCATGGGGGTGTCGGTATTCCCGAATTCTTGTCCAAGCCGTCAGACTCGCACGCGAGGAGGTGAGACGATGGAACCAGAACGCGGCTCGTCGCGTCGCAGCTTCCTGCGTACTTCGGCCGTAGCCGGAACGGCCTTGGCCCTTTCGGCACGCACTTACGGGCGGGTCGTGGGAGCCAACGATCGGATCAACGTGGGTGCCGTTGGCCTCGGCGTCATGGGTACCGGACACCTCCGTCACCTGACCCGACTTCGCGACCAGGAAAAACTGGGCATCGAGGTCACTTGGCTCTGTGACGTGTACCGCCCCCGCCTGGGCCGCGGCCGGTCGATCGTCGGCGAACACGCGCAGACAACCATGGACTACCGCAAGCTGCTTGATGCCCGCGACGTGGACGTGGTGCTGGTCGCTACGCCCGATCACTGGCACGCTCGGATTGCGGTCGACGCCTGCGTTGCCGACAAGGATGTCTATCTGGAAAAACCGATGGTGCACACGATCGAACAGGCGAAAGAGCTGCTCCGCGTGCAGCGAGAAACAGGCCGAGTGATCCAGGTGGGCCCGCAGAGCTGCTCGGCAGACCTCTACGACAGGATCAGGGAGTTCATCAAAGAAAACGGCATTGGCAAGGTCGTGCTGGCAAACGCCGCGTACTGCCGGAACAACCGGGCAGGCCAGTGGCGAGACTACGGAGAGTTCCACCCGGATGCCCGTCCCGGGCCCGATCTTGACTGGGATACCTGGCTTGGGCACAAAGTCACGATCTGTGGTCACCCCCTCGCCCCCTACCGTGACTGGTATAAGGAAAACGGGCCGGGCCGGTTTTTCCAGTTCCGCTGCTACTGGGATTACTCCGGCGGTGTGGCGACCGATCTCTTCTTCCATACCCTCGCACACCTGACCAAAGCGATGGATCTCCCCTTCCCGGACCGCGTGGTGGCATCGGGCGGTATTTGGGTGTTCAACCGCAACCACATAACTCCCCAGGGGTTCCCCGACGATCGCGAGGTGCCAGACCTGTTCAACATGATGATCGACTACCCCGGAGGGCCGACGGTGACCCTACTGGGTTCGATGGTGAACGACACGCAGATCGAGAAGATGATCGGCGGTTATGAGGGGACGATCTTCATACGGAGCGACCGTGAAGCCCTGGTCGTACCGCAGCGGCGCGTGGTAGACATCGTGCGCGACCCACGCTGGAAGGGGAAACCGGAGCTGATCCTCAAGGGGGAGCGCCCAGGAAACCAGATTGAGCACTGGAAGAGCCTGTTTCGGGCGATAAGGGAGGGAACCGAGGTAACAGCCCCCGTAGAGCTGTGCTACCGGGTGCAGGTAGCGATCAGCATGGGGGTTCTGGCCTACCGAAACCGGTGTTGTATGGTGTGGGATCGCGACAAGGAACAACCTCGACCGGCGAGTTCGGAAACCTGAATGAGTCCTGGATCAACCGAGCGCACCGGATACCGCGGGCCGGCCCGCCCGGGGCGTGGAACGAGCTCGCTGGAGGGCTGAACCGCCAGCGGGTGCGGGAACCGGTTCGGCGAGAGGGTTGCGCATACGGCGTGAATGCGCGCATAGCACCGGCGAATAGCTACTAAGGGGCAGTGCGGCTCTGCGATCACCCGTCCATCATCGCTCGAGCAGGTGGCTCGTTGCGTTCTCGAACCATGTTGCCGTCTGACTATTCCGTACTAAAGCGCACAGCGTAAGCTCCAGCCGCAGGTCAGAACAGGCTTCCCACGTGCGTGTCGCCGCAAGGTCGCCGGAGCACCTGTGGAAGGAGGACAGCTTGCCTGCCCCTACACGTCGGTGTTGGCCGCAACTACCATGGATACTGTTGCTGCCCGCGTCGGTACAGAGCCGGACGAGCGAGTGGCAGATATGGGGGAACCATGTTGAAGCACTCGGATATTCTCGTTGTGCTCCTCGCCGGGGGGCGGGGATCGCGGCTTGAGCCCCTCACCCGGGACCGGGCCAAACCAGCGGTACCGTTTGGCGGTATCTACCGCATCATTGATTTCACCCTGTCCAACTGCGTCAACAGCGGTCTTCGCCGCATCTTCGTGCTCACACAGTACAAGGCACAGAGCCTGGAGCGGCACATCAAGCTGGGCTGGAGTCTGTTTAGCTGGGAGCTAGGTGAGTTTATCGACATTCTCCCCCCGCAGCAGCGGATCGATGAGCACTGGTATAAGGGAACTGCCGATGCCGTCTACCAGAACATCTACTCGATTGAGCCGTTGGATCCGGCTTACGTCTTGATCCTGGCTGGAGACCACATCTACAAGATGAACTACTGGCCGATGATTCAGATGGCACACGAGTGGGGTGCCGATGCCCTGGTCGGCTGCCTCCCAGTTCCGGTCGAGGAAGCCCGGCGGGCGTTTGGGGTACTGCAGATTGATGCGAACCACCGTATCATCGGGTTCGAGGAAAAGCCCGAGCATCCCCAGCCTTTGCCGGATAACCCCTCCACCTGCCTGGCGTCCATGGGGATCTACTGCTTCCCCACCCGGGTACTCTTCGACGAGCTGTTCAGGGACGCGGGCCGCCCCGACAGCCAGCACGATTTTGGGCGAAACGTGATTCCTTCGATGATCGAATCGGGGCGGCGGGTGTACGCCTATCAGTTCGTGGACGAGAACCGCAAGAGCGCCCTGTACTGGCGCGACGTGGGCACCGTCGACTCCTACTTCGCCGCCAACATGGATCTGGTCGCCGTTGACCCTCTGCTGAACCTGTACGACCGCGACTGGCCAATCCGCACCTACCAGCCCCAGTATCCGCCCGCCAAGTTCGTGTTTGCAGGCGAGGGCCCCGGCGCTCGGCGTGGCGAGGCAATCGACAGCATCGTGGCTCAAGGCTGCATCATCAGTGGAGGCCATGTCTACCGATCGGTGCTCTCGCCCGCGGTCCGGGTGAACAGCTACGCCCACGTCGAGGAATGCATTCTGTTCGAGGGGGTGAACATCGGGCGGCACTGCGTGCTTCGTCGCGCCATCATCGACAAGGGGGTCCACGTCCCGCCGGGCACGAAAATCGGTATTGACCACGAAGAGGACCGACGGCGCGGTTTCCACGTCACTCCCGGCGGCGTCGTCGTCCTGGCCAAGCACCATGTGATTTCTGGTTAGGGGGCCGGGCCGGCACCGGTTATCCCGGGCAGAAAGCAGAACTCTTGCGGCGCTCGCCTGAGCCAATGAGCGGGCATCTTTAGCCGTCGGATAGGCCGCCGGTGTCGGTTGTTCGGGTGGTGCTGGAGAGCTCTAAAGTCCGGGCTTGACAAATGACGATACCCGTAATGGACCGAGGGGATCGAAAGGCTGGAACGGATGCCGGCGACAAGCTGCACGGATGCAGACCTCAGGCGCGAGGCTTTCCGGACGGAGGCCTCGCGCCTTTTTTGCGCGCCGCTCGTCGCTCGCCCCGGATTCCTTTCCCTCTGACCTTGCCCATCCGCCCCACTCTTCGCGGTACAATCGAGCTGATCGACCGGACGTGCGGCCACTTAGGGGCGAGGACGGCCAAGGGGAGGAAGACCGTGACACCTTTGCGCTTGTACCTTGTGGGCGGTTTCCTGGGCGCAGGCAAGACCACCCTGCTCCGCGTGCTGTCGAAATACCTGCTTGTTCGAGGCGAACGCGTAGCTGTTGTCACGAACGACCAGAGCGCCGACCTCGTGGACACACGAGCATTTGAAGCGGAAGGGATCCCGGTCGAAGAAGTCGCGGGGGCGTGCTTCTGTTGTTCGTTCGAGGAGCTTGTGGGCCGGCTCCGGTCGCTGAGCGAATCGGCCCTACCGACGGTTATTCTCGCCGAGCCGGTGGGTAGCTGCACCGACCTGTCGGCCACGGTGCTGCAGCCGTTGAAAAAGTTCTATGGAAAGGAGATCAGCGTCGGACCACTCACGGTTCTGGTCGACCCCGAACGGGCGCACAGGATCCTGACGAAACGGTCCAAAGGTGGTTTCTCCCCCAAAGCAGCCTACATCTATCGCAAGCAGCTCGAAGAAGCGGACATCCTCGTGGTCAACAAGATCGACGACCCACAATTGCTGCCCCATGCGGATGCGGTCGAAGCCATCCTCAAGGAACTCTTACCGGGAACGCCGGTGCTCAGGATTAGTGCCCGACTCGGCCTGAACGTGGACACATTGCTGGATCTGCTCGAGACCACTCCGTTCGGTGGCCGTAAGGTCCTGGAGATTGATTATGACATCTATGCTGAGGGGGAGGCAGAGCTGGCCTGGCTGAACGCTCGGGCCACGATCAGGTTCCGGGATCCCCAGTACCTTGACTCGGTAGGCTGCTACATCGCAGACGCGTACAAACTGCTCTTGAGTCAGGACGTGAATTGCGAGATTGCCCATCTGAAGGTTGTCGCGATGGGCAATGGGGAAGCTGTCGTGTGCAACACGACTTCGGTGGACCAAACGACGGTCGTTTCTTACGGCGACCGCAGCTCACCCGTGCTTGACGCCGAGTTCATCCTCAACTGTCGTGCCTTCACGTCACCGGCGTACCTTGAACGCGCATGGAGAACTTTGCTCCTTACGCTGAGCCAATGGACGGAGCAAACACGGAGCGAGGCATGTAAGGCGTTTCGTCCCGCCCGACCGGTTCCCTCTTACCGATTTGCCACCCCTATCCAACCTGCCGACACCGCCTAGCCATGGGTACGCTGGAGGCCTTTCCTCCCGCTCAGGGTGACTCGGAATCGCGCCCGTGTCAACGCATCCCCGCCGGTTGGCCGGGTTGCTCGCTTGGCTGCGTTGCTGGGTAGCCCACCACCTCTGGACCGGACGCCTTGCTCGTCGATGGGCCGGACTGAACTGCGTTAGTCTATCGATCCCCCTTAGAACCGCCGCCCTGGTCGGGCAGTCGCGCTAGCAATCTGTCGATGAACTCTTGCTGGTCGGGGTGCAGCCGTTGACGTGCGGTCTCGACTGGCACGAACTCCGCGCGGTCAACTTCCCAGGAGGCAGGCCGGGGGACCGCACTCGGGGGTGCTGGCCCCACGAAACAATGCACCCGCTTCCGGCTCTTGCGGTAGGTGATATGGCCGATATATTCCAGGTCCCCGGGCTCTACGCCGGTCTCTTCCAACGTTTCTCGCCTTGCGGTTTGCTCCAGGTCAGCCCCCCCTTCGACTTCTCCTTTTGGAATGCTCCAGGGGGCGCGTCGGTTGTAGGCGCCGGAGGGGTGGACGATGAGGACCTCCAGGCCCTGCCCCCCCTGCCGGTACAGCAAGGTTCCGGCCGATTCTTTCATCGTGTCTTCCTCACGCGTCGTCGTCGCCTTCTGCTGCCGCTGGGGGTTCGGAGTCACCTTGGCCGGTGGGGATCGGACGATCAGGGTTGAACGGCCAGAGCGGGACCACCGGTTCTTCGCCGCAAATGAGCTGTTGGATTAGCAGCGCCGTGGCCGGGGCAGCGAGCACGCCACTGCGGAAGTGGCCGGTGGCGAAAAGGAGCCCCTGGTATCGCTGCGTTCCTCCGATGAAAGGCTTGCCGTCGGGGTTCGATGGTCGGAAACCGGACCATGCGGATTCGATCCGAGCCCGTCCCAACTCCGGGCAGAGCCAGGCGGCAAAATCGAGCAACTTCCGGATGCCGTCCACGGTCACCGAGCGGTTGAACCCGACGTGTTCCTGGGTCGAGCCCACGAGGTAGCGTCCGTCGAGCCTGGGCACTACGTACTGCCGGCCCACCATCAGGATGTGACGGATCAAGTCGGCGCGGGCTTCGAGCAGCACAACCTGCCCTCGCACCGGTCTCACCGGCAGCCTAAAGCCCAACGGTTTCAACAGCCCTTCAGTCCATGCACCGGCCGCCACCACTGTGTAGTTGGCGTGGATCTCGTCGGTCTGCGTCACGACCCCCTGGACACGGTCGCCATGCAGGATGAAATCGATCACAGCGTGCCCGCTCAGAAACTCGACCCCCCGACGCTGGCACGCAGCCACCAGTGCGCGCATGTATCGCGGGGGGCGTATTTGAGCCATGCCGGGCACAAGATAAACCGCGGCAAACTGGCCGAACAGATGGGGCTCGCGTTCGACCACCTGTTCGGTGCTCAGCTTCACCCACTCCACGCCGTGCGCCCGATAGTGTCCCGCTGCCGAGTGGAGGGTGTGTGCTTCGTGGGCATCGCGTGCCAGCTCAATTCCACCGGTGCGCAGGTATCCGGGTTCCAACCCGGTCTCTTCCCTGAGCTCCTCGGCCCACTCCGCGTGGAGCCGCGTACCCAGGCCGAGCAAGGCGGTGAACGGTGTCTTGGCCTGCTCGTACGGCTGCACCCCGATAATGCCAGCGGTCGCCCAGGACGCCTCTCGCCCCGGCTCCCGCCGGTCCACCACGGTAACGTTCAGACCTGCCCGTGCACAGCAGTAGGCAATGGAAGTTCCGATGATCCCGCCACCGATGATGACCACATCCGTTGTTACGGCCATGAGACAGAATCCCGGTGAGTACCAGACCGGTATCGGCCTTTCTTGAGCCTTTTCTTCCCGAACCGAAGCGGTTTGCCCCCCCTACCGTTCGGCCAGGAGCAAGCGATTTGCGAAACCAGCTTTCACCCGTTGCGCGATCCCCTGGGCGAAGCAGTTCCGACGCCGTTGAGGCCCGGCGATTGCCGGCACGTTGCTCCGGTCTCCCGGGCCCGGCCGGCTCACCGGCTGTCCGCCCGCGCTACGCTCGGGTCGTCGGAACGCCTGTAGCGGCCCCTGGTCCTGTCCGGCTCTGTTATGATAGGGTCGCTCTGCATCCGCCCGCCCTCTTCCTGAGGCCACGCGTGCAGTAGAATCTGAGCTACGGATCGGCACCCGAGGCAGTTACAGCGGAAGTTGAGCGATGTCTGGCTCGATTGAAAAGAGCGTCCAGCCCCCTTCGAACAGCCGAATCGTCCAGGTGTTCGGTTATCTTCTCACCCTCCTTGTGTTCCCGCCGATTGCCCTCGTCTGGGCGTGCCTGGCGCGGAAGTGGCCCCCTCCGGTGCGAGTGGCTGCCGTGGTCACGTCGCTAATATGGGGGGGCATATACGCTCACTTTGTGCTCGGTCTTACGATCGATTTCAATGGAGACATGTCCCAGTGGCGGTTTACGGTGAGGAACCCCTGGGTGGAAGAAGCCCGGTTCCGATTTCGAGAGCAGCCTGCCGATGGACCGACGGTCTCAGTGCCCCCGCTGCCTCGACGAGGTGGTCCGCGGGTGCTCGGCGCCCCCCCTGGCAGAACAGAGGTGTTTTGGTGTTGCTTCCGCGGCCATGATCGGATGGGGATGGTGACAGCCCAGCCGCTGCTGCCCTGGCCGGAAAACGGGCTGGAGCCGGTTTGGAAGGTGGATGTGGGCGGAGGCTACTCGTCCATGGTGATCGGCTACGGCAGGCTCTACACCATAGAGCAGCGTGGTTTTCACGAAGCGATCACTTGCTACGACGCGGCGACGGGCCGAGAACTCTGGGCGCATACGTACCGGGCCCGGTTCGAGGAAGCTCTGGGCGGGCCAGGGCCACGAGCGACACCGACGTTGCACGGGGGGAAACTGGTCGCTCTTGGGGCGGAAGGACACCTGACCTGCCTCGATCCGGTCTCCGGCAGGCGTTTCTGGCAACGGAACATCCTGGAGGACAGCGGCGGCAGGAACTTGCGCTGGGGAATGGCCGGTTCCCCGTTAGTCGTCGACGGTGTGGTGATCGTTACTCCAGGGGGCCCAGGCAACTGGCTTCTCGCCGCTTACGACTTGGAAACCGGCGAGCTGCTCTGGCATAACGGTGACGACCAACCAAGCTACAGTTCGCCCCAAATCTCGCGGATCGGGGGCATGGACCAGATCGTTCTCTTTAGTGCGACACGAGTCGGAGGCTACCGACTCGAAGACGGCGAACTGCTCTGGCAGTTTCCGTGGCGAACGCAGTCCGACATCCAGGTGCACCAGCCGATCGTGTTTCCAGACGGCCGCGTGTTCATCTCAACGGACTACGGCGTCGGCTGCGCGATGCTCCGGGTGTGGCGGGATGAATCCGGAAAGTTCCGTGTCGAAGAGCTCTGGCGGAATCGGTTCCTCAAGGCAAAATTCCAGAGCTCCGTGGTGAAGGACGGCTACATCTACGGGTTTGACGGACCGCTACTGGCCTGCATCGACATCGAAACCGGACGGCGCATGTGGAAAGGGGGCAGGTATGGGTTCGGCCAGATGATGCTCATCGGTGATACGATCATCGTGATTGCCGAGAACGGGGATCTGGTCCAGATCCGGCCGAACCCGGAGGGGCTGGACGAGATCTGCCGCTTCCCGGCGGTCCGCGGCAAGACATGGAACCATCCCGCCTATGCAGACGGCCGCCTATACGTACGCAGCGAAGAGCAGATGGCTTGTTTTGAGCTGCCGATGAGACGGGAACAGGCCCGGTCGTCCCCGGGGACTCGGGCCGCGTCCGTCCGTTGATCCGAATCGACAGTGCGCGTCGGCTTGCCTGGGCCCGAACGATTTCCGCCTGGGCCGGCAAGGCAGGGGGGGTGGTTTGGAGTGTCAGGCCCGGCGGCCGGCGCCGAAACATGGCCGGCGGCGCGGAGCTGGAAATTGCAGCGAGACTGTGCTAGACTGTTCCAGCGCTGCCAGGCGTTCACGCGTACTGCTTTAGGAGACGGACAACGTCGCACACACAGCGATTGCTCGTGGAGGTTGCCGGATGGATGGACAAAAGCATGACCGTCGGGCTGGGCCCCCCCGGCGAGGCTTTACTCGCCGCGCCTTTCTGAAGGGCTCCGGAGCTGTAGCTGCGGCCACGGCGCTGGTTCCGGGAAGCCGCGCAGAGGCACAGGAGACCGGTCCGAAGATCTACGGTCCCGGCCCCGTGCCCATCCGGCTGCGGGTCAATGGGGAAGATCGCGAAGTAAAGGTCGAACCGCGGGTGACGTTGCTCGACGCTCTGCGGAACCACCTGAACCTCACGGGGGCCAAAAAGGTCTGCGACCGGGGTACCTGCGGCGCCTGTACCGTTCTGGTCGACGGTGCGCCCACCTATGCCTGTTCCATGTTGGCGATCGATGCCCAGGGGCGTGAGATCGAGACCGTCGAAGCGCTCGGTCCAGATCACCCCATGGTTCAGGCGTTCGTGGAACACGACGCCCTCCAGTGCGGATTCTGCACACCGGGCTTCGTGGTGGCTTGTACAGCGTTCGCATTGCGGAACCCGAACTGCACGGTGGAAGACGTCAACCGTGCCCTGGGCGGGAACATCTGCCGTTGCGGCACGTACGCTGGAATCCGAGAAGCAGTGGTGGAAGCGGCTCGAAAGCTGAAGGGAGGGGCCAATGCTTAAGCCAAGGTTTCTCAGCACAGCATGGCCCGATCGCGACCATCGTGTCTGGATTGGTCACGAGGTCGACCGTGTTGATGGTGTCCTGAAGGCAACGGGACTGGCCAAGTACACCTACGACATCAACCGCCCCAATATGGCGTGGGGCAAGTTCCTCATCTGCCCCCACGCTCACGCCCGGGTCAAGCGCATCGATGTCTCGCGGGCCGAAGCGATCCCGGGCGTGCGCAAGGTCGAGATCATCCAGGGCGAGGGGGAGGAAATCCTGTTCCACGGCGATGAAATCGCCCTGGTGGTGGCAGACAGCGAGGAACTGGCTCGCGACGGCGTCCGATCGATCCGGGTCGAATACGAAGTGCTCGATCACCTCGTCGACGAGCGCAACCTCGACGCCATCCCGCGTGATCGGCTGCGCCCCGGTGGCCGACGCCGCAGGGGCAATGTCAATCAAGCATTCGAAGCTCCAACCACCCTGGTGGTCGAGGGGGAGTACGGCATCCCGATGATCACCCATTGCTGCCTGGAGGCACACGGAGTCGTGGCCGAATGGGAATCCGAGGACCGGCTGACGCTGTGGATCTCGACACAGAACGTCTCCGGAATGAGCGGCCAGGTGGCCTCCGCGGTGGAAGTGCCTGCGGGGAACGTGCGCACGATCTGCGAGTTCATCGGTGGGGGCTTCGGTTCGAAGTTCGGCCCCGATCGCTGGGGAATCCTGGCAGCCCGCATCGCTCGTGAGCTCAGGCGCCCGGTGAAGATTATGCTCGATCGGGACCACGAATTGCTCACCGCAGGCACCCGACCTTCCGGCTTCGCCCGCGTCAAAGTGGGCGTGGACCGGGAAACCGGGAAGGTCCTCGCCTGGCAGTCCACCCTCTGGGGCACCGGTGGTCCGGGCGGGAATGGGACCTCAATTAGCGTAACCCCTTACATCTTCACCGGAATCCCGAATCAGTCGCGCGAAGCGTACAACGTGCGTGCCAATGTCGGGCCCAGGCGAGCGTGGCGTGCCCCGAACCACCCGCAGGGGGCTGCGCTGACGATGACCGCGTTGGCCGACGCCGCAGCCGCCCTGGGCATCGATGAGCTCGAGTTCTTCCTCAAAAACGTGGACCTCACCGATCGGCCCGATGTGTACACCCAAGAACTCCTCGTCGCGGCGGACCTGATCCAGTGGCGGAAGCACTGGCATCCGCGTGGCGAAGGCGGGCGCGGCCCGATCCGCGAAGGCCTGGGGATCTCCATGCACACCTGGGGCGGCCGCCCGCACAATTCCGAGTGCCACGTGCACATCCACCCGGATGGCAGCGTCGATGTCCAACTGGGTAGCCAGGACCTCGGTACCGGCACCCGAACCGTCATCGCCATGGTGGTCGCCGAAACTCTCGGACTGCGTCCAGAGCAGGTCAATGTGCAGATCGGTGACAGCCGGTTCCCGCCAAGCGGTGCTTCCGGTGGCTCCACAACCGTCGGCGGCGTTTCCAGCTCGTCGCGTCGAGCGGCTACCGACGCTCTGGAGCAGCTCCTGGAAAAGGTGGCCCCAAGTATCGGGGTCCGTCCCGCCGACCTGAAAGTGAGTCAAGGCTTCATCGTGGACAAGAACGACCCGTCCAGGCGGATTAGCTGGAAGCAGGCCTGCCGTCAGATCGGGATGAATCCGATCACAGGCGTCGGCAGACAACCCGACCCCGAAGACCAACCGCTCGCCTCGCAGGGGGTCGGTGGAGTCCAGATGGCCCACGTCGCCGTGGACGTTGAAACGGGGATCGTTCGCATCAAGCGGTTCGTCGCCGTTCAAGACTGCGGCTTGATCATCAACCCGAAGACCGCTCGCAGTCAGGTCTACGGTGGCGTCATCATGGGAATCGCCTATGCCCTGTACGAAGAGTGCATTCACGATCCGATCACGGGCCGTCGGTTGAACCCCGATATGGAGTTCTACAAGCTGCCCGGAGTCGGAGACGTGGGCGAGCTCATCGCTCACCTGATGATGGGCAAGGTAACCGTCCGAACCCCCGATGGGCGAGAAATCACCGTGGACTACGATGAGCCCGGCGTCATCGGGCTCGGGGAACCACCGGTGATCTCACCCGGTGCGGCGATTTCCAACGCCGTGGCGAACGCGATCGGTGTCCGCGTTCCTCACTTGCCACTCACGCCTGACCGAGTTCTTGCGGCACTGGCCCAGAAAGGAGGGTTGGCCTGATGCGACCGTTTGAATATGCCAGCCCGGCAACGGTACAAGAGGCAATCGATCTGCTCGGCCCGACCTGGAACGATGCGGAACTCCTCGCCGGGGGCACAGACCTGTTGAGCCTGATGAAGGACGACGTGGTGGCTCCGAAACGGGTGGTCAGCCTTCGGCGGATCACAAGCTTGAAACGGATTGAGGTGACGCCCACCGTGGTCCGCATCGGAGCTCTGGTGACCATGGAGGAGCTGACCCAGGCACCGGAAGTGGCCGCGAAGTTTCCGTCGCTCGTCATCGCGGCGGGGGGGGTAACCAGCCCGCAGATCCGCCACCACGGCACGGTTGGGGGCGACCTCTGCCAACGGCCGCGATGCTGGTACTTCCGGGCCGGATACGGCATTCTCGCCACCGGTGCGGACGGGCAACCGCTCGTCCCCCGCGGCGACAACCGCTACCACGCGATCTTTCCCGAGGGTAACGCCTACTACGTTTGCCCGTCCAGCCTGGCCCCGGCGCTGGCCGCTCTAGAGGCGTCCGTTGTGCTTCAGAGCCCCGAGGGCGAACGGCGTGTACCGGTTGAGGAATTCTATCGGATCCCCAGAACGAACGAAGAGCGCGAGTACGTGCGGCAGCCCCGCGAAGTGCTGGTTGCGGTCGAAATCCCCAACACCGGGCTGAAGAACGCCACCTATGAAATCCGACAGCGCCAGCTCCTGGACTGGCCGCTCGCCACAGCTTCCGTGGCTCTGAGAGTCGACGGCGGCAAGGTCGTGTCCGCCCGGGTCTTCTTGGGCCACGTGGCGCCGCGGCCATACCGTGCCACCGCAGCAGAGGCAACACTCATGGGAGCCCCCCTGGATGAGGAACGGATCGCCGCGGCCGCTCGAGCTGCTGTCCAGGGGGCCAGACCGTTGAGCGGCAATCAGTACAAGGTTCAATTGGCGGCCACGGCGGTCAAACGTGCACTGAGCTCCCTCATCTAAAACTGACCGGCGCAGGAGGGCGAACAATGGATCGTGAAAGCCTTAAGGTGCTGAACGAGAATCTTTGCAAGTACTTCCGGTCGAAGGGCATGTTTGTCTTTGGCACGCCGAACCCAGACCCGACGCCGGATGAAACCGGCGACGATGACGACATTGCAGGCGATGGTTATTGCTGGTGCCTGAAGTCAGGACAGGTTCTGGGACCGGACAAGGAGAGTGTCTCACGCCGCCTTTGCCAGCCGGGACGCTCTTGCTATCAGTCGCCCGACGAATAGGACGCTTTGCTGCTCGCATTCTGCTGCCGCCACCCGGTCCGCAGGCGTGCCGGGTGGCGTTTTGGTTCACAACGAGCAGGCGCGGGGGCTCGCCTTGGTCGCGTCTCGTTCAGGCAGTTCATTTCCGTAAGGTTGCTCCGCCTGTGGGCGAAGCTCCCCAAAAGGCGAGCGTTGGCCCCCCTCGCTGGATATCGATACCACAACGAGCCAAAAGAAGGCACCGGGCGATCTCTTCCTAAACCCCCTTCAGACGGCAACCTGTGCTGCGGTACGGGCCCGACACCCCAAGCAGCAGCGCGCTAGTCCGTGTCTCAAAACCCTCTTGGTGAAGCGGATGAGTGCTGAAGACGTGCCGTCAGCGACCGCAGCACAGAACAGGGATGCTCCGCCGCCCGACGACGGATCTTCGCCGCTGCGACTTCGACAGTTATCGCGGCCGGATGCGTGCAACCGGTCCCCGTAGCGCGGCTCTTGCCCCACCCGGAGCTCGGCCGATGGAAGCTCGGCCCGCTCACCGCAGAAGGACAGAGCGAACAGAGAACCAAGAGACTCCGCGTTCTCTGTGTCTCTCTGGTCTTGTTGACGTTGGTGTTGTGCTCTGTGCTTTTGCCCCTACAGCCGATCGCCGAGCGGAGCGCCACCGCGGCGTGGCCGGAGCAGTGGTAGCGCGCCCCGGCCTCGAGTCCGCCCCAAGGCGCTGGGTGCAACGGCGCCTGGTAGAGATAGCCGCCCGTCGTGGAAACGGCCATGGCGTGCTCCTTCTCACCGCTTCGACCGCGGCCCGCCAGCGGGCGTCTGAACCCGCCCGCCGGCGGAGCAGGGCCGGAACGCCGTCGCGCCGGCGACGGCGCGCGCTCTCTCCCGCCGCCTGGCGGGACCGGAGCTCTGGACTTTGGCCTTTTGGCGGGTGATTGGGTTGGCTGGGGAGGCTTGCTAACCGGCCGATTTGGCTATGGAATGAAAACAGATCCAACGCTGGGGGACCTCACAGGGTATAGGCACACCCGTGGTACCGGGTAGTGAGGACCTGGGTAACAGGATCATGGTCTTCGCGAAGCATTGGAGGTGCAGCTATGCCAAGGGAGTTGTCCCCCTACCGTTGGATCGAGGAGTACAGGGAGCAACTGGAGGGAATCTGGGCGGACACGAGGAAGCTGTTCCTGCAGCGACGTACGGCAGATCGGGCGTTGAAGTAGCTGCGGGGCGTCTTCTGCCTGGGCTGGACGAGCCGGGTGTCGAACGTGCTCAGGACGTTGGGGGAGGTGGATGGCGACTGGACGGCGTACTACCGGTTGTTTAGCCGAGAGCGGTTCGACGTGGACGGGGCGCGGCGGCACATCGTTCGGGAGGCGTTGGGCCTGTGGGAACGGCCCGATCAAGTGCGCAGCGGATGACGTGCCGAGGTACCGGACGGGGCGGAAGTCTCCTGGGGTGCATTGGGCAAAGGCGCCCGGCACGGCGCCGTTCCGGCACGGTTTGAAGCTTGCACAGCGTTTCTTGACGTTTTCGATTCTGGCACCGCCGAACGGGGAGGGTTACACGCGGGCGATTCCTTTGCCGTGGGTGCCGGCGTTCACCCGGAGCTCGAAG
>JALSID010000274.1 GCA_026981825.1 Planctomycetota bacterium
TTCGAGCGGTTTATTCGCCCTCACCTGGGATCGTGGGTTTGCTAGCGGCGGTTACCCCGGACTGTCGGAACGGGTGACAACAGTGTTGTCTTTCCGTACAACGAGCTGCAATTGATTTCGCGGCTGTGCAGCCTTATGGGCCGAGCGAGATGGGGGCTCGTGCGGCGACTTACCATGCAGGCGGAGGAGACGGACTAGATGTCCGTTGCTGTGGTGGCGTGCTCTGGGCTTCTCGTTTGGTGCGCGAGACGCGGGACACGCCGTGGCCTGCCGAGCTCGCGCTGCGGATGTGGGAGGTTGTGAGGTTGGTGTGGCTGCGGGTCGAGCGATCGGCGCGCAGGACTACTTTGCTGGCTACACGGGTGCTCAGGTGCCTCGGCGGGGACTTGGCTCGATTGGACGGCTGAGTGTGGCTCTGGCTCGCGGGCCAGGACGAGTTGGCCTTGTGTTGGTTCGGGTTTGCCCGAGGAGCTGGGTTTGGGGCCTGGGGCGTTAGCACGGCGCGTTAGCCGGGCTATCGTATCTGCCCAGTCGCGAGCGGTCAGTGGGGTATGAGTTCCTGCCACGGTAGGGTTGCCCGTTCGCCAGTGTCCGGAGCCGGAGGTTTCCGAAGGTAGCCGCAGTGGTTGGCTCCCGAGCGCACCAAGTTAGCAAGGTGAAAGTTCCTTCCGGCGTATGCTCTGAGGGCCGGTAAACGAGGGGGACTGTGTCTCCGCGAGGAGCCGGTACTCCGAGCGACGAGTCGTCAGGCTTGGCGTGGCCGCGCCAACCCAGGCAGGGCTTCGCGGAGCTAGGTGGGGCCTGCATCCCCGAACGGAGGGTAGCCCGAACCCCGATCGACCGGGTCGGTCGGATGGGCCCGATCGATTCGCTGGGGCGGCAGACAAGCGGGGGAGGGGCTGCTGGCTCGCGCGCCCAGTACCCGTCCGCTGGGGTGGGGCAGTAGGCTCGCGGTCGCACCGACCAGGGCGCAGCGGTACGCTCGGTCGGGGCGGGGAGGGCTTGTCGGTTAGTCTCGCCCCGAGCCGGCGGCCTGTGCGGGGCTGGATTCCTCGCCAGCCGTGGCTTTTCCTAGTGGCGAGTCGCTGGCTTGCCGCTGAGTTAGCAATGGCCGGTTGGTTTGCCTTCGCTGCGGTGCGACTGTTCGCCTGCCGGTGATAGTTGGGCAACTGCCGATCCCGTCGAGGCCTGGATTGGCGGGGCGTGCTCGTGATAGGGGACCATCGCGCCGCTGGATGGGGAGTGCGGTCAAAGGGTAATCAGGTCTAGCGCTGTGGAGCCGGGGAACGGTGTTGGGCGGCTGCCCGGGCGGCTTTTTGCCGGGCGGTTGGGCGTTCTTGACATGGTGCTGTACGTTTGTGGTGGTGGGTTGCAGCGGTGCGTTGCGGTCGGGTAGAATACCATGTTGTCCAGATTCTTGACAAATGGGAGGCTGCTGACGTTGCCTTGGTGGACGTCAGGGCTGTAGAGCAATGCTCGGTAGGGCGAGCGAGTGGAGTGTGCCCTTGCCGGGCGCGTGGTATTTCCTCTGGTTTTCCGCGGCCGATGGGCCGCGGCCCCGTTGTGTGGGAGGTGGTTTGCGAGCGTGGAGGTGATGCGCGAATCCCTGGGCACGCTCGCAAATGGCGTTTTTGGCGGTTTAGGGCGGTGTAGCGTGCGATTTGTGGAGCGGACGGATGTGGCTGTACCTGGCCGATTTGGTGCGGATTAGGATCACGCTCGCAAGGTCTGCTCTAAGCTCCTTCAGAGCGGCGACTTGCGAGGGTGCTGTTTCCGTGGCCCCCCCGCCACGGCCCCATTGAAGCCGCATTCGTGCCGTACACTCGCTTGAACGCCTCCGCGGGTTTCCGTGGCCCCCCCGCCACGGCCCCATTGAAGCTCCGAGACTGGTGGGCACGGGCCAACGCCTCCAGTAGTTTCCGTGGCCCCCCCGCCACGGCCCCATTGAAGCTGGGTCATACGCGCTGGAAGGCCGCAAAGATGCTGGGCCTGTTTCCGTGGCCCCCCCGCCACGGCCCCATTGAAGCTCGAGCTGATCCACGCGCTTTCGCAGGCGCTCCAGCGTTGTTTCCGTGGCCCCCCCGCCACGGCCCCATTGAAGGGTGCAGCGGAAGGCATTGCGCGCCCGCTTCGAGTCGTGCGTGGGCCGCCGCGGCCCAAATGCGACTGCCCGCTGCCCGGACGGGTCGCGTACGCGCGGGCGGTGTCCGTTAGCCCCGTCGGCCGGGGAGAGCGTGCTTGGGGAGTCGGGCCCCCGGCGCCGGCTTGGCCTTTCCGAGTGCGGCAGTCCTCTGCCGCTTTCCTTGGCTGCTCCCGTGGCCAGGGGTTGCGCCTGGGCCCCAACCGCACGGCTCCACCGCCGCGAAAAAACCAGACGCGGAGAGGGCTACCGCAGTGCGAAGTTAGCGACAAGGATCCAGCGGCTCGTTGTTAGCTAGGGGGTAAGAAGCCCCGAGGACGAGAGTCAGTTGGCCTTGTGTGGCCACGGTTGTCCCTGTGGAGGCTATATGAGCTATCAGACGAGCGACCGGACAGCCGTATGCGGGAGAACCGGATCCACGGTTCGGAGAGACAGGCGCCTCGGGTAAGCGGGATCCCCTAGCGCTATTTGGGAGCACGAGCTGTGGCCTGGGGGCCGAAAGTGGGGATACGCAAGAGCAGCGCTGGACGATTGACGGAGGCCGAGCGGGAGGAGAACGGCGCAGGCGCCAGCAGAGCGGCCGGTCCCTGGATGCAACCGCCTCGGGCGGAAACTGCACCGCGTTCGCTCTGGCAACGGCGAAGTGGTGCGGGCGCCGCGCCGCGGGGGGCATGACGGTTTGCCAGCGTGCACCCGGAGCCGACCGCGACCACGGGGACACACTGCTCGCCAGCCCGGGCTGCTCCGCGCGGCTAGGCGGAGGCTCGCCGCAGCGCCTGTGCGGAAAGGCAACGCGTCCGCATTCGTCGGGGCTACGGCCACATGGAAAGCGGAGCGGCGTCACCCGAGCTGCGGCGCCGCGCCCCGGGCCTCCGTGCCCGGGATCCCTGGGCAAAGCGGTCGCTGACGCTCGGTTTAACGAGGGGATGAAAGGAGGGAGCGTGGAACAGCAGACCCACCACAGAGACACAGACCGCAGAGGGAAAGACAAAAACGAAACTGTGTGTGGTGGGCCTCTCTCTGGTTTGGCGCCGCCAGCCTCCGAGTGGGGGTGCGCGGTGGAACCTTTTGCGTTGGCCGGTCCGCGACTGCGTCGGCCGAGCAGGGCCAGTGAGAACTGTCCTGCGGGCCGAGCCAAAGCGCGAGCCCACGAAATCCGCAGCGGAGTGTCAGGGGGACCGCGTCCGACCGGGGGGCCGCCGTGGTCGGCGCCACGGCAGTGGCACTTTCCTCATGGCGCGCGTCCCTTTGGCGGTCCGTCGGCGGGTTTGTCCGGGGCCGCTTAGGGGTGGACCCGGGGCCGGGTCGCGCGACCAATGCTCCGTTGTCGCAGCGACGGAGGTTCGGTCGCGCCGGGCAGCGGGTAGCATTGCTGAACAGGCGCTTCTCGGGATGGATCAAACACTGCGCCAGTGCGGCATGGATTCGGTTGCGGGCCATTGTGGTCTACTTGACCAGGACCATGCGCCGCTTCGAGAGACGCCGCATGCGCCGGGTTCTCTCGTCGGGCCGCCAGACTTCGGGCAGGTAATCACAGCGGAGCAGTTGGGCGAGAACTCGGGCGTCGACTTTGTCGGTCTTGACCTTCGCCCAGGCACTTGCTTTGGTGGCCAAGGCATTGGAGACCACCACCTTGGCCACGTACGGCTCCAGGAGGTCGGCCACCGCCCAGGCGTTGGTTGTGCTCTCCAGGGCGACCTCATCGGAGGGTTGCAAGAGCGTCTTGGCAAACTGCTGGAGAGCTCGCCGGTCCATGGGGACTTTGCCCTCTTGCAGGAGCTGTCCGTCTTGGTCTATGATGGCGAATTGAAGGAATTTCTTGTGCACGCCCAGGCCGACGTAGCGGCGTTTATTGGGTTGGGACATTGCGACAGCCTCCGGAAAACCATGCCGGCGGGACAGGGTTGGGTGCGATCGCGGAGCCGCTTTTTGAGGGGGCTCCGGGACGCTGGGGCAAGCAGGCCCTTACCTTTTCGAGCTCTAAGCTCAACCGGGTGGGCCGCAGGGGCGCCCAGTTACGATGTCCGGCTCGAAACCTATACTCGTACTCGAGCAGGCCCCGAGGTTACCCGGCCCTCGCCCCCATCCTTTGGCCGGCTGGTTCCAGTTCGCACGACGGGGGGCGTGATCGCATCCAGGCAACCTCATTCCGGAACCCGGTGGTTGTATTTTCGCTTGCCACCGGGCTCGGGCACATGCCCGTCGAGGGCACGAGCACATCCATTCGGATCCCGCTGCCTATGCGGCGCAGCCACTCGCAGGCTCCCGCTGCCTTCGGGTTCTTCGTGCTACGGCACTTCTCAGATGTCCCCATGGTGGGAATGCCATACCCGTTATGACAGGTTCAGCCGGCGGGTAGCGTTTTCTGATGGGCCGGACGGACCGTTGGGGCCGGAGCCTAAGTCGTTCACGTTTGTGCTGCGTGATCTGGCGCCGCCACCGACGGCGAGCAGGTGTCGCAGGGTGAACTGGTGCCGTATGTGGACGGTGTGTATGCGAGCGCGGCATTTGGGGCGAACCCGCTGGCGGACTTCACCGACGACCACATCTCGGACGGGATCAGGCCGGCGCGGACGCACCCACGGCTGTACAGCGCGGCGGTGGACGCGCTCCTGGCGCGTGAGGATGCGGCGGGGGGTGGATCTTGCGTTGCGGGACTTGATCGCTTCGGTGAAGGGTTCGGTCGAGGCACACCATTCAATCGCGGCGAGGTACGATTTTGGTAGCTATGGCATTCCCAGCAATACGGCTGATTTGGCCGGTGTGTGCCGGTTTTGGTTTGCCGGGAGAGCTGCCCGGGGCGTTGGCTCGCGGTGGTCCATGCAGGCCAGAGACGACGATCCGAACAGTGGGCAGTTCCTAACCGCAGACCAGCTTAGGCTCTTATCTGGGGCGCGTACCCACCGGTACGCGAAGAACCTACCGGTGGGATACCTGGACCGCACCCGTCTGTCCGAAGTGCCGGCTCCAGAAGGCGACAAGGATGGTCGGTCGTTCTGGCCGACCCTATCTTTCGACCAGTTCGTGAATCTCTTCTGGGATAAGCTCCGGCCCGATCGAGGGTTTTCTATAGCTGGAGGCAAGGCTACCGCTGAAGCTCGGCTGGAGGCTATTGACGGGCTGTACACCCAATGTAGGAAGCACTGGCGGGAGTCCCTTCTCTTTCGGGAGTTGTCCGTGAACGCATACTCACGGACCTTTTCTGGGAGTTTATCGTGGGTGGCCACACAAGACGCGGGAGCTCGGGCGCATGCTGGCAGCGGCCGATGACTATGGCTACAAGGAGACACTCCAGAGAAGCACTATGGAAGCCATGTCTGTACGCTCGTAGGCCAGGCCGCATGTGCCTTCGCTGGCAGAGCATCTTCCTTTGGGGCCATTTTCATGCTTCGACGAAAACAGCCAGGGCATGTCTGGGCTTGCAGAGGCTTCGCTGAGGCACTTCGCCCACACGCGACCACACGGTTTGATCCTCCCAACGGCGGGTTGCCCGCTTATCGGCCGGAGACAGAGTCTTGTTCGGACAGGGGACACGAGAGCGGGCGTGATTCGTTGTATTCGGCTTGGCGGCGGGGGCATTTGGACATCTGTTACGATCACCATATGCTATATATTATGCTAGGTCGAAAAGAAGTGCATCGAGTGACATGGTGATATGTGTACCAGAGAGCAGATCGGGGCATGGGAAGGCGGGGAGAGGTCACACAGCCGACATGACTCGTGTTCGCACAACCTGATTGGAGATGCTGATGGCGATCGAACACGCGTGCTGGATTCTCCCTTTAGGTATGCTCGTCAACGTCCTCACAGGCCTATCAGCGACGCTGCTTCTGCGTAGCAGGCAGCAGCGGGAGGAAGAGCAATACGGCCCCGGTCACGTGTGCGCTCTGGCAAGCGCGTGGTTTTTGGTCCAAGCCTGCCTCTGGCCACTGGATTTTCCGGGAACGCTGTACACCAGGGATGCGGTGTTGGCAAGCCACTTCGCCACCGGCATGGCGATCATCGCTGCGTCACTGGGCACGGGGCGGTGGATTAGTGGGCGCGCAATGGCATGGAGAATCCTCACGCTTGGCGTGGTTACCTTTCAACTCTGGGCTGTGTGGGCTACCCTCACACGCACTTACCCCTCGACAAACCGGCTTCTTCAGTTATTCGTGCTGGCGAAGTCCGGCCACTAGGCAATCGTGTTCCTGTTTGGGATACGGTCGGGCATCTTCGGGAGGTAGCCGGGTGAACATGCTACGTTGGCGCAAATGCTGGCAGCGGATGCTCTTGGCCACCGCGGTGGCTGCTACGATCGCGAACGCGTTTTTCTGTGTGGCGATCCTGGTGCCCGATCTTTTGCTCATGCCCGAATGTCTGCTACTCGGATCGCCTATGCCGAAGAGGGTCCTGGTTGGTAGAAATGGCACCACGTATGCAAGCCTGGATCTGAGCCAAGGAATGCTCTTCACCGCGAGCGAGGCAGACGTAGCGGCGTACCGCTGGCCGAAGCTGGGACTGCTCTGGCGTCGTCGCGCAAACGATGTGCTACCGGAGAGCGGGGAAGTGTGGGTTATGACCCAAGACCCAAGCCATCGTCGTCTCCTTGTTGCTGGCTTGCAGCAGTTGGCTGTTCTGGACGCAGCAACCGGGAGACCGGTCGTACGAATGAGCTGTTGGGTGGACTCCTCCTTGTATGTTCCCTTCTGCGTTGCCTTCGGTTCAGGTGGCCGCATCGCCGTCGGAACACCGGGCGGGATCCTCATCTACGATGCCCGGAGCGGTCGTTTCCAACGACTGGTTAAAACCCGTAAGGCAGTCTTGTCTCTGGCGGCTATCCCTAATTCCTCTTTTTTCGTATTTGGGTCGTGGAAGGAGCTCGGAGTGGTAAACTCCGACACAGGGAAGGTGATCTGGTCGATGGCACCAGGACAGACGCACTGGACCCTGGCTTTGGCCGTCGACCCCCGGGGACGCTACTTAGCGTCGGGTGGAAGGGACGGCACACTGCGCTGGTGGCGCATCATGACCGCCGCATCGGGGCCACGGCTAGCCGAGGTGTGGACGCGCCATACGGGCGTGGGCTGGGTGACGGCCCTGGCTATTGATCAGCGCGCGTCTCGTGTTGCAGCTGCGGGCCACCGAAAGGCCGTCGTGTTCGAAACACAACGGGGCCGCCGAGTCGGAGTAATGTGGTGGGGGAATTGGCAGTGCGAGAGTGCGCAGTTTGGGACGGGGTCGCGCGATATCATAGTCGCCGCTGGCTCGCATGGTTTGCTTCGCTATAAGCTGCACGACTGAGATGTGAGCCACCCCCGTTCTATGAGGGCGTGTCTGCTCTGCCTTATCAAGGACACGGCGTGCGGAGCCGAAGAAGGCTGGACTCCTCCTTCGCTTGGACCTCTTTTCACTGACTGTGCGCGCGCCCAACTGCGACGAAAACGAGGCGCCTCCCGGGGGCGAGGACGGCAGCGTCGGAAACGAAGACAGGAAGGAATCCCGATGAACCCAGTGAGTCGACTCCATCCCCTACAAGAGCACTTCAATCGCCCCAAGTCAGCGGAAAGAGGAACCATCCAGTATGCAGTTGCTTACTGCAATGAGCGGGGCCGGTGGCTTCGATCGAGGGGCCATTCATGTATCTGACCGCACGGAGCTACTGCGCCGTGGTACGGGAACTTGGCTCGCCGCTTTCACTTCCCCCCCGGCCAGGCCGGGGCGTAACGCCCACGCCCCACCGCGGCGCTCGACCTGCGTAAAGTTTTGGAGTGCGCTGTTCCCGGACCGCTGCGGTCTCTTCTAGAAGCAGCGTCCTCTGGGTTCGTTCCTTCGACCATAGCCGCTCTCTCTGTCGCAGAGCTCCAGGTGGGGTTCATTGGTTGGTTCGGTGGCGCGTGTGCAGAAAGTCGGTGGACAGAGGTTTGCACTCGAGAGTAGGCAAGCGATCTGTCCGGGGTTTGTTCCTCGAAGGAGCGGCGAGCGTGACCTTGCGAGTAAAGCGTAGAGGAGCCGGTGCTTGGAGCACGTGACTGGGCCGTTCAGCACACGCTGCACGCAGACCACGACGCGATGCCTATCGTTCCACTGTGCTGGCGGTTCCGGTCAGCGTGCCCGAGCACCGGCGTGGACGAAGGTCAACGGTGTCGCAGCCACCCGGCGTTGACCTCCGATGGATGGTTCCCCAGCGAAGGCGGGCGGTGGAGGGTGATCGACGGGCGTCTGCGATGGAAGCAGCAGAGGGCGGTGGCTCCGAGGAGGCACAGCGGCATGGTGGTTGGAGCTGGGCAGGGGGTAGTTTCTATGGCTTCTTCTCCTATTGGGAAGTGGTGACAATTGTCAGGGGGAGGGGTTGGGTCGACGAGGATGCGGAAGTCGTCGGACCACAAGCCTGCTCCGACGTTGAAGCGAACGGTTCGCAGGTCGGGTGATAGGCGGATGTAATCGCCGCGTTCGAGGATGCCGTGGCGGATGTCTTGTTCTCGTGGGTACTGTACGGAGGGGAGGCCGAGGAGGTGATCGGTAGGGTGGAGGGTGGGTGGTTTGACGAGTATGCCCACGATTGGTGCGTCGAAGGTGATGGAGCCTTTGTAGCGGCGGACGCCTGGGCTGATTTGTCCGCGTGGGTCGGCGTGGATGTAGTAAGAGGTTACGAGGGATCCTTGGGGGACGATGCCTGGGGCCATTGGGTAGACGGTTTCGTAGAGCCCTGGGACGGCGATGTCGACCTGGACGTCGAGGTTGAGCACTTTAGTTTGTTCTTCGAAGACGATGGCGACCAGGTTACGTTCGAGTGTGTTTACTTCGACGGTTTTGGGTGGGGTGTTCCAGACCTGGACCATTCCGGTGGTGGAGATGATACCGGCGATGGTTGGAGGGGAGGGAAGGGAGAGAAGCATTGCGCACGAGAGCACGAGGCGTTTCATCGCTGCTCCTCCTGCGTGCAGCGTGGATCGCGCACGCGGTGGTATGGAGCGATAGCTGGCAACCCCGATTCCGTCCGACGTGGCCATCCGTGCGGGCTAGCGAACGCCACTCTGAGGGGAACGGTGGGAGGGGTAATGTGCAAGCGGTGTGCCAGATGATGCTTGTATGGAGCCGGGCGGTTGGGAAATGCGTTTTACAGCCCGAATTGTGGGTTCGAGCGGTTTATTCGCCCTCACCTGGGATCGTGGGTTTGCTAGCGGCGGTTACCCCGGACTGTCGGAACGGGTGACAACAGTGTTGTCTTTCCGTACAACGAGCTGCAATTGATTTCGCGGCTGTACGGGTTCCCTACCTGGGCGAATCGGAGGCGTCCGAGGTCCGTATGTGGGGAAGGGGTCGCTTGTCGGCGGAAGCTTCAGAGGCGCTGGCTCGAGCCGGGCACCTCGGGGGGTGGATGGCAGGCGTTCCACAAGCGGTTTTACCCGACCGATGGGCGAGCTTTTCGTCCGAAGTACTCTGCCGACGCAGCAATGGCGCTACCCTAGTTGCCGACAGACATCAGAATAGCGGCTTTGTCGCTCACCGTCCTTGTCGGATGCGCCTCCCCTCGTAGCGGGGCCATTTCCATGCGGGCCAGGTGGGGGTTTCCTGCTGGATTTCGCGGTAGATCGCTTCGAGCTTCTGCTTTAGTCGCTGGAAGACTTCGGGATGCTGTTCCTTGACATCGGTGGTTTCGCCGATATCCTGCCGCAGGTTATACAGTTCGAACCCCTTCAGGTCCGCGTGCTTGATCGCGTATTGGTCCTGGGGGCGAATGTCTGCGGCCAGAGGCATGGGTTCCGCGTCGATGCCCGCCAGGATCTTCCAGTCCCCGTCCCGCATGGCGACCTTTGGAGAACTACGCGCCGGGTTCAGTTGCCAGTACAGCGGCCGCTTGCGATGGATCGGTTTACCGGACAGGACGGGAAGGAGGCTCGTGCCATCGATCACCCGGTCACTCGGCGGCTCAATCCCGACCAGTTCGCAAATCGTCGGCAGCAGGTCCACGACCCCGATGGGCACGTCGCATACGGTGCCGGGTTTCGCATGCCCCGGCCAGCGCAGGATACCGGGCACGCGGATACCCCCTTCGTAGAGGTGGGCCTTTTTCGCGCGCAATGGGCCTGCTGAACCATAGGGATGCGCCCGAGTGATAGCCGGTCCGTTGTCGCTCGTAAAGTAGACAAGAGTGTTCTCCTCGAGGTCCAATTCACGCAAGGCGTTGAGCAGCATACCAACGGCGTAGTCGAGCTGAGAGATGTTGCCGTGGTGCTCGCGGCGACGCGGCTCGGGTAACATGCGGTAGAACTGCTCGAAGCGAGGGGCTGTAGCGATTGGCTCGTGCGGTTCGTGGAAGCAAACGTACAGGAAGAAGGGTTTTTCTTTGTTCCGAACGTTCTTTAGCCAGTGGATTGCTTCCCGTGCGACGATAAGTCCCGCGTAACCCTGAATCGGCCCCACAGGTCGCCCGTTGCGGACGAAATTGTCCGGGTTGCGGTGGCTTGGCAGGGCGTTGTTTTGGGTGGCGAACCAGTAGTCGAAGCCATGTTCGCCAGGGTTGGGTTGAGTTTCGTCTGTGAGGGAGCCGTTGAGGTGCCATTTACCGACATGGCAGGTAGCGTAGCCGGCGTTCTTCAACAATTTGGCGATCGTAATTTCGCTCTTCCGCAGGTGCATCGGCGATCCGTACCCAATCCAATTGTGGATACCGACCCGCTGAGCACACCGTCCTGTGAGCAACGCGGCCCGCGATGGCGAGCAGACCGGCGAACCTGCATAGGCGGAGGTGAACCGGATTCCCTGGCTGGCAAGCCGATCGATGTTCGGCGACTGGATGACTTCGTTCCCATAGCAGCCGAGGTCGCCGTAGCCAAGGTCATCTGCCAGGATGATGACGACGTTCGTGGCCCCATTGCATAGGGGCTGGAATACGCCGACCAGCGTGAGCGTCACCAGCAAGATCCGTACTCTTCGCATCGGTGCTAACCTCGCCAGCCGAGCTTGTCTCAGTGATGCATCTGCTTGACCACCGTTGGATCATAAGCGAAGGCGTCCCTGCTGAACGGTTGGACCAGTCGCGTTCCTCGGCAAGGTTCCCCGTGCTGCCACTGAGTTCAGCTTGCACCCTCTTAGCGACGGAAGCGCGGAATTCGCGTGTTGCCGGTTGCGTTGGCCCGGAGTAGCAGCCACCGGTTCCCTTGCTGCTTGACGAAGGTGAGCAGCCAGCTTGTGCGGTAAAGGCTGAATTCGTTCCCACTGTACGTCCCGTCCGCGATCGCTTCGATCCTGACGGTGGCCGTTCGGTGATCGGCAGCGATGTCCAATTGGCGCACCAGGATTCGGAGCCGGCGGATTTCGGTGACGCGCACGAGCTCTCGGAGCACCCGTTCCGTGGCGGCACGGTCGAGTCCGTTGACGCGGAAACTGTCGGCCAGGAGTGCCAGCACAGCGTCGACGTCCTCCTCTTCGAACGCTGCCTCGAGCTTTCCCAGAGTGAGCTCGATCGCTTCGCGATCCGTGATAACAAGGTAGTCGATGAGCACTGCCCCCAGGGCCAGTCCAGCAGCGACGAACCCCACGATGAGTGGCCCCCGCGCCCGCCGGGTGAGGAAGATGGCGAAGCAGAGCGCGGCAGCGATGGCGCACATCCATACAAACGTAGATGGGTCCTCAGTCAACCAACGTGGCATGGTCGTCCTTTCGTGCACCCGGTTTCCCGACCTGGCAGCATCGGTAATAGCTTACCCGACAGGTTGCGCCAGTGTGCCCGCGGGGTGGTGCCGACCGACGAAGTGCCCCTGCGCGTAGCAGCTCTGTGAGACGGACAAGGAACCCTTCGGTGGTTTGGGGGGGCCGTTGTGTCAACCCCATTGAGGGGAAGCAGCCGAGTGCGACGGATGGTCAGGATGCGCCGTGTCTGAGCCCGTTCATACGCACAGGCTAATCGCAAAACAGCCACTCGTCGTCCGATGCCGAATTGGGATCGATTTCGGCGACGGGGTTGGCTGTGGCCGGGTGCACTCGTTGGTCTTGGGCACCTCCTGCCGCATCTACGGTTTTTGAAGGGGCCGTGGGGCCACGGAAAAAGGTGAGCGCGATGAGGTAGAGGCCGGCCACGGTGAGGTAGGCCGCCCGTTCGACCAAGGGGTCAGTGGCAAGGAGATGGATGATTTGCCGCCACCAACCTGATGTTCTTGAAGGCGCGTGGGCGGCGGTAGGAGGGGGGGCTGTGAATAGAGCGGGCATTTGCTCGGGCGGCCGACCCTTGAGCTCCCAGTCGGCGAGCTGCTCCACGAGAGTCGGATCATGCTCAAGGGCACGGAGAAACCGGGCCAGCCGCTCGTTCTTGCGATCCAAGTGGACGCAGGCTGCGGTGAGGTCCCGGAGCTCGTCCAAGAGCTTCTGGACCCGCTCGAGACGGGGCGCGAGCACGACGCTGCCGAGCAGTGCGGTGGCAGCGAACACAGTTAGCCAGAAGCCGACGGACGCCCAGACCGACTCCGTGCGCGTCGGTAGCGATTCGCCCTGCTCACTGCCGCTCGTGACTTCACTCAATGTCCGACGGGGCCTCATCTAACCGGGTTTTCCGGCCACCCAAATCCGCCGCTGCCTTTCGTACCCAGCATCGGCTATGGGTGGGTTGGTGCTTGGGGCATCCGCAGCGACCGCGGTGTGGCCACATCAGTTGTGCCGGGCAGCGCAACTCTTTCGGTTCTGCGAGACAAGAGCCCACTGTGGCCTCCGCTGAGGGGTGGGGGCATGTTGCCTGCTTAGGCCACCATCTATGGGGGCAACCAGCGAGTGGCTGCAACGCAGACGTCTGCCGGGATGTCGCCGCCGGTCCGAACGCGGAGCTCCCTCTTGGATTCCGTACGGCGCTCACCGCTGCTGGGGGGGCCATAAGGGCATAGCGGGCCGTGCCTCCCGTCGGATGGCTCGACTAAAATGGCGAAATGGCCCGAAAAGTTCGGTGCTCGAAAAGAGATGGCCACGGAATTCCTGGACAAAGCGGCGGTTGAGAGTCGGGATGAGCTGAGGCAGCCCTGGGGAGAGCCTCTCGAAGGTACACAGCCCGGCGGCGGGTTGGGGTGGAGTCTGGAGCGTGGGTGGGCACGACTGCGCCGGTGGATGCTACGGGCGTTCCGACCGTCGTACGTGCGGCGGATGGAGCACCTGCGGCAGGGGGAGTGCCCGAATTGCCCTCACGATGTGGTGGACTCGCGTGACCTGAAGTTCGTGCGGAACGTGTGCGGGTATCGGTTCCCGCCGGAGGCTGATCCTCATGGGTGGAGGGACCGGTTCTGGATAGCGCGGGACGGATGGGCGGAAATCTGTCTTTTCGGGCTTCCCCTTCTCGGCTTGGCCTTTGGGGCTGCGTTGCTTTCCCCCTGGCTAGCCTTGGTGCCGTCGGCCTTGGTGGTCGCTGTGGTCCTGTTTTTCCGGAACCCGCGTCGTCCTATTCCTTCTGGGCCGGGGCTCATGGTGGCACCGGCGGACGGACGTGTCACGGACGTGACGGACGTGGAGCATATGCCGATGGTGGGTGGACCGGCCGTGCGGATCGGCATTTTCCTCTCGATCTTTGACGTCCATGTGAACCGATGTCCTGAACGTGGCGTTGTGATCGATGCGCGGTACCGCCGCGGCCGGTTCCTGGACGCTCGCCATCCCGACGCCGGGGTACGGAACGAATCGACCACGATCCTGTTCCGTAATGACG
This sequence comes from Planctomycetota bacterium, assembly GCA_026981825.1. Taxonomy (GTDB): domain Bacteria; phylum Planctomycetota; class Planctomycetia; order JALXBF01; family JALXBF01; genus JALSID01. The sequence goes on from JALSID010000274.1 coordinate 13,806, forward strand.
ACTTGCCTGGGAGGTACTTCGTGGTGCGGCAGGTGGCCGGAGCGGTGGCGCGTCGAATCGTGTGTTACGCTGGGCCAGGTCGCGAGTTCGACCGCGGGGACGTCCTGGGGCTGATAAAATTCGGATCACGGACGGAACTGTACGTGGCACGCGACCCTGATCTGGAGATACTTGTTCGGCCCGGCCAGCGCGTGTACGCTGGAGAGTCGGTCCTGGTACGTTATGGAGCTCGGGCCGTGTCCGGCGGTGCAGGATTCTCTCACGAGTCTCCCTCAGACTCCAGCAACGGTCAAGAAGAGTTCGACGATGCTCAGTAAACGTGCGCTGGTTCCGCTTGCGTGCACGCTCCTGAACGGGATCTGTGGGTTTGCCGCAGTGACCCTGGCGGCACGTGTGCCGCGCGGCATGGATACCTACGATGCGGAAGCGATCCAGTGGCTCTGGCTTGCCGGCTGGTTCATCATCGCTGCAATGCTGTTCGACGGCCTGGACGGCCGTCTGGCCCGGCTGACCCGGTCGGCGTCGAGCTTTGGGGGCGAGCTGGATTCACTGTGTGACGCGATTTCCTTCGGTGTGGCGCCCGGGTTTCTGTTGCTGAAGCTGTCGGAGCCGGATGCGGTGCCCGTGCCGATCCTCTGGTCCATAGCGGTGTTTTACATCAGTTGCGTTGCGATTCGGCTAGCCAGGTTTAACACACAGAATCGACCGGACGAGGAGAGCCACCGTATCTTTCGCGGCCTCCCATCTCCTGCGGCAGCGGGTGTGATCGCGGGGGTTGCTCTTGTACGACACCAGATTCGCACGCCTACAAGCTTCTTGGGGAAGCTGATTGAGCTGTTCGAGCTAGAAGTCGCCCACGTGGAGCACATCGTTGCCGTTGTCTTACCTGTGCTGGCTCTCCTGCTCGGGTTGCTCATGGTGTCTCGGCTCACCTACCCGCATGCCGTTAGCACGTTGTTTTCCCGGAACACCCCTCGATGGGTGCGCTTCGGCATATTCGTTTTCGCTGTCCCCGCTTCGCTCGGGCTGCGCGAAGCGGTGATTCCCTTGCTGTTCGCAAGCTATGCGTTTCTCATCCCCGCGCTGACCATCGGCATATCGTTCGGAAAGCGATTGGTTGTCGGGGGGG
>JALSID010000275.1 GCA_026981825.1 Planctomycetota bacterium
CGTTCGAGGCGGGTCTGGACCGTCCCACGGTAGAGCAGTGGATCGAAACCAACCGCCGCATCCCCCGGCTCGTTGACGCCCTCCCCAACGGACCGGTCGGCTATCCCACCGTGGCCGTCTTCCTCGCCGGCGGCGTGCCCGAAGTCATGCTCCACCTCCGCGAAGCCGGTCTGATCCATTCCGGAGCTCGCACGGTCACCGGCCTGCCCTGGGACGCCGTGCTCGACTGGTGGCAGCGAAGCGAGCGAAGAAAACGGATGAAGGAAAAACTGTTCGAACTGGAAGGGATCGACCCGGAAGAGGTTATTATGTCCCCCGAAAAGGCACGGCCCCGTGGACTTACCCCCACCATCACCTTCCCGGGTGGTAACCTTGCACCGGAAGGAGCCGTCATCAAGAGCACCGCGATCGACCGGTCGCTCCTCGATCCCCGGGGTGTCTACCGCCACGTAGGTCCGGCACGCGTGTTCACCCGCGAAGTCGATGCCATTCGTGCAATCAAGGGGGAAGGCCCGGTACGAGTGCAGGCAGGGGACGTGATCGTGCTCATCTGTGCCGGCCCCCTGGGGACCGGGATGGAAGAGATCTACCAGGTAACCGCAGCGCTGAAGTACCTGCCGTGGGGCAAGCACGTGGCCGTGCTCACCGACGCCCGCTTCTCCGGTGTCTCCACCGGCGCCTGCATCGGCCACATCTCCCCTGAAGCCCTCGCAGGCGGCCCCATTGGGAAGGTGATCGACAACGACATCATCGAAGTCATTATCGACACCCAGCAGCTCCACGGGACCATCGACCTGGTAGGCCATGGAACCCGGGTCTTCGGTCCGTCCTGGGGCAGCGAAGAACTGCGCAAGCGTCCCCTTCGCCCGGACCTGAGCCCCCGCCCAGATCTACCCCGGGAAACGCGCCTCTGGGCCGCGCTGCAAAACGCAAGCGGCGGCGTCTGGGGTGGTTGCGTCTACGACGTAGAACGGATCTGCGCGCTCCTAGAACAAGCCTGGCACAAAGATGCCCCCCAGCAACCTGCCGCCAGCAACCAGAAGTGAGCAGAATCTACCGGCGAAACGTACCCCCTTAGAGTGTCCGCTCGCTGCGCCGTAGGCGCCGCGCCAACCCGAACTCCTGCTAACGACCTGACCGCTCGGGTCGGAACCCAGCCCCACACACCCAGGATGCGTCTGAACCACCGGCCGCCCCCACACATCGGCCCCCGGCACCCGTTTGCGCACCTCAACCCCCGAGGTTAAGCGCGCCCCCCACGGAACCGGAGCATCCCCCAGGCCAGATCAGACGAATTGGACATCAACTGCAGTTGGGATAATGCCCGCAGCGTGAGCCTCGTCCAGCAGGCGGCGCACCGCCTCGCGGCCGCGTTCGCCATAATCTACAGTCCACTCGTTCACGTACCGGCCCACGAAATCGTCCGCCTGGTCGCGGCGCAAGCCGCGCGCGTACTGCAGAGCATACGCTAGCGCCTCTTCGCGATGGGTTAGTGCGTATTCGATGCTGCGGCGGACGTCATCGGTGACCGCACGCATCATCTCCTCGCCAAGATCTCGCCGCACCACGTTCCCCCCCAACGGTAGCGGCAGCCCGGTCCGCTCGAACCACCACTCGCCCAGGTCAACAACGCGCACCAGCCCCAACTGCTCATAAGTCAACTGTCCCTCGTGAATCACTAACCCCGCGTCCACGTCTCCCGAGCGTACGGCCTCCAGGATTCGGTCGAACGGGACATGCTCGTAAGCAAACGATCCGCGCAACAATAACCGCAGCGTCAGGAACGCGGTCGTCATCGTGCCCGGAACCGCGATCGTCTTCTCGTGCAGCTCCTCAGCGCGAAGAGGTTGCCGCGCCACCACAAGGGGACCGTATCGGTCCCCCATGCTGCAACCGCAGGACATCAGCGCGTACCGGTCCGCCACGTACGCATACGCATGGATACTGATCGCCGACACCTCCAGCTCGCCGCGCAAAGCGCGCCGATTCAACGTCTCGATATCTTCCAGCAAATGGACATACCGACGGTTGCCCGTATCGATCCTGGCCTGGGTCAGAGCATAGAACATGAAGGCATCGTCGGAATCGGGGCTGTGGCCGACACGAATCGTTATCGGCTCCATCGAATGCTCCCTGTCCTCCAGAAGCGAAGGCCGCTCGTGTACCAGCCATCCCGCGGAAACGTCCTACGTGGGCGGGCGACGAGGCCGACGGACCGGCCGCCGAGGTCGCGCGGATGGAGTCGTTTTTGTCCCCAACAGACGGCCCCCTTTCCCGATCACATACCGCTTCCCCTGCTGCTGCTGCAACGTGGGCAGGAACTCCACTTCGGTCTCCTCCGTCGGCTTACCCAACACCACCGCAATCAACAGGGTACCGAGCGCGATGAGGACCGATGGCACGAGCATGCCGAGCAAGCTGTGCAAGAACGCCGGACTCAGCAGTACGGCTAAGCCACCGGCTACCACCAAGGTTCCCAGGGCCGGCAACAACAGGACACGGCGTGTCTTGTCAAGCACGCTGTCCACCACCAGGCAAAACGCCCCAAATGCCACGATGCCCAGGAGAATGGCGAACCGCAGCCGCCAGCTAGCCCCCGCCTGCGCTGCACCAAAGAACTCCTCACGTGTTACCCGTCCGTCGCCGTCCCGATCCAGTTGCTGGAGCTGCGGCGCAACCTGCTCGCGCAACACCGGTACCCCCGCAAAGTCCTCGTCCAGTTCAATCACCCCATCCTGGTCCCGGTCCAAGAGAAGGAAGTCGTTCTCCGTTATCCTGAAGCCACCGCTGCCCGCACCTGCGCCCGCTGGGCCGGTGCTCCCGCCAGCCTGCGGCGAAGCCGCAGAGCTCTGCTGCCCTGGACTTTGAGCGAACAAAACCGAGGTTGGCAGCACGACAACTGCTGCCGCCATCAAAACCAAACCACACAGTCCCTTCATGAGCACTGCTCCGGATATGAGCAACTAAGAACGTCTCATTCTAGACCGGAACCCCACAGGCTGCGCGAGAACCAGACCACACCCTTCGCCTCCAACCTCCACCAAGGGATGCCAAGAACACCTGGCTCAGCCTGGAGAACGCCTTTTCGCCCGACAGGGCAGAACAGCCTAGGATCAGACGTACCATTTGTCGCGTGCAGCACCTGTACAACCCACGGTGAAAACCCCTGGCTCGAACGACCCATGACCGAGCTCAATCTGGACAAGCTCCTAGACGTGGCCGTCTCCGCGGCTCAACAAGCGGGGCGACTCTTGTTGAGTTACCGGGGCAAGGTCAAAGGCGAGGCGAAAGGCCCCGGCGACGTCGTTACTCGCGCCGACCTCGAATCCCAGGCATTGATCAGGAACCAGTTGCTCAGCGCGTTCCCCGAACACAACTTCCTCGGCGAAGAAGGCCCTCCGGACCCCCAGCCCGAGGGCACGGAAAACCGCGTCCTCTGGTTGGTCGACCCGCTGGACGGCACCGCGAACTTCCTGCACGGGCTTGACCTCTTCGCGGTCTCGATCGCTGCGGTACTGGACCACATTCCCATCGTCGGGGTAATCCACGCGCCGGCGCTGCACGAGACTTACGTAGCGGCCCGTGGCCGCGGGGCACAATTGAACGGAGCTTCCATTCGCGTAAGCACGGTGGCCCGGCTCGAAGACGCCCTGCTCGTTACCGGCTTCCCCCCTCGTCCCAAACGTCGGCCAGAGCTTCTGGAGCTGTACGGACAGTTTTGCGAGCGGAGTCACGCCGTTCGCCGCCTCGGCTCAGCAGCCCTCGACCTTGCCTACGTAGCCGCGGGCCGATTCGACGGCTTCTACGCCGTCCACCTGCACGCCTGGGACTGCGCCGCAGGTGTTTTGCTGGTAGAGGAAGCGGGCGGAAAAGTCACCCAGTTAGATGGCTCTCCCTTTGACCTGTTCAAGCCAAGCCTGCTCGCCACAAACGGGAAGATCCACTCCGACATGGTCCGCGTTGCCGCTCAGGTTCTGGGATTCGCCCCCCATCTGTCCTCCGATCAGACCTGACAACGCCCGGGCGAATGGCGACCCGGCGGAGAACCGGCGCCCACTGCCAGCACCAACTGGCGCTGTGCAAAACTGCGCGCAACTCCGTCAACCGGGCACACGCGCGCTCGGAACCTGTTCACCCGACCCGGCCCAGCCGCCGGACGACCTCACGAACCCCCCCAGCTCCCGCTGACGCCCTGTCGGGCTCGGGGAATCCATCCGCCCCCACACACGAAACGCCTCGGCAATGGGATGCCAGCCGCAAAAAAGAGTGCCGCTCTCACGCGACCGTCCTGAACGCGCCAGGAGCCTACTCTCTCCCGGAGGCACTTCCGTCCCGTTGGCCCCCCGCGCCGCGCAACACAATCTGCAGTTCGATTCTCCCGCCCGGCACAACCTCCACTTCCCTGGTATAGCTCAAGCCCGTGTCGGGGTGAAGCACTTTCAGCCGCCAGCTCCCAGGAGGTGCATGGGCGATGCAAAACCGGCCGTCCTTAGCGGTCACCGCGTAGTAGGGGTGAGGAAACACAACGATCCAACCGCTCATGGCAGCGTGAATCGGACAGCGGAGCCGAACAAGCGTTGGCCTGCCCATCCTCCGGGCCAGCGTACTGACACGGAACCTATGTACGTACCGCCCACCCGGAGGAACGACAATGTTGAACATGTTCTCAGCAAGGGTGCTCTCACCGATCACGCCATGGTTCGCCCCGTCGCTGTTCAGAAACTGCACTCTATCCCCGTCGCGGATCGCCAGCACGTTCGGGACGAAGAAATAATCAACCTGGTCGACAACGTACTCTCGAGCTGCCCCCTCTCTGGTCTCCAATTCCTCCCCCTCCAGCCAGACCACCGCTTCGGCAAGGTGGCCGTCCCGATCGCGTTTCACCAGGTGGCGAACGCTCTGACTCTCGGGCACCCGAACCGGCGGCGGCACCTGCCCGCGGTGGAAGACGGTCCCGCATATCACGCCAGTCCCATCCGCCGCTAAGGCGAACGGTACGAGCAGAAGCGTAAGCGTGGAAAGGAGACCGCCTTGGACCATGACGCGTTCAGGGGACGCGGGTTCGCTGGGTGATTCAACCGGCGGGACCCGGTCTTCACCGGTTGCCGTTTCCCGAACCATCCGCATCCGGTGCGGGAACGGACACGGTTAGGCCCCGACAGCCTGTCGGCTGCCGTTCCCCTCTGGCCGGCGCCGCAGCATGCCCACCAGGCTCGCGGTCCAACTCCGGAGCCTCAAGTAACGCTTCGGCCGGATCGAGGTAGGTGTAGGACACCGCAGCGTCCTGGTACGCATTCAACAGAGATCTCGCCAGCTCGGGGGTCAACTCACCAGCATCCACCAACCCACTTGCCCGGGCAGCTACGGAGCGAAGCAACTCATCCGGGTCGAACCGCGCTTCGCGGAGAACATCGCTGATCGACTCCCCCCGGCTGATCTTCTGGATGAGAAACTCTTGGCCGTTGACCAGGATTTCCGCTTCATTGACGCGCCCGAACAGATTGTGCCGGCTCCCCAGCATGTCCTGGTACGCGCCAATGAGCAGAAAGGCCACGTAGTACCGCTCATTCCTGCGGAGCCGGTGCACCTCGAGGATTTCCTTAACGTCGTGTAGATCAACGAAGCGATCAACAACGCCATCCGAATCGCAGGTCAGGTCGGAAAAGCTGGCATGTTCTTCCGGCCATTCGTTCAACCGCTGGACGGGCACGACGGGGAAGAGCTGGTCAATGGCCCAGGTATCGGGCAGAGAGGCGAACACGGACAGGTTGGCCAGATACCGAGCGGCGAGTAGCTTGCGGAGGCGGACGAACTCCTCGGGGATGTGCTTGCCCCGCCGCGCAAATCGCTCCGCCTTCTCGCAAATGTCCCAGAACAAGACCTCACCCCGAGCGCGCTGCTCGAGGGTGATATGCCCGAGGTCAAAGAGAGTGTACAGCTCTTCGCGCAACTCGATCGCGTCGTGAAAGTACTCCACGTAGTTCTTCACCGAAATCGTGCGATCCAGGTCGCTCAACTCATTGAGCACCTGAGGATCGTCTTCATGGGACTCCAGCGGGGTCACCTCCTCGACCACGGTCTCGATCTCGTCCTGAATGTTCGTGATGAGCATCTCGTGGTAGGCAGCCAGGACGCGCCCGCACTCGGTGATCAGGTTCGGGTGCGGCACATGCTCGTCGTCACAGACGACTTCGGTTTGGTAGACGATCGCGTTGGCGTACTCCTGCAGACTGTAATTGGCGGACGATTCGAACGATGTGCGTGATCCGTCGTAGTCCACCGCCAGGCCGCCGCCCACGTCCATGACGCTCAGTGGCACTCCCATCTTGTACAGCCTGGCGTAAACCCGTGTCGCCTCCTTAACAGCCGCCTTCACCCGTTTGATATCCGTGACCTGCGACCCAATGTGGAAATGGAGCAGCTTCAGTTCTCCGAGAAGACCGTGCACTCGGCAGCGGCGCACCACTTCAAGGACTTCGGTAGTGGTCAAACCAAATTTGGCCCCCTCGCCCCCGGAGTCCTCCCAGCGGCCGCTTCCGCGCGCGTGCAATTTGACTCTTAACCCAAGCTGCGGAATCGGTCCATCCCAGCGTTCCGCAAGGCGGAGGAAATGATGGAGCTCGCTCAGCTTCTCGATCACCACGTACACGTTCTTGCCCAACCCCCTGGCAACAAAAGCAAGTCGGATGAACTCCGCGTCCTTGAACCCGTTCACGATCAGGGGGCTCTCAGTGGGCTGATCGAGAGCAATCGCTGCAAACAGCTCCGCCTTGGAACCCACTTCGAGGCCGTACCCGTATCGGCAGCCGGCCCGAAGAAAGGCGGTAAGAACGGACCGGTTCTGGTTGACCTTCATCGGATACACGGCCAGGTACTGGCCGCGGTAGCCGAATTCCTTGATGGCCTCTTCGAACGCCGCGCGCAGGCGTTCGATCTGAGTTCCAATGATCTGAGGGAAGCGCAACAGGAGCGGTGGGCGTAGACCGCGTTTTTCCAGTTCGTCCACCACACGCCGGACGCTGATGGCCGGCCCCTGGTCCGCCAATGGACGAACCGTCAGGTGGCCTTCCCGGTTGATGCCGAAATAGCCCGCGCCCCAGGCATCGACACCGTACAGCTCTGCCACGCGGGCGAGCATCTCGCCGGGCGTCAGCACAGCACTGCGTGTCACAGTCGGTGCTGAACGAGGAAAAGGTCGGTCCATTGGCTCCCCCACCCGCAACTGGTGACCAATCCCCAGCCGTACAAAATCGAGGCCGATCCCCCAAGATCAGCCGCGTGCAGCGGACACATCCGAACCGCAATTTTAGTCGCCGCGGCCAGCGGCGCGGAACGCAACGGCTTACCCCCTGAGGGTAACTCCTGCCGAAGCATCGCCGGGACGCTCGGCTCAGCCCGATGCGATTAGACACCGCGTATCGAGACAGGACGGCCGCTCCGTACTGACGCCTGCTCCTTCAGACTCATCTCCAGAGCCACACAGGCAGCACGAGGATCGAGAGGCCCCGGATCCGCCCCCTTTGTAATCACGCGAACAGCCTGAGACAGCTCCCCTGCAAACCAGTCCTCTGGACCTGAAGCGCGCAGCTTCGGTCGCTGCGTCCGTTTCCCGGTGACGACCGTCAGCGGGATGCCCGCCCCATCGATCGGGGGACCGTCGTAAAAGATCGAAGCCTTCTCGAAATAAAGCTCAAACCCGCTGGAAAACTCGCGGGCCTGTTGCGCCAGAAAGCCGCTGGTGGCGCTCAAAGCCGGCCCACCATCGCCGTAACGGTACACCGTCTCCACGTGCGTGACGACATCCCCCTCAATCGTGCCCGTGGAACAGACAGCGGTCGGGACACCGCAGGCGAGCACAATGAAATGATTGTCATGGATATGCAGGTCGACCACAGGCCCACCTGTCTTTTCGGGATCGGCGATGTCGGCCGACCAATCAGGTCGGCAGATCACCCGGCGGAAATGCCCGGCCAACAGGCGGCCGTAGCGGTTCTTGCGAACGGCCTCCAGCACAAAGGCAAATTCCGGAATGTACGGGAGTACCTGAGCGACAAGGAGCTTGCGCCCTACAGCCTCGGCCGTCCGAACCATCCGACGCGCCTCGTTCAGATCCAGCGCGATCGGTTTCTCCACGATCACGTGCTTACCGGCCTTCAGCGCCTGGATGGCCATCTGACCGTGCAGGTGGCTGGTGGTACAGATGTCAACCACGTCCACGGCCGGGTCGCGGAGCATCTCTCGAAACTCGGTGTACTTGTTCACACCACTGAGGTCCTCGTTCTTGCGGCCGGGCTCGCCGAAGTTGCCGCGGATCATGCTCCAATCGCCGGCAAGCTTGCGCGGGTTCCGCGTGCAGATCGCCACCACACGTGCGCCCCGCACCTTTTTGTAGGCACGGAAGTGGGTCATCCCCATGAAGCCGATCCCGACGATACCGACTCCCAGCATCGTGCTCGCCTCCGCTCTTCGCCCTGGAACTCTGCTCCGCAGATTACATCCTATCGGATTCCGGCACGTCGGGGGGCACACTCACCGGCGAGTCCTGCCCGAATAAACCCCACAATTCATCGGACAAAGCCCGTTTACCCAGATGACCTGGTCTTCCCCGATCACCCGGGAAGAACGCGCACGGGAGCAACGCCGGTCGTGCTTCAGCCTCCAGCTTACGCGGCATGGCCCGGGATATGCCGCCCGTTCAGGGGGGAATACGGTCGACCGGACCTCCGAACCAGGCGGTGCTTAACCCCTTTCTGCCCTACCCGTCAGACCACGCCGTCGGCTCAAAGTCGAGAGGCGCTCCCACAGCCCCATGGCCACCAGCCCCAACGCCGGTAGCAGCACAGGCTCGCGGTACCGAATGGAGCCCACGAACAACAGATGAACGGATGCGGTGTAGAGGAGAGGCCCGGCGAGCACAAAGAGGACGAAAGGACGTCGCCGAACCAGCCACAGCCCCCACAGCCCTAGCAGGTACGTTGTCCCCCACACCAAACCACAGACCAGGCGGATGGTGAGGCCGTTCCAACCCGGAGCAGACGGAACGATGCTCCAAAACCTCATCTGCTTTCGAACGGCAAGCCAGAGCACGCGGCCCGGGTTGCGACGGACGAACTCCCATGCCTGCTTCCGCAGATAGAGATCCTGTTCGTACTCGTCCATGGTCGCCAAGTGCGGGCTTAACCCATACGCCTCCGGCACCACCATAAATCGCATGTCGCTTTGGCCTGTCGCTCGTGGGTTCAGGCCGTCGTACAGCGAAGCGCCACCCCATAGACTGCCCCACACCCAGTGGCCGGTCACGATGCGGTTGCGTACCCACCAGGGGGTACAGACGATCAGGAACGCCAGTAGGACAATTGCAATCGCGCCCCAATCCACCGCGGTGACCAGCTGCCCCCTTTGAAGGCGAACCCGGTAAAGGCCAAGAAGCAGAAACAGGCAGACCGCCAGTGTCACCGGCATCCAGACAGGCCGGGTCAGCGACGCGAAGCCCCCGAGCAGCCCCGCCATCAGGGCCGCAACGACCACCATCGGTCGACGGCGCGGATGCCAATCTTCCTCGCGCATGTCGTCAAACACTGCGGCTACGGCCGCAAGTTGTCCCGCTACCCAAAGAGAGAACAGGCCCTCAGATAAGAGCAGCACGCTCATCAACACGGCGGATGGATACAGGGCAGCGATGACAGCCCCCAAGAGTGCCACCCGCTCGCTCAGCAGCCTCCGCCAAACCTGGTAGAGCAGGATCGGAACCAGGCCGCACACGGCAGCCTGCAAGATCCGCACCCGATGCGGTTCGGGACCGACCAGATGCATACAGATGGCCAGAAAAGCCGGATACGCCGGCGTCCGCAGCACCACCCGGGCTCCGTCCGTGTACGAGCGTCCATGGTAGAGCTGGAGGGCCAGCTTCCAGTACAGCTCACTGTCCGGAAAGTAGTACCGCCCCTGATAGGGGGGATCAAGAACCGCGGGCAAAGCGACCGCTGCTCCAACCCGCAGAGCAGTTGCAAGGAGCAGAATCAGCCCGAGAATCAACCCAACTCGAGGCGAGCTCCCATGTGAGGGAGATGAGGCACACACGATGCCAATCTCTGTGCAGTTCCGCCCTGTCGTGAACCTCAGTCCTGGCACTCCGCGGCCGGCTTCGACAAGGAGGCAGTCTGTCCGCGGCCTTTCCCGAAACACCCCTACGTCGTCTTACGCTGTGAGACCAGGCCAAGGATTGGAAACGGGCCCAGCAGCAGCACGGTGACAAGCGTTACGTCGGCCGGTACCACAGCCACCCCGGCATGGGCAGGGGGTTTGTCCCGGCCTCCCCGCGCACCTGTTTGGTCCCTCCCCAACCGGCCTCGGATAGCTTCCTGCAGCCGTCATCTGTGGCACATACCGACCGTGGCATCGAGAACCGAGCGCCCCGGCGACCTCCGGCAGACTTGCTCCCACCGCGGCCACACAGGCTGGACAGCGGTCAGGAGCGGAGGCGGTTACGGAGCGTAGCACGGTGCATCCCCAGCAACCGAGCCGCCAGGCTGAGATTGCCACTACAGGCGTCCAGTACCCCCTTTAGGAAACTGCGCCCCGCTTCGTCCTGGAAGAGGTTATACAAAGCCCCCTGGGCATCCTCGCCGTGTTGCTCCAGTATCTGCTCGGCCAGCTCCTTGCCCCACCGGTACAGGCACCGCTTCAGCACGGAACGGTTGAGGGACCGGCCTGTGGGGGGACGGTCTTCAGGAGCGGGCAAGTGTTCGGGCAGCACGACGCCCTCCCGGGCGCGCACCGCGGCGTACTCCACGGCAAAGCGCAATTGCCGCACGTTGCCGGGCCAGTCTCTGCGTCGTAGTTCGCGCAACGTGCTCTCGTCGAACCGCAGCGTGGCGCCGGTCCGGGCTGCATACTCGCCCAGAAAATACTCGGCCAGCAACGGGATGTCGCTGCGCCGCTTTCTCAGAGGAGGCACATGGAGATGGATAGCCGATAAGCGGTAGTACAGGTCCAGCCGAAAACCGCCTTTCTTGATCAGGCGGTTGAGCCGCCGGTTTGTGGCTGCTACGACCCGGGCCTGCATTGGCTGCGGCCGGATGCTACCCACTCGGCAGAATGTCCGTGATTCAAGCACGCGCAGCAGCTTCGCCTGAAGCCCCGTGGGGATCTCGGAGATTTCATCCAGAAAGAGAGTGCCCCCGCCGGCATGCTCGAAATACCCCGCCTTGTCAGAAACGGCACCGGTAAAGGCACCGCGGACATGACCGAAGAGCTCCGATTCGATTAAGGCGGGGTTGAGTGCCGGAAGGCAGACGGCCACCAGCGGTCCGGACCGACCGCTGTAGCGGTGAATCGCTTGCGCGACCAATTCCTTGCCCGTGCCGCTCTCACCCGTAATCAACACCGGCAGGTCCGAGGAGGCGGCAAGAGCGATCTGCTTGAAGAGCCGCTGCATCGCCACGGACTCACCGAGCAGAGGCACATCGGGAACCGTGCGACGCACCTCGTTGCTTGCCTCCTCACCCCCCCGTTTAAGGGCCCGTGCGACCGCTCGCGATACGTCTTCCAGAGAGAACGGCTTGGGAAGATATTCCATCGCGCCGGCATGGACCGCGCGAGTGGCCGTTTCCAGGTCGCCATAGGCGGTCATGACGATCGCCGGAACGTCTGTGCCATACTCACGCCTCAGCTCCTGTAAGGCAGCGATCCCGTCTCCGTCCGGCAAACGGACGTCGATCACCAGGACGTCCGGTTGTTGGCGAGAGAACTCACCCTTCGCGTCTGCGACGTTAGCCGCAATGGCCACGTCGAAGCCGTCCGCCTCGAAGAGCTGACACAGAGCACGGCAGATCGACGGCTCGTCATCGACGATCAACACGCGTTTCCGGCTCTGCATCGGCGCGGTGACACTGTCCGCGATAGCCATCTGTTTCGATTCCCGACGTAACGCCCGCTGCATCGTTCGCTGCTGCACCGAAGGCGATTCCGAAACGCAACCGAGCTCGGCTCCTGGTTCGCGCCACGCGTACGTCCGCTCAGCGTCGCAGGAACCTGCGCCATCGGCCTCACCATGGACCAGGAAAGCCGACCACCGCAGGTACGGGCGCCACCCGGATGCGCACGAGGAGCTGCCCCGGCGCGGCCGATAGGAGGCTTCACGCTCAGTATAGGAGGAACCCGCTGCTTCGGCGGCTCACCGGCCACGGACCCTGCAACGCCTAACACGGTGGAGCTCACCACATCTAGGCAGGCAAACTCCCCCGGTACGTCCCCGGAGAACGTGTGCGCTCTCTCAAGTGTGCCACCGGAACAACCGAAATATCCGGTAGAACCGAACTGTGGGCACGGCGACACCCGTACACGAGCGCGGAAGTCATGAGCCCTTTGCTCATTGCGCTAGCCTTGTTTCTGCAGCCGAATGAGGCAGCCCCTTCCAAGGACGGCGTCCAACCGAAACCAGCAGGCGATGTAGGCGTCCCACACTTCGAGGAACTTGTAGGCCTGGCACTCCAACACCGGCCCGAATTCACGATGGGGAGGATGCTGGTTCGGGCGGCGGTGGGAGACGCAATCCAGGCGGGGCTTTACCCCAACCCATTCCTGGCCTATGTGGCGGACGAAATCGGCGCTGAGGGCGGCGCGGGGCAACAAGGGCTGGAAATCGCACAAACCGTGGTCACCGCCGGAAAGCTCACCCTCGCGCGACGAGCGGGCCTGGAACGGGCGCGCTTGCGCGAAGCCGAGCTGGACCAACTGCGGTGGACCGTGAGCCGCGAAGTGGGCACGGCGCTGGTCGCCTACTTGCAAGCCCTAGCTGATCAGATGCTGTTGGCCGACCTGGTGCGAATCGCCGAAAGCCAGATGCGTGCGGTACAGGCACTGCTGGACGAAGGGGCAGCCACGCGGATGGATCTGTTGCAGGCGCAGATTGAGTATCGGCGCGCGCTCGCAGAGCTGGAAGCGGCACGCGTCCGTGCCGCCCAGGCACGCGAAGCGCTGGCTGCGTCGATCGGCGTCCCATCCAGCCAACTGCCCCCGCCGGAAGAGATGGACTATTCCCTGTCCGTACCCGAGTACGGGGTGGAACAGCTCCGGAACCTCATTCTGTCCCAGCTACCCGCGCTGAAACTCGCCGATATCGCGGTCGACATCGCAAGAGCCTTTTACCGGCTCGAGCTCGCCAGGTTCTGGCCCGACCTGGTCGTGAGCGGTGGTGCCGGCTACGACGACAGCTCCTCGGATGCGATTGCCTCGGCCGGTCTCGGATTTGAGCTGCCCATTTTCAACCGTAACCAGGGGGCTATCGCGGCGAGCCGCGCGCGGCTCGCCGCCGCAGAGAACCTGCGCCGCACGTTCGACTTGCTGGCTCGCCGTGCGTTCTCCCAACAGTGGGCCCAGTACGCAGCCGCGCGCGAACAGATAAGGCGGTACGAAACACAGGTGATCCCGAACGCGGAAGAAAACCTTGCTCTTGTGCGGGAAGCCTATGAGCGGGGCGAAGTAGACTACCTCTCCCTGCTCGTGGCCCAAAGGACCCTCTTCGACGTGCGGCGGGAACTCCTCCAGTTCAAAGCACAGGCCCTCCAAGCACTCATCCAGCTCCGCTACTTGGACGTAACGGTGCTCAATGCTGACCCCATGATGCAGTAGACCCGCACGGGGCACAGTTCCGTCCAGCCTGATCCTTCTCCAGGCACGCACGTGGTAACATCCACGCGCAACGCCCAGGTGCTGCCGCGACTTAAGCAGCCTTGGCGTGTGGGCGAGTTCGAGCAGATGCTTCGGCGGCCCGACCCGACTGCCGCTTGCTCGCACGTCAATGGGCTGCCCTGGTCAGAAGGGGGCGCGCTGCCTAAGCTGACTCCTTGCGCCAAAAAGCGGGAGTGCCCCCAAAAAGCATGGGTGTACCATCCGGGCGTCACTTGCACATCCCGGAACGTGCTCCGTCGCGAGAACGAACGGCGTTGCCCCCCTGAACCACGCCAGGTCTTGCCTTGTTGTGGGAACAAGATGGACGGAAACTCGACGCACTACAGCCTTCGAGCTAAAAGAAACCGTTTCCTGCACGGCTGGCAGGTCAATCGTTGAGCCACCAGGGCACGTCACCAGATCGACTCGCTATGAGCTCCCGCAGTTCTTTCAATTCAACCCGCAGCTTCGACAGTTCCGCCCGTCGCTCCTCCATGGCGTTCATCAGACGCTCCCCCGCGTCCAGGACCAGCTTGAGATCCCCCGCACGGGCATTCGTGTCTTGCTGCGTCTGGTAGTACGCGCCAATGTAGTTTGAAATCGTGGCCCACAGGGCGGTCGCCTTCGCGGTGGCAGACAGCAACTCGGCTTTCGAAGAGGCGGTTGCAAGGTTGGTGACCAACTGGTCGACAACGCGCGGTAGAAGGGCGCGTATCTCACGCCGAACATCCTCCGGAGATAGCTCAGAGGGCCACGCAGATGCTTCCTGAGTCGCGTTCCCGGAAGAGCTGCTTCCACCTTCAGGCGGAGCCGGCCGCGACAGCATCGGAGCCCGGAGAGCGTCACTCAGAACCAGGGACAGCCGCTGACGCGCGGACGTCAGCTCGTACGGGACGTCACCCAGCGCACCCCCAGAACGATCCGGACGCTTGGGAAAAAAGAGAGCGGCACCGCTGTCGAGCAGCCGCAGCACCCGGCGCAACCGCTGTTCCGCCTGATCCAGTGTATCGGTATGCATCGTACTGACCTGCCCATTCAGTAGGCGATCTGTGGGCTCCTATCCGCCGGCACCCGGGACCCGCTGAACGCGTGGTCCGGCATTCCATACCAGGTCACCTGAGCCGGAACAAGCCGTTTCGGCCACCGGCCCCTCGACGGGTGCATCTTGGCGAGCAGGCGTGGGGAGCAAGACGATTGCCGGATCCCTTTGTTTCTTTCGGTCATGTCGCCGCCTTTGTGTTCTC
>JALSID010000276.1 GCA_026981825.1 Planctomycetota bacterium
GCGAGGATGATCCCCCCAGCTTCAGGTGGACGTTGTAGTCGCGCAGCAAACGTCCCAGATAGTCAGCGAGTTCGTTCGTTTCCAGCTCGTGCCGCCGTTCCGCACGCATGGTCGAGTTACTCCTCATGGAAGCGCCTACGCCGGCGCCGTTGACTGCGAAGTATAGTCGCGGAAGCCGTGACGCGTCTAGGCATCAGCGAGCCAACGGCCTTGCGCGGCCCCGGACTCCCAGCCCCAGGCCTGCGGTCAATCGGTCGCCGATGGAGTACGGCAGCCGGTTGCTCGGTCCGGCAATGCGTAGGGCAGGCACGGCGTGTGGATAGAATGCAACGAGTTTGACCACCCCTGTAGCAAACGCATCATAAGCTTCCGCGGCGGGAGCCAGGCCAGACCGCAATGCTGCGATTCCTTACCGCGATCCCCGTGCACAACGAGGAGAAGTACATCGCAGCCGTGCTCCGGCAGACGCTGGAGGTCGTGCCGGACGTTCTCGTCGTGGACGACGGTTCGACCGATCGCACCGCCCAAATCCTTGCGCGGTTTCCCCAGGTCCGTGTGGTGCGGCACGAACGGAACCTCGGCTACGGCGCTGCTCTGGCGACCGCCTTCCGTTTTGCCGTAGACGCCAACTACGACGCCGTGGTCACCATGGACTGCGACGGCCAACATCAACCTGGGCTCATACCGCGGCTGCTCCGCTCCCTCCCCGACGCGGACATCGTCTCCGGCAGCCGCTACTTGCGCCCCCCTCCTCCGGACGCGCACATCCCCCCCGAACGTCGGCGGATCAATCAGCTCATCACGAACCTGATCAACGACCTGTTCGGCTGGGAACTGACAGACGCGTTCTGCGGCTTTAAGGCGTACCGCCGCAGCGTGCTGGAACAGCTTGTGGTGACCGAGCCTGGATACGCGATGCCGATCGAGGTTTGGGTCCAGGCGGCCCACCACGGCTGGCGGATTCGCGAGGAGCCGGTGCCGGTCATCTATCTGGACCAGACGCGTGCGTTCGGGGGCGCTTTGGACGATCCGGAAAAACGACTGGCCCACTACCTGGACGTGCTCAAAGCGTCTGTGCAGCGCTGGGTGCCGAACCTGCTCGACCGCCTGCTCGAGCGGGAGGTGGTTTTCTGAACATGCGCTCGCCGTTGTACGCACCCAGGACTGATCGCACCGTCGTGTCGGCGCCGCCACCTTCCGAG
Organism: Planctomycetota bacterium; assembly: GCA_026981825.1. Taxonomy (GTDB): domain Bacteria; phylum Planctomycetota; class Planctomycetia; order JALXBF01; family JALXBF01; genus JALSID01. The sequence goes on from JALSID010000276.1 coordinate 1,203, forward strand.
TGGGCAGCGCTTGTCCGCGAAAACCGGCGGTTGCTAACCGGTTTGACCTGCACCATCCAGGGCCGCTCGGCTGGCTGGCTGCGGCAACAGGCGCGGCGAGAATTGCTTGAGCGTGCGCTGGTCTTCACCCGCACATCGCTGGCAGCGGCAGGGAGCGGTGCTCGGTGTGAGGCGCCGGATCCGGACAGTCCGTGGATTGCCACAGGGCATCAGCCGGAGCTGTTTCACCCTGGCGTGTGGATCAAGAACTTCGCCGTAGCCGCCCTGGCCAGGCAATGCGGCGGATTGTCCGTCAATCTTGTGGTAGACAACGACCGGGTGAAGAACCTCGCGGTTCGAGTACCCAAGGGCCCCCTCGACCGGCCCCAGGTTGCCCTCGTGCCCCTCGATCGATGGCGGGGGGATGTGCCGTATGAGGAGCACCGCGTCGCGGATGAGGACGTGTTCCGTGCGTTCGGACGACGCGTCGAGGAGTACGTGAGTAGCCTGGGAATTCAGCCGCTCGTTCGCGACTTGTGGGGGTATGCCCTGGCTGCTTCCAGCACACTTGGCCGGTTGGGTGATCGCATCGTAGCTGCGCGGCGTGCCATCGAGGCAAATCTTGGCGTTCACAACCTGGAGATACCCGTTCGCGAACTGTGTAGCTGCGAGGCATTTCTCTGGTTCCTCTGTCACATTGCCGCTCAGGCGCCGGAGTTCTGCGCGATCCACAACCGCATCCTCGCCCGATTCCGGGCCGAACTTGGGATCAAAGACCCTCTCCGACCGGTGCCAGACCTGGCCCAGACGGAAGGCTGGTGGGAGTTGCCCTTCTGGGTGTGGCATCGAGGCCGGCCGACGCGACGAGCCCTCCATGCACTTGTGGAACGAGACGCGGTTTGGCTGGGCGACGGCGTGGAATGGCAGCTCAAGCTCAAGCTGAGCCCAGAGCGTGACGCCTGTTGTGCGGTGGAGCAGTTGAAGGAACTGGTAGAGGCGGGCCAGACGAAGATCCGCACCCGTGCGCTGACAACCACCCTGTTCATGCGGCTCTTCGTGGCGGATGCCTTCGTTCACGGACTGGGCGGGGCGATCTACGACCGGATAACGGACGAACTCATCCGGCAGTTCTACGGCGCAGAAGTGCCCAAGTTCATCACTTTGAGCGCGACCGTCTATCTGCCGGTTGCGCGACCCAGCGTGGATAGGTCGGAATTGGTCCGATTGAAGCAGCAACTGCGCGCCTGCATCTACAACCCCCAGCGGTTTTTGCGGCCGGACCAGTTGACAGATCGGGAAGTGCACGAGCTGGTGGAGCGGAAGAACCGGCTGATTCGGGAGTGCCCGGTGACGCGGCGGGAGCGGCGGGAGCGATTTCTGGAGTTCCGTAGGATCAATGCTCGCCTGGCCGAGCTCCTCGACCCGCAGATCGAGAGCCTTCGCCGACGGATCGCGGAGATCGAACGCATGCTGGGCGTTAAGAAGGTGCTCGAAAACCGCGAGTATCCCTTCTGCGTTTACCCGGCTGAGTACCTGGCCCAGTTTTACAGCGAGTGGTTGGGACGGCAGCTTTCGGGCACCGTCACGTCAAGCTCTTGCGGCAATCGATGATTCGTCCAGCGGGCTTCTCGACGCCAGCCCCCATGCGATACGGTCGGTATGTCGCAGTGCAGAGAGGGGGCCACGGCCGGGCTGGGCGAACCGTCGAGCTCGGGGGGCACTGCTCGGGGGGCCCATCTCAGCAAGGAAGCGATCGGGCGCGAGGGACGCCGCTGTCAGGATGGTACAAGGATTCGGTCGGGGCGTCGTTCGGCCTGGGCGATGCAGACGCGCGTGGAGGGTAAAGCGTGGGCGAGGCGATTGGCCAACCGCTCCACGCCGAAGCGTTCGGTTTCGAAATGTCCGGCCAGGATGAGCGCCACGCCTCGTGCCTCGGCCTCGAGCTGCTTATGGAAGGTGGCCTCGCCGGTCAGCAGCGCATCCGCTCCCTTTCGTGCCGCATCTTCCAGGAACGAACCACCGGAGCCGCAGGCGATGGCCAGCCTTGAGACCGGCCTGTCGCCAGTGCCCACAACACCCACCGCGGCGGCGTTCAGGGTCGATTGCACGCGCCGAGCGAGCTCATCGAGTGTGCATGGGGGCTCAATCGTACCGATGCGCCCGGCTCCTTCGCTCTGGGGCGGTAACGCGTGCAGAGGATACACATCATAGGCGGGCTCCTCGTAGGAATGGGCGTCGACCATGGCCTTCAGTACGGCTGCCAATCGATCACCCGGGCAGAGAACCTCCACCCGCCATTCGTCCACTTCTTCACGACGTCCTTTTTGTCCCACGGTTGGGCTGGTGGATTCGGTGCCAAAGAACGTTCCCTTCCCGGCCACGCGGAAGCTGCATTCCCGGTAATCGCCGATCACGCCCGCCCCGGCTTCGAACATGGCATCCAGGACGTGTTGCAGGTCGTTTTCCGGCACGAATACGGTTACCTTGTAGCTGCTCGGCGGGGCCGTAGTACGCAGGGGGATGACGTCCTTGAGCCCTATTGCTTGGGCGAGCATATCGTTAATCCCGCCCTGCGCGCTATCGAACGCCGTGTGTGGGCTGTAGACCGCGATCCCGTGTCGCGCAAGGTCGACCACGACTGCAGCCGCGGGATCGGTCGTGACGAGCTTTTGTGCGGGGCGGAAGAGGATGGGATGGTGGCTCACGATCAGATTCGCTTTGAGTTCGCGAGCTTCCTCAACGACCCCCGGCGTGATCGTCAGGCAGGTGAGGATTGTTTCTACGCTCCGATCAGGGTCGCCTAAGAGCAGCCCGGTGTTGTCCCAGTGTTCGGCCAGCCGCCTGGGGAACCAGCTATCGAGCAGCTCGGCAATCTCTCGCACGGTGGGGGCACGATTCGCCATTCGCTCAACCCTCCCGAGTCCGTTTGCGTTCGTTCTGCGCCCTGGGGATGGGATCATTTTCACCCTTGGCGCGATCGATGGCAATAGGCGGCACCGCGACCTGATGCCTGCGGCGGCAGCGAACAGTAGAGGGGGCAGGTGACCATCTTCCAGTCGACGGAGACAGATCGACATGGCCGGGAGCGAGCGGGCGGGATCGGTGGTTAAGTTGAGCTGACAGGTGATGCTGGGCTGCGCCACGTTGGATGTGTCAGGAGTCGGCACCGGGTGAGCTAAGCAGAGCTGCTCGTGGGATAGCGCAAAAAGCAGCCCCCCCGGATAACCAGGGGGGCTTGAGGTGTGTGGGCTGTGGGTCGCCTACATCAGTTCTTCGATGAGCTTGCGGCCTTCGGCGTTCGTTATCCCCATTGGCCGTTTCACCAGAGCCGGGCCTGATGCGAGAACCGGATCACGCTCGTCCAGTGGCGGCCGCGGATTGGGGTTGCGGTAGAAGACGCCGATGGGGACTTCGCCGTCGCCCATCTTCCGTGCTTCTTGCATGGCAGCTACGAAATCGGTCGGATCATGCCCCTTCTCCTCTAGCTTCACAATCCGTTGGCGGAACCAATCGTAGGTATTGTACTTGTTGAAGGTGACGCAGGGACTGAACACGTCGACGAGGGCGAAGCCCCGGTGCTGGATCGCCTGTTTGTACAGCTCGGCCAGGTGCTTCGTGTCGCCGCTGAAGCCACGGGCGACGAAATCGCAACCGGCCGCCAGAGCGAGCATCAACGGGTTGATCGGTTCCTCGACGTTCCCCGAAGGGGTGCTCTTGGTTTGCATCCCGGCCAGGCTGGTGGGGGAAACCTGCCCGGTCGTCAGACCGTAGATCTGGTTGTTCATCACGATGTAGGTCAGGTCCACATTGCGGCGGATTCCGTGGATGAAGTGGGATAGGCCGATTCCGTAACCGTCTCCATCGCCGCCCGTCGCAATGACGGTCAGGTCCTTGTTCGCGAGCTTAATCCCGGTTGCGACCGGGATCGGCCTTCCATGCAGGCCATGAAGACCATACGCCTTAAAGAACCCGGGCAGGTTTGAGGAGCAGCCAATGCCCGAGACGACGACGACTTCGTGAGGGGGAATCTTGAGATCCGCGCATGCCCGCTGGAGGGCGTTTAGGACACCGAAGTCCCCGCAGCCGGGGCACCAATCCGGCGGTACGTTCGACTTGTAGTCCTTGGGCTTGAGTTCAACTGTTGCGGTTGCCATGGGAACCTCCTAGGTTGTTTTCACTCGTTTCGGCTCCGGCCTGGCAGCTTGGCCAGTTCGCTACACCGGATAGGGATGCTCGGTTCGCCAGCCCGGTTCTTCGGACAGGCAGCGGACGATTTCTTCTTCGCCGGCTAGGATTTTCTTAACCCCGGCCACAATGTGCTTGGGCTCGAACGGCTCGCCGTCGTACTTTCGAATGTGACCGTCCGGCTTGATGAGCGTCTCGGAGCGAAGCAGCCGAGCGAACTGGCCATCGTAGTTGTTTTCCACCACGATTACCTTCTTGGAACGCGACAGGATCTCGGCCACTTCCTTGCCGTGGAACGGGACAAGGTACTTGATCTGTACCTGGTTTGCCGTGATGCCATCCTCCTTCAACGCCTGGATTGCCTCTTTGATGACGCCCCAAGTGGAACCCCAGCCAACGAGGGTGACGTCGGCATCCTCGGGGCCTTCCAACTGCGGCGGAGGCAGTTCCTTGCGGAGGTACTCCATTTTGCGCATTCGTTTCTCCATCATCTTCTTCCGCCGCGTCGGGTCGGTGTAGACGTCACTGATCAGGACGCCGTCTTCGTCATGTTCATCGGTGGCGGCCACGTGCATGTAGCCGGGCACGCCTGGGATGGCGCGAGGCGACACGCCCGTTTCGGTAACTTTGTACCGGTAGTAGGGTTGACCGTTCTCTTCCGGCTCGGTGATCAATTCGCCCCGGTCAATGCCCGGCGATTCGAAGTCGAACCGGTCGGGGTCTACCGTTTCGTGGTGTTCGGACAGGAGTAGGTCGGAGAGGACGATGACCGGGATCTGGTACTTGTCGGCCAGGTTGAACACCTCCTTGATGGTTTCGAAGCATTCGTACACGTTTCGGGGAGCGACGATCAGCTTGGGATAATCCCCCTGGCCAGCCCCCTTGGCCTGGAACAGGTCTCCTTGCTCGGTCTTGGTGGGCACGCCTGTGGATGGGCCGGCACGTTGGACTTCTACGCACACCATCGGGGTTTCGATCATCCCTGCCATTCCCACGGCTTCGGTCATAAGCGCGAAGCCACCGCCGGAGGTGCCGCACATGGCTCGTACCCCGGCATGGTTCGCCCCGATCGTCATGTTCATCACGGCGATTTCGTCTTCCGGTTGGCGAACACAGATGCCCAGCTTCTCGCCGTGGGCTGCCATCCAGTGCAGAATGCCGCTGGCCGGAGTCATCGGATACGCGATGTACATCCGAACACCGGCGGCAACGGCCCCCAAACCGAACGCTTCATTCCCTGTCATGACCGCGAACCGCTTGTCCTGGCCCGGCTTAAGGTTGTTCTCCATCGTGCGGAAGTTTGCCTTGGCGTACTCGTACCCGGCCTTCGCGGCGCCGACGTTCAAGTCGACAACCTTCTGTCCTTTGCGAGCGAAGGTGCTCTCCAGCACGGACTCCACCCCTTCGAAGGGCAGGTCGAGTAGAGCGTAGAGAGCACCGATCAACACGGTGTTCTGGATAACCTGGAGTTTCGTATAGACTTCGGTCAGGTCAGGGACGGGTACCGGGCAGAGTTGCACACCGTCCGGAGCTTCGGGTACGCGTTTGACGCGGTGGGTGTTGAACAGCGCAAGCCCGCCTGGTTGGATCTCCGGCAGGTGCCGATCCAGGGATTCCTGGTTCAACGCAACCAGGCAGTTCAGGACATTGCCAGGGCTGAGCGGTTGTTCATTAGCGATCCGCAGACGCAGCCAAATGTGGCCGCCACGGATCACCGATTGGTAGCTGTTGTACGCGTACAGCTTCAAGCCCTGGCGTGCCAGGGCCAGAGCAAGCGTATCACCTGCGGAGGCGATGCCGTCACCTGCTGCACCGCCAATCCCGACTACTACCTCGTCAAGCGCCACGTTTCACATCTCCTTTTGCGAACTCGACGCCGTGGACCCTACCACCATTGTCGGCGCCACCGCCGCCGACGACACCACGAACCACATGCCCGTGGATCGTCGGCGCCTGCCAGGTGTTTCCCATTATACAACCCGCCCATCGGACCGAGTCGGCACCTTTGGGCCCGAGTTCGGCGACCGGTTGGCGGGTTTCGGAGGGAAGACCGGCGCTTCTTGGGCCGGCAAGAGGGGAACAGGGGCGAAGCCGGAGCGGCCTGGATGGATCGGGATGGCGCTGCCGCCGCATGACGCACGGTCCCTCGGACAAGCCCCCCGGCCCACCGGCGGGAACGTTCCAGGGACAAAGAGTACGACAAGCGTATCCTCGATAGACGCGGTGACCCGACGGTCACGTGCCAGGGCACCTCGATGACGGGGGCCGCCGGGACTCAAGATTCACAAGCGGTCATCTCCGGCACGGGTAAGCCCGCTTTCCGCAGAAATCCGCCAATCCGCCGGAAATAGTTCTCACCACCAACCAACGGGACGTTGGTGTGGTCGGCACCTTCGACGGCGTAAAACTCTTTCAGCTCCGTCCTGACCGCCGCCTCGAAAAGCTGCTTCCCCATCTCGAACGGGATGACGGAATCATCGGTACCGTGGATCACGAGCAGCCGACCGGTGTAATCCGAGATCCTGCTCAGGGTGTCGAACCGGTTCCTCAAGAACCGGCCAATGGGAAGCCAGGGAAACATCAACTCACCCATGGCTACTGCAGAGGTGAACCCGGCTTCGAGGATCAGACAAGCGTGGGGCTCGCAGCTCGCCAGGTACGACGCCACGGACGTTCCGAGCGAACGGCCGAAGAGAACGATCTGCTCGGGGGGAATTCCTTTGTTCTGCCGTAGCCAGTGATAGCTGGCGCGCGCGTCGTCGTACAGCCCTTCTTCTGAGGGGTGTCCTTCGCTGCGTCCGTAACCGCGGTAGTCGTAGAGCAGCACCGAGACGGGCAGAAACCGTTGCCAGTAGCGCACTTCCTCCGCTCGGTGGGTGATGTTCCCCGTGTTCCCGTGCGACCAGTGAATGGTCGCGACCGGCTCGGGATGGGGGATGTACCAGCCATGAATCGTGATGCCGTCCGAAGAGGCGATCCAGACGTCTTCGTACGCAAGCTCCGAAGGCGACCAATCGCCTTCGGGGTAGCGCACGGGAATGAAGATGAACCGTTCCTCGAAAAGCATTCTTTCCTCGCTCCAGTGGCCTCGACTCCTCCGAATGCCGTCCCCCCGTGACTTTCACGAGGATCAGAACCGCCTCCAATTGAGGCCCTTGGCGAGACAAAGGCCAGAGCGGAGGCGTGGGGAACGCATCACCCAAGCATACCATGCGGTCTCAGAACAGGGGATCTTGTGGATCGGTCCCCTGGCGTGTGGGGGCCTGTCCCGCGAACCGAGGGGGCCCGGCCAGGCGGGTGGTGAAGGACCTGGGGGGCGTGGCTGGGGAGCGACGAAGCGTGACCAGCGGTGTAGACCGGCCGCCGACGCCTCAATCGCCTTAGAGGGAGGAAGGGACAGTAGCGGTTGTCTCAGCCAGGGTAGGTTGGTAGGATGTGTGCTTTAGAGCGGAGCAGGGCCGGTGGAACGCCGGGTACCGATTCTCGAGGAAATCGGGCGTCGCGCGGGGCTCCGTGGCGGGAGCCGCGGCGGCCAAACCACGGCCGTCGGCCCTTCTCCTTCGTGTCCGGCAGGCCACCGATGGTCTCATGGGAGGAGTCCAACTCATGCAGGCAATGCTCCACACTCTGCTCGAAAGTCGGTACCCCAAGCAGGTGACCGTCAAGGACGGATCGGTGTACACCCTGCGGCCCCTGCTGCCTACCGATCGCGAGCGGCTCTGGGAATTCTTCCGAGCGATTCCGGAAGAGGACCGCATGTTCCTGAAACACGACGTCTCCCGGGAGGAGACGATCATCCAGTGGTGCACCCACATCGACTACGAGAAGGTCCTGCCCATCCTGGCTCTGGCGGATGACCGCGTCGCGGCCGATGCGACGCTGCACCAGGACCGTGACGGCTGGCAAAGCCACATCGGCACGGTGCGGATCGTGGTCCACCCCGATCACCGCGGCAAAGGGCTCGCCAAGGCGCTGATCCGCGAGATCATGGAAGTGGCAGCCTTCACCGGCTTGGACCATCTCGAAGCCGAATGCCTGGCCGATCAGGAACGCATGCAAAGGCTCTTTGAATCGCTCGGGTTTTGTGAGCTGTTCCGGTTGCCTAACCGGGTGCGCGACCGGAAGATGCAATACCACGATCTGCTCATCCTGAGCTACGACCTCAGGCCCGAGGGGTTTGAAGCGGACTAGGCGACGTGGCCGCGTACGAGTACGACGCCGTTGTTGTCGGTGGGGGGCATAACGGCCTGACCGCTGCCGCTTACCTGGCCCGCTCCGGCCTTCGTGTGGCCGTCTTCGAGCGGCGTCCGGTTGTGGGGGGTGCGTGCGTCACTGAGGAAGTCTGGCCGGGGATCCGGGTCAACACCGCCGCCTACGTCGTCAGCCTGCTCGACCCAGCGATTGTTCGTGAGCTGGATCTGGTGAGGAGGCACGGTCTTCGGTTCCTCCCACGCGAACCCTCCTCGTTTACCCCACTGCCGGACGGGGGCGGGTTCTTGCTCGGAGCGGATCTGGACGCGAACATCCGGGAATTGCGTCGGTTCTCACCACGCGATGCCGATCGTTTCGCCGCTTACTCCGCGGTGATCGATCGGATCGCGCAGGTTTTCGAGTTGCTCGCGAGACGGCCCCCTATCGATTTGCTTGCTCCTGGCGCACGAGCACTCCTGCAATCCTTCGGCTTTTACCGCACGATGCGGAGTCTGGGCCGGGAGCATGCGCACACGGCGGCTGAACTGCTTCTCGGTTCGGCCGGGCGGTTTCTCGATCGATGGTTCGACTGGCAGCCCCTCAAAGCGACTCTCGCTACAGACGCGATTATCGGTGCGATGGCGGGTCCCTATTCGCCGGGCACCGGCGCCCTGTTGCTCCATCACGTGATGGGGGAAGCAGGCGGAGCCAGAGGGGTGTGGGCCTATGTCCAGGGCGGGATGGGCAAGATCAGCGATGCTCTGGCTGAAGCGGCGCGCGCAGCAGGAGCCGAGATCCACACCGGCTCGCCCGTGGCGCGGATACGCTGCCACGCCGATCGGGTAAGCGGAGTGGTGCTCGACGATGGAAGTGAAGTGCGGTCCCATGCGGTGCTCTGCGGCTGCGACATCGCCACGTTGGTCCGCCTCGTGGGTGACCAGACGGCCTGGCCACCCGGGTTCCTCGATCGTGTCAAGGCGCTCGACTTTCGTAGCCCCGTCTGCAAGATCAACCTGCTGTGCGACGGGTTGCCCATGTTCCGCGGTGTGTCGCGAAACGACACGATCGGCCCCGAGCATCGCGGTACGATCCACCTCTGCCCGTCGCTCGGGTACATCGAGAATGCCTACCTGGCGGCCGAAGCCGGCGGTCCTTCAGAACAACCGGTAGTGGAAATGACCATCCAGTCGGCGCTTGACCCGTCCCTGGCGCCTGAGGGAAAACACGTCGTTGGTCTGTTCACCCAGTACGTGCCGCCTGAGTGGGCGAACGACCGCCCGAGCCGGGATGTTCTGGACGCCTACGCCCGACGGTGCCTGGCAGCGGTCGACGCCGTCGCCCCCGGCTTTTCCAGTCGCGTGCTGGAGATCCAGGTTCTCGGACCTGCTGAGCTGCAGGAGCGGTTCGGGCTAACCGGTGGGAACATCTTTCACGGTGCAATGAGTCCCGGCCAGCTCTATTTCCTCCGGCCTGTGCCCGGTTGGTCGCAATACCGCATGCCATTGCGGGGGCTTTACCTGTGTGGGTCGTCAGCGCATCCTGGAGGGGGCGTAACCGGGATTCCGGGGAGACTGGCGGCGCTGACGGTGCTGGCGGACTGGCGCTGGTTGCGACGGGGCTGAGGCGGGGGGGAGTTTCGAACCGCACCTCAGCGGGCGAGCCGACTGTTCTTGACCGGTCACAGGCTCTGCAGTAGTCCTACTGTTCAGTGGACGCCATGTTCGACGGACTTCATGTTCGACGAGCGGACACGTCCTGTAGGTTCGGCGTGCGGGCATTTGTCCACGCCTTTCCAGGTCTGAGAGGGCGAGCATGTGTGGCATTGTCGGGTTCGTGGGCAGACGCGCTGCGCAAGACGTCCTTGTCGAAGGGCTGCGGCTCCTGGAGTATCGCGGCTACGATTCCGCCGGTGTAGCCACGGTCGAGCAGGGGACGCTCTTCGTTCGCAAGCGAGCCGGACGGATCCCTGACCTGGTCGAGCTGCTCACCCACGAGGCAGCTCCCGGCACGGTCGGCATCGGACACACCCGCTGGGCGACCCACGGGGCACCCACCGACATCAACGCCCACCCGCATGTGGGCGGCGACGGACTCGTGGCCGTCGTTCACAATGGCGTGATCGAAAACTACGCGGAGCTTCGTGAGCGTCTGGAGCAGCTCGGTTACCGGTTCGCCAGCGAGACCGACACGGAGGCGATCGCTCACCTCATCGCCCACTACCTCAAGGAATCGGCTATCGACGGAGCCAACGGCGACGACGTGGCGAGCTTCGTGGGGGCCGTCCAGGCCGCTCTTCAGCAGCTAAAGGGAACCTACGGCCTGGCCATCGTATCACCGCTCTTCCCGGGTGTCGTGGTCGGCGCCCGCATGGGCAGCCCGCTGGTTCTGGGCGTTGGCGAGCAGGAGCATTTCCTGGCAAGCGATCCGGCAGCGCTGGTGCGCTTCACCGACCGCGTTGTCTACCTGGGTGACGGTGAGGTGGTGGTCATTCGCAGGGACGGATTCGAGATCGAAGACAGCCAGCGGCTGAGCATCACGCCGCGCGTTCAGGTCCTCGACTGGACGGCCGAGGACGCGGACAAGGGGCCCTACCCCCATTACATGCTGAAGGAGATCTTCGAACAGCCCGGCGCGATCGAGAACGCAATGCGGGGCAGGATCAACGAAGCCGACGCAACGGCCCACTTCGGCGGGCTCAATATGACCCCCCAGCAGCTTGCTCAGGTGCGGCGGATCATCTTGACCGGGTGCGGGACGAGCTGGCATGCCGGGCTCGTTGGTGAGTATCTGATTGAGGAACTGGCGAGGATCCCGGTCGAGGTGGAGTACGCCAGTGAGTTCCGCTACCGAAACGCACCGATCGAGCCCGGAACGATCGTGTTTGCGATTGCCCAGAGCGGCGAGACGGCGGATACTCTGGCCGCCTTGCGGGAATCCAAGCGGAAAGGGATCCCCACACTTGGCATCGTGAACGTGGTCGGCAGCACGATCGCGCGGGAGGCAGACGGGGGCATCTATCTGCACGCCGGGCCGGAGATCGGCGTGGCCAGCACGAAAGCGTTCACTGCTCAGATCACCGTGCTCACCCTGCTTGCTATCTACCTCGGCCGCATGCGGCACCTTTCAGCCCCCGCCGGGGCCAGACTGCTCGAACGGCTCCGCCGCATGCCCGAGCTGGTCCAGCGCACACTCGACTCAACCCATGACGTCGTGCGGCAGATCGCCCACAAGTACCACACGGCGCGGAACTTCCTCTACCTCGGTCGCCACTACAACTTCCCCATCGCTTTGGAAGGCGCGTTGAAGCTGAAGGAGATCAGTTACATCCACGCAGAAGGCCTTCCCGCAGCGGAGATGAAGCACGGGCCGATTGCTCTGGTGGATGAGGAGACACCGTCGGTCATTATCAATCCCCGAGGGTGGGTCTACGAGAAAGTCATGGCGAATCTTGAGGAGATCCGGGCGCGGAAGGGACCGGTGATTGCGGTCGCCAACGAGGGGGACGACGAGCTGGCTCGACGGGCCGACGACGTGATCTTCGTCCCCGTCGTGGACGATTTTCTCCAACCGTTGGTCACCGTGGTGCCCCTCCAGCTCCTGGCCTACTACATCGCGGTCTTGCGCGGCTGCGACGTCGACAAGCCCCGGAACCTGGCGAAGAGCGTCACGGTCGAGTAGCGTGCCGACCCGGCCGACCGGGCTCCAACCGGCTCTAGCCGCACTTACCCATCGCCTGGCCACCCCGGCAGGCCGTTGTGTCCTTACGGGAGGAATCGGCCGGGCTGCTGCGCGTCTGCGAGCCCTCGGCGGGACAGCTCTGCGATGGGTTGCCCGTGCCGCCGCGGCAGTGCGTGAGGCGCCGCAGGCCGCGTGCTCGGGGTGTCCGCCCGTTTACAAGCATCCGTCCCACAGGGTGGACCTTGTCAGCCGGTGCCGGCTTCCCTTTAATGCCTGTGAAGGCGAACGGCTGTGGGCAGGGCCCTTCGAGGGCGGAAATGGCCGGACGACACAGTAGCGAAAAGCGTGGACGCGTATTGGTGGTGAACGTCCATGGTGACCCGAGAGGCCAGCGACAATTCGGCGCAGCCACCTGTGCTGTACGCCTACCTGCTGGGCCAGGTCACCGTCGCCGATGCCCTCTACCTCCAACGCAAGCTGCTGTACGATTGCTCGGGGAATCGCGGCACGCGCGCGGCACTTCTCCTGTGTGAGCATCCGACCAGCCTGACGATCGGGCGAAAGGGCAGTCGGCTGCATATTGTCCCCGACGACGACGAACTCCGCCGTCGTGAGATCCCTTTGGTCTGGGTGCCACGCGGGGGCGGGTGCTGGCTCCACCTGCCCGGCCAACTGGTCACCTACGCCGTCTTCCCGATCATGCACTGCGGGCCATCCCGCTATCGCGAGGGCGTGCGCGATGCGATCAAAGCGGTGCTCACGGAGCTGGGCGTCGGGCCCTTCTCCATCGGACCGGACGGGACGGTGGAGTCGACAGGGCGCCTGCTGGGCGCCATGGGCATCGCCATCCACCGTAGCTACGCAACCTTCGGCTTCTGGCTGAACGTGTCCTTGCAAACCCACCACTTCAAGATGCTGCAGTTCGATCAGGGCGTTCCCGTGCGGGCTACAACGATCGAAGCTCTCCGTGGCAAGCGCACGCGGATGTCACTGGTACGAGAGTGTGTCGTCAGACAATACTGCCGCGCTCTGGGGGTGTCAGAATACTTCGTTAGCGCCGGTGAACACCAGTTGAGGACGTGGTTTTCCAGCGATGCGAAGCTTACCGGTCGTGCATCCTGAGCCCCATCGCGGGCGCCGCTTACCCCACTGGCTGAAACGGCCTTTGCCCCGCGGGAATTTCAACTCCCTAACGCTGCGGACGCTTCGCGAGCTGCGATTGGAGACGGTTTGCGAGAACGCACGCTGCCCGAATCGCCCCGAATGCTACGCTCGTCGAACGGCCACCTTCATGATCCTGGGCAATGTGTGCACTCGTCCCTGTGGGTTCTGCTCGGTACCGCGCGGCAAGCCTCTTGCCGTTGAGGAAGACGAGCCCGAGCGCGTGGCCGAAGCGGCAGCTCGCCTGGGATTGCGGCACGTGGTGATCACCTCGGTCACACGGGACGACCTTCCCGACGGAGGAGCATTGCACTTTGCGCGGTGTATCGAGGCAGTGCGCGACAAGACGGGGGCCACGG
>JALSID010000277.1 GCA_026981825.1 Planctomycetota bacterium
AAGACGGCCAGCAGTGGTGGGCCCGCCCTCTGCAGGAAGGTCGGACGGTGACGATCGGCCGGGTTTCCCCCGACTGCGACTGGGTGGTCCCGTGGGACCGGTACGTATCGCGCATCCACGCCCTGGTGCACTGGAAAAACGGAAGGCTGTGGGTGCGGAGGCACCCCCAGGCGAAAAACCCCATCTTCGTGGCGGGTCAGGAGGCGAGCGAGTTTACGGTCGCACCACGGGAACCATTCGTCATCGGTAGCACGGTGTTCGAGGTGCGAGAGTCCGAGGAGGACACCATTGCTACGGACGCCACGCCGGAGGTGGCCGAGTATGTGTTCGAGGCCGCCGATCGTGATCGTTCGCTATCGCCGGTCGATCCGAGGCTGAATGTGCTGTTCGAGCTACCGGAGGTGCTCGGACGCCTGTCGGGGGACGAGGACGCGGTTCGGCCGCTTTTGGGCGCGCTTCTTCGCGGGATGCCTCATGCACAGTGGGCAGCTCTGGTGAAGCTGAGCACGGCTGATCCTGGGGGGGTTGAGGTGGTTGCCTATGCCGGGCGCCACGGGGGGGTGCTCGCGCCACGGGTTTCTCGCCGGTTGGTTTGGACCGCCTTGAAGTACAGGCGCAGCGGGATCGCGCACGTGTGGCCGGAGCAGCGTGATATCGATCCCGAGTTCACGGCACCGGCCCGGATGGACTGGGCCATTTGTGTACCTGTTGAGGGGGCCCCGGCTGCTGAGCTGGGCTTCTACGTGGCCGGGGGGCTGGACCGGTTGCGCGCACCGTCCCAGGCGGCCCAGGAGCGACTGGAGGAAGATGTCCGGTTCGTGACTCTGGTCGGACGCATCTTCGGGAGCCTCTGCCGATTGCGCGATCTACAGATGCGTCAGTCAGTCCTCGCCCAGTTCTTCCCCCGTCCGATTCTGGGCCTGCTGTTGTCCCGTCCCGACATCGAACAGGTTTTGCGCCCTCGGGAGCTGGACGTCACGGTACTGTTCTGCGACTTGAGAGGATCAACCCAGTACGCTGAGGAATGGTCCGGCGACGCCGTTGAACTTTGGTACAGAATCTCCGACGCTCTGGCTTTAATGAGTTCCTGTATCACCGATCTGGGAGGTGTTCTGGGCGATCTCCAGGGGGACGCGGCGATGGGGTTCTGGGGTTGGCCCGTGGCCGACCCGGGCAGGGTCGAGAAAGCGGCCCGCGCCGCAGTGGCCATCTACCGGCGACTTCAAGCAGTCGCCTCGGACCCAGATCACCCGCTCCGTGGGTTCCGCTGTGGGATAGGGATCGCTTCGGGACGAGCGGTGGCGGGCCGGCTCGGAACTCCCGATCAGTTCAAAGTCACCGTCTATGGCAAGGTGACCAACGTGGCCGCACGCCTGGAAAGTTTGACCAAACCAATGGGAGCGGCCATCCTTGTCGACGACCAGACGGCGACTTCTCTGAGCAGCCACTTGCCCGAGAGCGGTTGGGCAACTCTGCGACGAATCGGTCCCGTTCGGCTTACAGGGATGGTCAAGCCTACCGTCGTCTTTCAACTGGTGCCTGGTGATGTGCCCGTGGACGGATGGATGGCAGCCCAATCAGAACGCGGGGCGTTCGAGGCGGCCACCAGGTTCATCCAGGAGGGAGACTGGCGCGAAGCCGCGCGCTTGCTCGAGCCGCTCAACTCCGATCCGGTTGCCCGCGTCCTGCACCGGATCCTCAAGCGGTTCGGCTACGCACCGCCCGTGGAGTTCCAAGGGGCACTCGAGCAGTCCTGGTTTTCGGAGAGGAACCCATGAACAGCACAAAACAGGGCGGATCGCTCGATCCTGGCCCGGGGCGGACCTGGCTGTTCGTCTACGGTCTGCTCAAACCGGGCCTTCGGCCACCTGCGACGATGCGCGAAGCCTGGCCGGATGCGGTGTGCGGCAAACTGTACGATCTGGGGCCTTACCCGGCCGTTGTGGATGTTCAGGATTGGCCGGCACAAGAACAGCCTGACCATCTCGTTGCCGGCTTTACCCTGAACGTAGCCGAACAGGAATTGGACGAACTCGACGCGTTCGAAGGAGTGGACGAGTCGCTCTACCGCCGCCGGCGCGTACGCACCAAGGCAGGCTTTCCCGCGTGGATCTACGTCTATGCCCGCCCCCTACCCCCCGATGCCGTCGGACCGCTCTCGAACTGGACTCC
>JALSID010000278.1 GCA_026981825.1 Planctomycetota bacterium
CTCGATCGGATCCACCGCATAGACGTAGGCCGCGCCGGCAGCTCTAGCAATCGCCACCGAGAACAGGCCGATGGGGCCACAACCCATGATCGCCACCGACTGGCCTGTGATGTCCTGATACAGCGTGGCATAGACGGCGTTGCCGAACGGTTCCTGGAGCGTCGCAATGTGGGGCGGAATCCGCCTCCGGTCGTTGTGCCACACGACTTTCTCTGGGATGACAACATACTCGGCAAACGCCCCATCCTGATCGATGCCCAGGATGCGGGTTTTCGGACAGAGGTGGGCCTGACCGGTCCGGCAGTAGAAACACAGGCCGCAGGTGATGTGCGACTCCGCCGAGACGTAGTCTCCCGGTTTCACGTGCTCTACCCGATTCCCGATCGCCACTACGACCCCAGCGAACTCATGCCCGAGCGTTACGGGGGGTCGTAGACGCCGCCTCGCCCAATCGTCCCACTTCCAGATGTGCAGGTCCGTGCCGCACACAGACGCCGCTTCTACCCGAACCAGCACTTCGTCCGGACCGGGCCGCGGCACATCAACTTCTACAACCCGAAGTCCCGGCTCATCTCCCACCTTCCGAACGGCAAGCATCTTCTCGGCCATTTGGGTTCTCCTCGTTCAGGAATCGCCGCACGATCGGGCTACGCACCGTCAGATGCATCCGCGCCGCAAGCGGCACGGGCGCAACTGCTACGACCGGACGGGACTCCCAATCGCCCCCTGCAGCGTCGCGGTGCGTGATAAGGTTATCCTATATGTGGCGGTGGGAATCGGCTATCGTTGTCCTCGTCGGCACGGGCCAACCACGACGTGCCGGCGAACTGCCGAGCTGCCGCCCAGGTATACTAAAGCTGTACCGTCCTACCGGCCCGAAGTCCGTGCAGCGACCGAGGGGTGCAGTACTTCCGACATGTGAGCAGAGCACTCAGCCAGAGCACGCGCTCGCCCAGCGATGAAACTGCGTTGTCCATCCTGCGGTTCTGATCTGGAAATCGAGCACCCCACCGACGGGGCCAAGCTCCGGTGCCCCCAATGCAAGCGCCGCTTCCGTTTGCGGGTACACAAACGGCAACGCGCCGGCGTTGGGGGACAGAGCAACAGCGCACATTCATCCGTCAGCGAGGAGGATCTGCGCGCTGTAACCCAAACTGGGGAGACCGCGGATCTGGACGGCGCCGGCATGGAAAGCGTGCGGGCCGGAAAACAGGCGGATCCGAACGACCAGCAGCACCCCCCAATCCCCACGGCGTACAAACACGCGCCGAAGCTGGGCGACTACCTGCTCGTTTCAGAACTTGGCCGTGGGGGTATGGGAAAGGTCTACAAAGCGTACCACGTGCCTACAGGTGAGATCCGGGCCGTCAAGGTTCTCATCGGGGAAGCTGCCCGTAGCCGAAAAGTGCGCACCCGGTTTCAGCGCGAAGCCGAGGTCGCCCAGTCGATTAACCACCCCCATATCGTGCGCGTGTTCGGCTTCGACCGCGACCCCGTCCGTAAGGTCTACTACATGTCCATGGAATACCTGGAGGGGGGGTCGCTCTCTGCTCTGGTGCGAGAACGAGGCAAACTACACTGGACCTTCGTCCTCCGCGTCGCCAAACAAGTCTGCCAGGCTCTTGACGCGCTCCACCAACGCGGACTCGTCCACCGGGACATCAAACCGTCCAACCTGCTGCTCGATGCAAACGGCAATGTGAAGCTCGCAGACATGGGGCTGATACGGTACGAGTCCGAAACGGACGAGACCAGCCAGTTGACGGCAACCGGTGCCGTCATGGGAACACTCGACTACATGGCGCCGGAGCAGATCGTTGACCCGCGCAACACCGATATCCGCTCCGACCTGTACGCGCTCGGCTGCACCCTGTTCCACTTGCTCACCGGACGGCCCCCGTTCCCGGAAGGATCCGCCTACCAGAAAATCCAGCGACACCTCTCCCATCCCCTCCCCGAAATCGGCCTCCTTGCCCCCGATGTACCTTCCCCCCTAGTGCTCATCGTTAACCGGCTCACCGGTAAAGACCCGGCCGAACGGTTCCAAAACCCAGCCCAGGTGATCGCCGCTCTGGAGGTGCTCGAGCGGGAACTGTCCGGCCTTGAAAAGGAATCCAGCGGGCAAATCGAAATCCCCGAGGACTTCCGCACGGTGCTGCTG
>JALSID010000279.1 GCA_026981825.1 Planctomycetota bacterium
GCCGCGTGCATTGGCCGAATACTCGACCAGCGGTATGGATACCACCGCCGCCGCCCCTGCACAAAAACCGGCCACAACCTCTCCAAACGCCGCGCACGCCAGGAACACGAGCACCGGAACCAGAACCCCGGCAAGGAAAACCGGCAGCCGTATCACCCACTCTTCCGCGCCACCGAACCGGTAGCACATGGCCATGAGAAGTGAATTGAGGGGATGGTTATTCGTGGAGTCGAAGCGAGCCAGCGCCTCGATCGGTCCATGACGGGCATAGTTCCAAAACGTGTACGCCTCGTCGTAATCCAGGGGAACGGGAAGGAATCGAATACGCACGGCCAAACTCGCGGCTAGCAGAACAACGAGTGCTGCCCCCCGTGTCGCGCCGGTTCCAACGAACCCCTCGTCTCTCTTGTTGACACCCCCCTCGGCCCGATCGTCTCGCGTTAAGCTCCACAGGAAGGTCGCGGTGTACAGCAGCCAAAGGGCCGAGAATCCGAAGCCGACATAACGAGCACGAGCCAACCGCTCGGGGTTCCAAAAGTCTCGCGGCAAATGCCCCCACACCAGCAGGTCACCGAGAGTGGTGGGACTCACAGCAAGGAGCATAAAGAAAAGAGCCACTGCCGCTCCCACTACCGAAACGGCAGTGCCCAGTCTTGTCCGGCACATCGGCTAACTACGTAATAGCCCCTAGGACCTGGTTTAGCCGGTACGAGTCGACAAGCTTGTCCGTGACCCGGGTGGCGCCGAGCCAGGCTATCGCCGGGCACCGCGAGACCACTCCGCCCTCTTTCCCGCCGGCTTCCGCCGCAGAACGAAAGTATCGCGGCTAGTCTCCCTTCGTGCTGCGGGCAGGAAGCACCTTCCACTCCAGGATGCCGCCGCTAAAACCGGGCCTCAACTGCACCTCGATTCGCAACGCATCGGTTCGGACAGGCTTGAACCGTACCACGTTGTACCGATCTTTTTCCACCGTGTAGTCGTCGAGCGCCTCAACCGGCCTCCACTGCCCCTGCTCCGTGCGATAGAGCACGCGCCAGGACTGAGGCACCCGACAATAGCCAATCCCCGTGTCATCAAACCAGTACACCGCGACCCCGCTTACCTCTGCTTTCCGCGGAAACTCGTACTGCACCCACTCCCTGGTACCGCGATGGTCCCACCACGTATGCCGGGGAATGCTGTGATCGGCGGAATTGGCCGGCTCAAGCTGGTCGTTCAGAGCCGTTACGGTGTCGTTCTGCCACGTGTGCGAAGCGGAGGCGCGGCTCTGCGAAGCCAGGGTGGGCGCAGGCCGAGGTCGAACAGCCGCGGCATCCTCGGCTAACCAAACCACCATCTCACCCAATTCACGGTGCGCCCAGGCGTAATAGGGCACCAGGACGAGTCGGTGTGGCCTAAAGCGAAGCTCACCCGACCGTGCACGGTAAGCGCGCCGGGCGTCCCCCTTGATCACCGTGACTCCACCAAGCAAACTTGGTCGGTGCTCAGCAATGAACCGGCTATCGGGAGGCAGCATCAGATCGTACACGGCACCCCCATTGTCCACCGCTTCGGCGCAGTACACGATCGGTCCTCGTTCTACAGCCACGCGCCCCCGATCGGCCGCTACACGCTCGTGCGCCCGAACACGGCGGGGACGCATGTCGAACTGCAGTCTGAGCACATCCCCTCGCTCCCACCGCCGACGCACGACAAGGTAGCCCTTATCCAGACGGGCATCGACCGGCTCACCGTTGAGCCACAATGCATAGTCCAGGTTGGCGTTCTCGGCATAACGGTACAGATCGCTGGGGAGCGGCTGTCCGCGTACCCATCCCGGCACGCGCAATCGGACGGTGAATCCGGCGGGACGCTCGGGTGAGATTCGGATCGCTACATCGCCCCGCCATGGATATGCGGTCTCCTGAACGAGATCGACGGACGTGCCGCCTACGGTTACCGTAGCCCGCCCGCTGTCGTACAGATTGACATAGAGATCATCGTCCGTCACGGCGTACACGTAGCCCGGGATGGACGGAACAAACCGAACGATGTTCACCGGACAGCAGGCGCAGCTAAACCACGGGCTTCGCCCCAGAACACCCTGGTTGAACGCACTCCTCCCATTGCATGCAAGCGGGTTCGGATAGAAAAACTGGTCCCCTTCCAGTCCAACTCCGGACAGAAAACCGTTGTAGATGATCCGCTCCAGGACATCCATGTAGCGTGCATCGCCCGTCAGCAGAAACATGCGATGGTTGAACAAGGCTTGCGCGATGGCGGCGCACGTCTCGTTGTACGCTGTCTCGTTCGGCAACTCGTAGGGTGCACCAAAAGCCTCCCCGCGGCGACGCGACCCAACCCCACCGGTGATGTACATCTTGCGCGACACGATGTCCGACCAGAGCCTCTCAGCAACCTGTCGATACCGGACATCTCCTGTAAGGGCGGCAATGTCGGCGATGGCGGCGTACAGATAGCCGGCGCGCACCGCATGCCCCACCGCTTCGGTCTGTTCGAAGACGGGCTTGTGGTCCTGAGCATATGCCCCGTACACGCGGCCCCGCACATCCTTCCGACCACGCATGTCCACGAAAAACTTCGCCTGGCGGAGGTACTTCGGGTCGCCCGTCGCGCGATACAGCTTCACCAAGCCGATCTCGATCTCTTCGTGCCCAGGTACCCCCTTGAGCTGCCCCTCTCCTGAGCCGAATACCCTGCAGATCAGATCCGCATTCTTGATCGCCACGTCCAGCAGCTTACGTTTCCCGGTGGCCTGCCAGTAGGCTACTGCAGCCTCGTACAGATGCCCCACGTTGTAGAGCTCATGTCCGACAGCTAAATCTGACCACCTAGCCTTTTTGCCCGGGAAGTCGTAGTTGGGATCGCCGATCGTGCGTGCCGTGTACAGGTATCCGTCCTCCTCCTGGGCAGCCGCGATCTTGTCGATCACACTATCGACGTAGGCTTCCAGCTTCGGGTCACGCCGGACCGCCAGACAATAGGCCGCTCCCTCGATCGCCTTGTACACGTCGGAGTCATTGAAAAAGATGCCCCGAAAGCCGCCCTTCTTCAGCCCACCTGCTACGGCGAAGTTGTCGATCCGCCCGGTCTCTTCGCACATCCGAAACACGTGCCAGACGGTCACCTGTCGGTTTGTTTCGATCCGCGGCCCCCAGAAGCCACCTTCCAGGTGCACCTGCGTGAACGGAACAGGTCGGATTGGGTAGTCGGACTGAGCCCACACCGCTACGGGAGCCAGAACTGCCCACGCCAGCCATACCAACGAACGCGTTATCCGGCTCATGGTTGGACCTCCGATGGCACGAGCGGCGACCCTCTATCAAGTTTACGAGCATACCGGAGGGGGCAATGACCAAGAGCTTCGGATCGCGCACAGCCTAGCGAAGTGTCCTCGTCTCTACTTGCCCCCGGGTTTGACGGACCGCAGCGCGGGCGACACACAATCCCCGAGCCCAAGGCAACCAGGTGTGCACTGGGCGCTGCAGCCGTCCTTCCGCAGCAAGGTCACTTTAGGCCCCCCTGGACCACTGCTCGAACCACCTGGCCAGCGGGACACGAGCTTGCCTGCAGTAGCCAAGCATCAAGGCCGAACAACAACACGGCTGCCCGGTGTCAACCGTGACTCCCGGCAGCCGTGTCGAAGTCTTCGGCCACCCAGCGGCGACAACGCCCCCGGCATCCTAGCGGATAGCTGTCCAGGCTCATCCCCGGAAGAGAGGAACCTTCTCGTAGCGATCCATTAAAACCGGTTCCGACGGCACCCCCAACCAGTCTTCCAGGACGGTGGCGTAAACCTGACGGAAGTCGGTGTGGAACTTGAGGTCGCCGTCGACCAGGTCGTCCAGCGGCGGGTGGTTCCCGACCAGCCCGGCGTTAACTTGCCCCCCCACCAGGAACATAGGTTCCGCGGTACCGTGATCGGTTCCGGCAGAGCCGTTTTCGGCAACGCGCCGCCCGAACTCCGAGAAGGTCATCACGAGCACGCGGTCAAGCTCACCCCGCACAGCCAGGTCGTTGGTGAACGCAGCGACAGCGTCCGACAGCTCCTGGAGCAGGCGTTGATGCTGGGGCGCCTGTCGGGAGTGGGTATCAAAGCCGTCGATGGAGGTGTAGAAGATCCGGGTGCCGAGGCCAGCAGAGATGATCCGAGCGATGATGCGCAGCTTTTGCGCCAGGGGAGTCGATGGATAGCGTACGGCGCTCTTCTCCGGGCCGACCAGACGGTCCAGTTGATCGGCCACGGTGAACGAATCCAGTGTGGTGCGCTGCAGGAACTGAAGCACCGGATCCTGGCGGGGCACAGCGACGAGCTCCGTGGCGGTTCGCTTCAACTCCGCCTCCATTTCCAGGCGGAACTGTTCGAGTGAGCCGATCACTGGCACGCTTCGGCGAGCGCGGAGGGCGAGAGGCAGTTCTTGGCCCCCTACGAAAGCCCCCGGTATCCTTCCGGTCTGCACGAAACCCGGGCGGTCCACCACGCGCCCCAGCCAGCCGTAGCGGGGGAGTTCGGCAGCCGTGCTGGCCGTGTGCCAGATGTCCATCGATCGGAAGTGCGACCGACTCGGATTCGGATACCCTACCCCCTGCACAATCGCCAGCCTACCCTGGCCAAGCAACTCGTGCATCCCCGTCATGGCCGGGTGTAAGCCATGGTAGTCGTCGATCTTGAGCACCCGCCTCTTCGGGATGCGAAGAACGCGCCGGTACCTGGCGTACAGTTCGTCGCCGTAAGGAACGACCGTGTTCAGTCCGTCGTTTCCTCCGGTAAGCTGGATCACGACCAGGACCCGATCGCCGCGTGGCCGCGTGGACGCCAGGGTGGCCGCTGATTGGCGCAGGAACACCGGGATCGTGCTGCCAACGGCGAGCAGAGTGCTCTGCTTAAGAAAATCGCGTCTGCTGGTAAACATGGCCGTTCTCTCCCTGGTCCTCAGACCAATTGGTACTCCGGCTGCGTGCAAAGGGCCACGATCAGGCCGCGAAGGGCCCTGTCCATCCGCTCGGTTCCACTGCTGGCCGCCTCCTCGTACGCGGCGCGCAGTTTGGCCAGCACCTCCTCGGAGAGCCTACCGTCCAGGAACAAGTTCACGTAGAACTGGAACGCCGCGTTCTTCGCGGACATTCCGTAGCGGCGGCAGAGCGCGTAAGGCCGAACGGCGCCATCGAACATCCCCCCTTGTGCTCTGGTCAACTCGCGCACGAACCGCGCGCGCTGTAAAAGCGTCTGCGTGCTGATCCAGGCCAGCCCCTCGTCCCAACCGGCCACGCTCGGTGGCTCATACAAGCTAAGACCGAGCCGGGATATGACCTGAGCGAGATAGTTTGGGTATGTGCGCACCGGCTCCAAACGGCGCACCGTACCGACCACGAAATCTATGGGGGACGAAACCTTCCGACGATAGGCGATGGGCGAAAAGAACACCCTCGACCGCACGATCCGATCCACCAACCAGCGCGTGTCAAAGCCGCTCGTCCGGAACCCATCCGCTAACGGCTCAATGAGAGATTCCGGTATCGGGTCTATGTCGCTGATGAAATAGCGGTAAAGCTTGCTCGGCAGGAACCGCGACGCAGCAGGCTGGTTTAAGAGGATGCGAATGACGTCGTCACCGTTCCAGTTGCCGGTCTCACCGAGGACCGTCTTCACGCCATCGTCGTGTTCGTACGGCGCGAAAAAGAACTGATCACGCCGCACAAACCAACCCGTAAAAGCCCGTGCTGCCTCCTTGATATCCTTTTCCGTGTAGTTTCCGATGCCGAGCGTGAACAGCTCCATCAACTCACGCGCGTAATTCTCGTTCGGAGCCGCCCGCCGATTGGAATTTCCGTCCAACCAGACGAGCATGGCGGGATCACGCGAGACCGCCCGAAGCAGAGTTTCGAAACTGTGCCGCTTACCCCCCTCGCAGACCACCTCGCCACGCTCATAGCGTCGGAAAAGATCGATCTGACGGTGCATGTAGTCGAGCCGTTGGACTTTCGCCAGAGAGGTAGCGAAATGATCGTGCCAGAAGAGGACCATGCGCTCGACAAGGGGCTGTCGCCCGTGGAGCATGCGGAGCACCCACACGCCCCGCATACTCTCCACGCTCCCGACGCTCAGGAACGTCCGCTCCATCCGCTGGAAACGGACCTCGTCCAACGTGCCACTGCCAAAATCGGTCCAGAGCCGATCCACCAGCTTCTGGGGACCGATCCGTACCGCCTCCTGAAGTTCCGCCCAGGTTCCGCCGAAGCCGGCCCGACGCAGGGCATGGGCGGCCAGTCGCCGATCCCAGTGGGCGCGCGAATCAAACGGCTCCCAGGCCCGTTCCGGGTCGGCCAGCAGCTCGCGACTGACCGGGTGTTGCAGCACTTCGTCTGGTAGTTCCGCTTGCTTTGCTCCCGGCATGGCCAGCTCCTCTCGGGCTTCAGCGTTGTTGCATGCGCAGGCTAATTACGGTCGAGGTCAACACGGAGGTACATTTCGCGTTCGTTCAGGCCGCGAGTGTATCGGGCGGTCTGGAACATGCGCAAAGCCTGGATCAGGCTGTCGATCTCGCCTTCCGCCTGGGTGGGATCGACCCCTGCCTGCGTGATCCGCGCGTCAATCAGGGCCTGGCGATTCATCTCGATCAAACGGACGAGCGCGTTGACATCGAGCTCAAGGATTTCATTGTGAGCAGTCAAAGCATCGGCTGCGGGATCGTCAAGCAGATAGTCCACGATGGCACGAGCTGCCCACTCGCTCGATGCAAGGACAGCGTACCCTTTGCAGATCGCCAGCGTAGGCGAGATCTGCCGAAGGAGCACGAACTGCGGGCTCGTGGGGGCCGCTCCCTGCTCAGCTTCCGGAAAACGCGCCGTGTGCAGCGTAACCTCCCGGTACGACAGGGTGCTCAGCATCATGCGAGGCTGACCGTTCTGTGCCAGGCCCAGGTTAATCAAGCCGACCAGGGTCTGGAACGAGATGGTAAGGTCCTGCCCGAACTCCTCGGGGTGGCGAAGCCGCTGCACGTACGCCACAGCCGGAAGCACGATGGGCTCATCACCCGCGCTCTCGGGCGCGATCACCACCACACGGACCTGCGGAGCAATCTCGGCCAAAACCTCCGTAGCAAAGTCGCGGTTGCCGAACAACACCGGGGCCACCTCGGTCTCGATGTCAACAAACCCCTGCAGACCTTCCTTACTGACAAGCCGGTCCTTGACATCCCATAGTCCTTTCAGATCGCGATAGATACTGAAGGAAAGCACGGTGCCGGGTACGCGGATCGGCTTCGCTGCTTCCTTGCCGGGCTCGGCGGAATGCAACCACGTCAGAGTAGGCGGGAGGGTTGGCTCGGTACGAGGTATCTGAGCAGACAGGGTGATCCCGCCGGGCCGACGCCAAACGGAGGCTGTAACGTAGGGGGCGGTTCGCAGCAGGTGGGGCAGAACACCGAAGAGAAACGGCACGCCTGCGTCCGGGTATTTCTCGCCGGGAAGATCCTGCAGCTCCGGTACAGAACGGAGCAAGTCCCCCCTGACGAACAACCAACCGGCCAGCGTCTTCTGCGGATCATCTACCGCTCCGCCCAGCCTCTCCCTTGCAGCCTTGAACTGTGGATCGCTGCTCAACGTTCCGCTTTTGACCGGGCTGTCCAGCCGCGCGATAATCGAACGGCACAGTTCCGGGCTAGTTGCGACGACGATGTCCGTCCCCCGGACAAAGTAATAGGCCCCCTGGCTCAACTTCCAGACCGTAACCCGACCGACATCGAAGGACTCAAGCCGTCGATTACCGTTGTCGGAAGCGAGTTCGCGGATCAGCTCATCGAAATCGCTCACCAGTTCCTCGTCGTCGCCGCGGGCAATCACGGCCCCAACCGGAGGCTGGACTTGAACGAAAAAGGCCGTTACGCCACCGGCGGTGAGATGGCGGAGGATCTCGCGCCAGTTCCGCCCCAGTCTCGATTCCACGTACGCCACGGCCGCGCGCAACTGGGCGTACTCGCGGCTCCGCCTGTACTGATCGAAGGCCGGCGCCTCGTTGATCAGTTGCCAGACGTCCTGCGTGAGCAGAGCGTCCAGCGTGTCCGTTGGGTTGTTCAAATGGACGTAAAGCTGGGCGTCAGCCGGAACAAGCTGCGCCGGCTCCTGGAGCTGTGCAACAGCGAGCCGACCGACAAGGACGAACAGGAAGAGCCCAAGTGCACGTGCGACACGAGTCATAGCGAGATCTCCAGAACCAGTCGCTGGCAGCGTTCGCTCTGTTCAGGGCGGATCCAACCTCCCATACCGCCTGCGTTACACCGGGTTTCACCTTCGGGCGGTTTCGCTGCCGGGAGCGCACGCCGGGCGGGAAGAGTGAGTACACTTCTAATCTCGTAAGCGTTGGGCAGGCTCTGAGAACGCAGGCAGCAGCCGTGGAGGTGAAGGAGATGGCGTTGCAACCTGTCGAACCCGGAAAGACGCGGGTGGGTTGGATCGGCACCGGGGTGATGGGCAACAGCATGTGCGGACACGTGCTTAAGGGGGGATACCAGGTCGTGGTATTCAACCGAACCAGAGAGAAGGCCCAGAACCTGATTGACCAAGGGGCTACCTGGGCGAACAGCCCCTGCGAAGTCGCTGAGCAAGCCGACGTCATCTTTACCATCGTCGGTTACCCGTCGGATGTGCGCGAAGTCTACCTTGGTCCGGACGGCATTCTCAACGGTGCGCGATCCGGTGCGATCCTGGTGGACATGACCACGAGCGATCCCAGTTTGGCCGTGGAGATCTACAACCGCGCCCGCGAAAAAGGTGTCTACGCGATTGATGCGCCGGTATCCGGAGGTGATGTGGGCGCACGGGAAGCAAGGCTGTCGATCATGATCGGCGGCGACGAAGAAGCGGTCCGAGCTGTGTGGCCCCTGTTCGAACGAATGGGCAAGACCATTGTCTACCAGGGACCGGCCGGGGCCGGACAACATACGAAAATGGTCAACCAGATCCTTGTGGCCGGCACCATGATTAGCGTGTGCGAAGCGCTGCTCTACGGCTACAAAGCAGGCCTCGATCTGAACACGGTCCTCCAATCGGTCAGCAGCGGAGCCGCAGGAAGCTGGACGCTGAGCAACCTGGCCCCCCGCATGTTGCGGGGCAACTACGACCCGGGCTTCTTCGTGGAGCACTTTGTCAAGGACATGGAAATCGCCCTCAACGAGTGCCGTCGCATGAACCTCTGCCTCCCTGGACTGGCGCTTGTGCACCAGCTCTACGTGGCCCTCAAAGCCCAAGGCCGGGGCCGAAACGGTACGCAAGCCCTGATCCTCGCGCTGGCGGAAATCTCCCGCATCGACTGGAAACCACAATCGCCCACCAGCTAAAAACCAAACGGGGGCCGGCCAGGAGGCCGGTCCCCGTTCCCCCTTTAATCGCCCCATCGAGGCTCAACGCTGTGCGAGGCGGTCCATCTCCGTGCAGATGGCACGGTCGAGCAGCTTGAAGTCCTCACCGAAAACACTCACAAAATCCTCGAGCCGCTGGCTTCGTTCGTACTCCCGCAGCACAGGGCGACCCAACAGGATCTTCAGGTAGTTGCGAAACCTCCTGGGACGGCGCTCCGCCAGAAAGTACGTCAGCGCCCACGCCTCGGCGTAAGCCTCCACCGCTTCCTTCCCCCCGCTGAATCGGCGGTCAAACAGCACTAGATCGCGAATTGAGTCCGGTAACCGCCCCGGCCGCTTCGCCTGAAAAACCTCCAGCCGGTCGCTGTTCACTGCCCCGATTCCGTTCCACTTCAATCTCCCGTCGGCGCCCATACCCGCCACCTCGAAGTAGGTAGCAAACCCCTCGAGAAACCAGCGCGGATAGTGAGCAAATCGTTTCAAAAAGCCCGTGTTGTACGTGAGCTGGTGGGTCACCTCGTGCGTTAACGAACCAAGCCCGCGCCAGTCACTCGTTCCTTCCAGGGTAAAAGCGGCACGATTCGTCCTCAGCGAGTAGTAGCCGGCGAAATGTTCGTCCACCGGCTTACGCAGATCACGGGTCGCGTAGTTCACGAACTCCGCTCGCGAGCCGAACACGAGAACCGGCAGAGGAAACACCGGCTCCTGGAATGGCAGGCCCCGCCGCTGCATGTAGGTGCGATACGCTACATAGTGCTTGCGCAGAGTGTTCGCCACAAGTCGAGACGTGCTTGCGTCAGCCGTGGAGGCGATAACATACGGTCCGACCCGATACCAACGAAACCTCCAGGGAAGCTTGCGTGACAATGTTCGGATCAGCTCATTCACGGTGACCGGCATGAACGGTGCCTCGACCGGCGAAGTCGACTGCACCGAGTCCGCCTTGAGCAGCTCAATTTGACCGTCTGTGCGAAGCACGGCAACATAGCCGGCCCCCTCCCCCCACAACAGGCCGGTCACCACCTTCGAGTCGGTGACCACGCGCACGTGGGTCAGGCCGGACAACGGGTGCTCCCGGCTCCGACCCGTTGCCGCCTGCCCGGCCGTCGAGCGTAACCTCCACTGAGACGCAACCCCCCGATCTCCGCGTTCGCCGGCCGCAACGGCCGTAACAAGGACGACCAGGAGCAGACCGCTAGCCTGCCAAAGCTTGCGTGACATGACCGCTCCGCCAAAGAAGATAAACGTGCATCAGAGCTCGGACATGTTCTCGTCACGGAAAGATAGCTCATCCGTCCCGGCGGCGCACATCGAGCAACAGCACCTGCGGACAGCACGTTCCGGATATGACAGAAGTGCTGCCCACCTGCCTGGCAGCCCCGGACGATCGTCGCAGCAGTTGCCCCGCGCCAACCCCAGCTCAGATCGCCCCCCCGTCAGCCCCCCCCACCTCGTCCGCTCGCCGGGCCCCGCCCGCTGCTGAGCAGGAGTACCAGAATTCGTCGAGAACATGCCTGCCGGAAACATCTCCCCCGTTTTCAGCGAAACCTCTCCGGCAACGTTGGGAAAGCAAACTCGCTCAAGGCGCCATTGAGAGCCCGCTTGGTCGGTCACCGCTGCTTTGTTCTGCGCCGCCCGCGGTTCCCGGTCGCAGCCCCTTGCTGCTGTCCGTGCAATCGGTCGCGAAACCGGACCGCGTCCTCCCACATGCTCACGTTGTTGAACAGGCAATAAGTCGTGCGCGCCGTGCAGAACGTCGCCAGTTCCTGCAGGTCTTCGTCGGTGTACCGATAGCGGTACCCGGTCCTGCCATGCAGGCGATAGTAGTGGGTGCCCCCACGCACAGGACGGTGCACGAACGGATCCACCACATGGAGCAGATCAAGCTCCTCGCAGAGTTCCAGGATGAGTTCGTCGGTCCATGCGTCGCCGCGCGGCTCCCAGGCGAACCGGAATCCGCCCCGATCGACACGTTCGAAGAAATTCCGCATGTTCCGCACGTTCTCCGGGCCTGGACGGAAGCGGGCCGGGCACTGGAACACGATCACCGCCGCCTCCAACGCCCGGGCACATTCGAGCGTGCGTTCCCAAGCACGCCACACGGTGGACGTGTCCCTGAAGCACCCTGCCCCCTGCCGTTCCTCTGGCGACAACTTTGAACGGCGATAGGTCGGACTTTCCGGCGAGTGAGTGATCGCCTGAAAAGCCTTCATCGTGAACTGGAATCCCCGGGGCGCCTCGGAACGCCACCTGGCAAGGGTCTCAGGCCCAGGAGGTTCGTAGAACGTTTGCTGCACCTCGACCACATCCAGCGCCTCATAGCACCGCGCATGGGCTTTCGGAAAACCGCACGTGCCTACCAGAACCGTACGGTTGCGGCTCATGGCCGTCTCCTGAGCAGGTTGGTGCTCGGCCGTCCCCAGGATCGAACGAAGCCACCGCAATCAGAAAGCGGCTGCGGCCCCCTCGATCCGGCCGTCGGCCTCTCCGACGAACCGGCGGTGTACCGAATCGACGAGGACGGAGTGCGCATCACCAATACGTCCCACCCTCCTCAACTGATGGCCAAGCCGTTCCAACGCCGGTCGCACCACTTCGATCCGCTCCGCCCCTTCGTAAACGATCACGTCCGGCATCCACTGGTGATGGATTCGGGGGGCATCGACCGCCTCACGAAGGCTCATCTGGAACGCCAATACGTTGATCGTCACCTGCAAGGACGTGTTGATGATCGTGCGCCCCCCGGGAGACCCCGTCAACAAGTACGGCTTCCTGTCCCGCAAGACAATCACCGGTGTCTGAGAACTCAACATACGCTTATTGGGCTCGAGCACGTTCGGAGGCGTACCGATATTGCCGGATGCGTCGGTACGACCAGGGGTCCAGTTGAAGTCGGTCATCTCGTTGTTCAGTAAGAATCCTCCCCCTCTCACCACCACAAGCGACCCGTAGCTGTCCTGCAGGGTGTAGGTGTTGGATACGGCGAAACCGGTGGAATCGGCCACCACAAAGTGGGTTGTGTGCTGCCCTTCCCGGTTAGTGAGGATCTCCTTGCCTAACTCCTCCGCCGGAGTGGCCCGATCGAAGCGAATCGATTGAGCCAGGGACCGGGCGTAGTCGCGGCTGAGCAACCGTTGGAGGGGAATGCGTACGAAGTCGGGATCACCGAGATAGCGGGCGCGGTCCAGATAGGCGCGTTTCATCACCTCCGCAAGCAGGTGCAGCGTCTCCGCCGACCACCGACTACGCCGGTCCAGGTCGAACCCATCGAGCATGTGCAACATCTCGGCCAGCACGACACCCCCCGAGCTGGGCGGGGGTGGCCCGTAGATTTCAAACCCCCTGTAAACCGCGCGGATTGGCGGCCGCAGATGGGCACGGTACCGCGCGAGATCCTGCGCCGTGAGAACACCGCCCCCACGCTTCATCTCTCGCACGATCAGCTCCGCAATCGGCCCCTCATAGAAAGCATCCGCCCCCTCTCGTGCGATGATCTCCAGGGTTTTGGCCAGGTCGGGCTGTACCAGCCGATCTCCCGGTTTCCATGGGCGGCCGTTGTTGCCGTAGACACGTCGCATCTCCGCCGAGACATCAGGGTGTCGCAAGATGGCGTTCAGGGAACGGGCCAGAGGAGCGCGCACGACGATGCCCTCCTCCGCCAACCGCACGGCAGGACGGACCAGGTCCGCCCACGGGAGCCGGCCAAACCGGCGGTGGGCCAGTTCCAGCCCGCGTACGGTCCCAGGGACACCAACCGTTTTGTGCCCCCGAGAAGTTGCCGTAACCCCTCGCAGCGTCTCGTAGGTCGCCGCCGCGGGGGCCGTCTCCCGATACTCGACCGTGTACACCTGGGCCGACTGTGGATCGTAAATCATCATGAAGCCCCCTCCCCCGATGTTGCCTGCAGCGGGAAACGTCACCGCCAGCGCGAATGCCATCGCCACCGCGGCGTCTACCGCGTTGCCACCGGCGCGGAGGATATCCAAGCCGATCTGGGTCGCCTCGGGGGAAACACTCACCGCAACCCCCCTGGTTCCTCGCGCACTCAGTTTCCTTTCGGCACCAGAAGCTAGACCTGGTCCCCCCCACAAAACAACAGCCCAAGTCGTGAGCAGCACAGCTACGCGATGCACAGGAACACTCCACCGGATTCCGACGGTCCAGGACACCAACGGGTTGAAGAACCCCCTGCAACCAAACCGCATCCACCCCAATTTAGCGTGGGCGCCAAGTCGGCTCCCCCGAGAGTCTGGCCGGCCGACCCGACGGGCCTGCGTACCGGCCGGATGCCTTCGGCACCGATAGCCTACCGTGGTCGCGGTTGAGACGCCACACACGGCGCGCTCCAGTAGGTGGGGCTCGCGAGCTCGCCGCCGTTGCGGTCCCCATCACCCCCGCCGAACTCCACGTTGGCCGTCGGCAGTGGCGGCTGGACTGACGTCCACGCGCCTTGGGCAGGCGCAGCCGGCGCGAAGCCTTGACCGGCTCCGGCGCCGCTAGGGCGGCTTTCGCACAGGTTGCGCGGTCGCACGACAGACCCCTTGCACGCTGCTTGCGCTCCGTTCGTTCACAGCCGCCACCACACCCGGCCGGCGACGCCCCGGGGCGGAGGCGGTTCGGCTCTGTTGGGGCCTCGGCGCGCCTGCCAAGGGCCTTACCCAACGCCAAGCTCGGACCGATCCGGCCGATCGGCCGGATCTGACCGATCGGGCTCTCAGCGGACGAGCTTTCCGAAGCTGGACTTGACCGGACCGGGAGCGCCCCGTGGCGCTACCAATGCTGCGCCGTCGCCGGCCCGACGGCGGTCCGGCTCTGCATTCGGGCGCAGTTGCGCTGCCCGGCAGGCAGCGGAGCCGCGGCGTTGCGTGCACCCGGTCGACCAAAAGTCGTGAGGCCCGCGCAACTAAAGTAGAATGACCCAAAATCGAAAGCAGCAGACCCGATCGTTGGAAAAAGAAGGCGAACGCCGAAGTGTTTCGCTTCCGTCCGGCCCGAATCGCCGCCATCGGGCCTGCACCGGACGACGTCGTATCCCTCGTTCCACCCGGGTTCGTCCTGTTGCTTTCTCCACCGGTAACGCCCCCCCCGCGA
>JALSID010000280.1 GCA_026981825.1 Planctomycetota bacterium
AGGGCGGGGGGCACCATCGCCGGGCGAAGGGCAAGCGGGGTGTCGTCGCCGGGCACCGGAGCAGGTCGCGGCCGGAGCAGCGTGGCGTGCCGCCGAACCGGAACTCAACGCCCCTAGCGTCTTGCCCCGGGGATCGGTTCGCTCTCCTCCGGCAAGGGCCGCGTTGTCTGAACTCGTCACCCTCTTGCTACGGGGTGAGCCGCGCTGCTAGACTGGGCGGCGGTCTAGAGGGTGGCCCTCAGGTTGGGGGCCTTGTGAGGAACGACGTCCATAGTCGCGGCGTGTCAGAATCCGTGGCCCCCGGTCGTATATCTTCGGGTAGTACGGGTAGAAACGCCAAGTAAGCGAGCAAGCGATGCCCAAGCCGACGTCAATACCATCAGCCCCCGCGGTTCCTCAGGTGTCATCCAAGCCCTCGGTGCGCGTTCGACGCTTCCGAGTTACCGCTATCACCCCTGTTTTCGGAGCGGGCGTCGCGGAGCGCGCACCGGACGAGGTCACTCCGGTACGCGGTACCACCATCCGCGGCCATCTGGAGTTCTGGTGGCGTGCAACCGTGGGGGCCCAGTTCTCCACCGCTAAAGAGCTGCGAGCGCGCCAGGAGGAGGTCTGGGGATCGATGGAACGGGCCAGTTCGGTGCGGGTGGCCGTCGAGGAGGTCTTTTTCCGTAAAGATCCGTGCGCCCGCTATGTCCGGAGCGGCCAGACGCGGCGAGGCCAGCACAGGTGGCGCCCTCGGTTCACGGAGGTTTTCCAACCGGTCGCCTACGCCCTTTTCCCCTTTCAAGGTGATTCCGTTGTAGGGGACCCTTCGTCCAGCAAGAATCCCCCCGCAAACTGCCTTAGAAGGCTTACCTTCGAACTCGTCATCGAGGCTCCCGATGATCTTTGGCCAGATCTCGAGACAACGCTCTTGGCCTGGGCCACGTTCGGCGGAATTGGTGCACGGACGAGACGCGGATGTGGGGCGATCCGCCTGGAGGAGATCGGCTCCCACGGGGCAAGCCCACTCACAGTTCCGCGTAAGGAAAGCGAGTTTGTGGAGATATGCCGCAGTTTGTGTCGTGGGACAGGTTCCGCGCGAGACTGGCCCACCCTTGCCGAGGAGATCCTCGTCGGGCAACCAGCGTCCGATCCGATGCAGGCATGGAGTAACGTAATCGACTGCCTCGAGAAGTTCCGACAGGGCGAAGGTGTCGGACGCAACCCCGGCCGGCAGCCCAACCGGCCCCGTCGGTCGCGCTGGCCGGAGCCAGAAACCATCCGCCGCGTCACCGGCAAGCGGTTAAGACGTCACCAGCGGCTCGAGCACATCCCGGACGACGCTGCGCCCCGGGCAGAATTCGGCCTGCCAATCGTGTTCCACTTTAAAGACTCACGCCAGGGCGACCCCGAGGACGTAACCCTACAGCCGTCGGGAGACTCTGACCGCATGGCCAGTCCACTTATCCTGCGTCCTGTTGCGCTAGCCAACGGTTCTTTTCTGCCCGTTATTTGTCTCCTCCGATGCCCCCTGCCACCCGATGTAGTGTTTGTTCGGGACAGGAAACCGCTAAAAACCGGCGTCTCTTTACGTGTGCGCGACCCCCATCTTACACGATACAAGGGGTCTCCCCTCCACTACGACGAATCCGGGCAAGGGTCCGCCGTTCACGCGTTGCTAGGGTTTGCGCAACAATGCAAAGGGTATAGGAGTATCTACCCGTGAGGTACCTGCTCGCGATCTCCATAGGACCGGTCCAGGAGTTTATCGCGGCCGCTCGCCGCACGCGAGATCTGTGGTACGGCTCCTGGTTGCTCTCCGAGATCAGCCGGAGCGTGGCGAAGGCAGTCGAGGATGCTGGGGGGCAACTCGTCTTTCCCGCCGATACGACACAGGAAAGCGTCGCGAACGTGGTCGTGGCCGTCCTGGGCGAAGGGGCCAACCCGCGAGCTGTCGCCGACCAGGCCCGTCAAGCAGCTCAGACGCGGTGGAAGCAGGAAGCAGATAAGGCCAGGGCCACCGTCCACCCATTGATCCGGGACGACCTGTGGGCAGACCAGGTGGATGACGTGCTGGAGTTCTATGCCGCCTGGGCCCCCTTGCGAGATGATTACGCCGAAGCCCGGCGGCGAGTGATGCGGCTGCTGGCCGGCCGCAAAGCACTTCGTGACTTCCTCCCCGCCCGTGGAAGAGCCTTGGTCCCCAAATCGTCCCTGGACGGGCGTCGGGAATCGGTGCTCAAACGCCCCTCGGATCCGTGCTGGGAACGACAAGTCGACGAGGCCCGCAAGCTCCGGCTTCGCGCCGGAGAGCAGCTTGACGTCGTCGGTATTACCAAACGCGTTGGCGCGGGCCCGCGGCCGTACCCGTCCGTCTCTCGCATAGCCGCCGACCCCTGGCTCCGCTGGCTGCAGAAGCAACGAGCGGCCGACTTCCAGCGGCTTCGCGAGAGCGCGGACGCGCTCCACGCCCGGCACCCCAACGTCTTTCACTATTTAAAAGGCTATCCGAGGTACGCCGACTTCCCGTACGAAGGTACCGTCGTGTACGTAAGCCGCCACCACGAGTGGCTCGAAGAAGCGTTCGGGGATATTACCGAGCGCGACCTGGAGCCAATTCACGCGATTCTCGACCAGCTCCCCGAACCCCAGCCATATCTCGCCGTGCTGGTCGCAGACGGCGATCGGATGGGGGCCACGATCTCCGAGCTCAAGACGCCGGAGACGAACAGAGAATTTTCGGCCACCCTGGGGGCCTTCGCCACCAAAGTAAAAGAGATCGTTGACGAGCACAACGGCGTCCTCGTCTACGCCGGCGGCGACGATGTGCTCGCCTTTCTCCCCTTGGATCGGTGTGTTCCGTGCGCTGCAGAACTTAGCAAGGCGTTCTCAGCCGTTATGGGCGAATTCGCGCGGTCCGTTGGCCTCCAAACCCAGCCAACGTTATCGGTCGGCATCGCGATCGGACATTTCATGGAGGACCTCGAGCTCCTCCTGGAGTACGCTCGGGAGGCGGAACGCCAGGCAAAGCATCCTGACCGCAACGGACTCGCGATCCAGATGCGCAAGCGCGGCGGGGAGCCGATCAGCATCCGCTACCGGTGGGACGAAAGCACCGACGGTCTCCTACGCGAACTCGTGCATTTGTTTATAATCCAAGCAATTCCTCACGGCTTGGCCCGCGATCTCCGCGATCTCGAGCGCATCTACAAGGCGTGGCGCCAGTCGGACACTTTGTTGACCGCGCTGAAGGCTGACGCACTACGCGTCCTGCGTAATAAGACGACGCCACGAAATAGAGAGCATCTGAAGACGGTACAAGAGGCGATAGTGCGTGTCGCTAGCCTCTGCGAGTTTGAGCGACTTGTGGCGTCACTGCGCGTTGCTGAGTTAATCGCGAACGCTCAGCCCGAATACTTGCCGAATGCGACCGTCGGAGCGGCTCCATGAGTGAGAACTACGAAGGGAGCAATGCGTTACAACCGACAGCCCAGAGCACTGCAGCTTCAGCGGGTCGCGGCGCGACCAGCAGCTACTTCTCCATCCTGGCGCTGGGACCGCTCATTTCTCGCGACAGCCGGCCGTTCGGAGTTAACCAGGGGCGACGGATGCGCGGCCTGTCCTGGTTCATCCCCTCAGCCGTGGCCGGTTCTTTTCGCAGCATGCTCGCTATGGCCACTCCAGAGATGGATTTTTCTCTGCCGAGCGCGAAGAAACTTCAGGCAATCGAGGTAGCCGGTGTCTTTCCCACCGACGGAAAGGAGCTCTACCTTCCGGCACCCGACGACTGCTTGCTTCACCACGATCCGGACGAAGGCGAACGCATTATCCGACTACAGCCTCAGAAGATCAACCCCGACGAGGGCGTCGACTTTACCATCGGCAATACCACGCCGATGCTAGTAATGCTCTCGGACAAACAAGCGAGCAAGGATGTTAAACCCGGCAGCCCCCCAGCGTGGTGGCCCGCGGGCCGATACGTGGAATGGTTGACAGAAACTCAAGACAGCCGCCCGGCTGCGTGGTTCGACGCCAACTTTTTGGGCGCCCCTCTTCGCAGCACGCGTACTCACGTCCAGATCGATCCGCGGTATGGAACCGCGGCCGAAGAAATGATCTTCAGCACCGAGGACCTCTACGCCCACGCCCTGCCCCGGTACACGGGGAGGTCGGAGAAGTCGGACCGAAAGGAGCTTGTGCCGGTTAGGCTTCTGCTACGAGCACGCATCCCCGCCGATATTGCGGCCGACGTTTCCGCGCTGGATGCCTGTCAGCCCTTGGGTGGCGAAAGACGTCCGGTGCACTGGGCGATGGCAGAGCCTGCAGCCGCGGCGCTGTGGCGTTGCCCGGATCAGATCGCCGTCGCGCTCCGCGGTGCTCGGCGGGTCCGCATGGTCCTGGTGACCCCGGCCGTCTTCGACGACGGATGGAAGCCAGGCTGGCTTGACGATGCTGGCGTCGGCTCACCGCCTGGTGTGAGCGTCCGCTTGCGCCTGGTGGGGGCCACGCTGAAGCGTTGGATCGCTGTTTCCGGTTGGTCACTGGCCCCCATCAACAGGAACGGTGAACTGGATCCCAACGGACAACCGGGACCGAAACCGATCAGACGTTGCGTTCCGGCCGGAGCGACTTATTTCTTCGAGGTCGTGGAGGGTTTCCCAGAGGAACTGGCAAACCTCTGGTTAGAACCGGTCAGCGACCAGGTGCGCGAGCGAAACGACGGCTTTGGCCTCGCGTTGTGGGGGATCTGGACCTAAACACGGCGGGAGATCAAGAGCGATGCCGAGAAAGCTTTACTGGATCCACGCACTGACGCCTACTCATCCCGGAATCGGACGGGGCGTTGGTTACATCGATCTGCCGGTCGAAAGAGACCGTGTCACCGGTTGGCCCGTCATCCGGGCGTCGTCTGTGAAGGGGGTAATTGCGGATAAGTACGGCGCGAGCGACCAGAAACGGACACAGGACAAGTTCCTAAGAGCGGCCTTTGGCCTGAGTTCCGCCGCGGCGGGCGGCACCGCGGGCTCCCTGCTTTTCACCGACGCCTATCTCGTAGCTCTGCCCATACGCAGCTTTCGCGGCACCTTCGCTTGGTGCACATCACCGCGCTGCCTCGGTAGTCTGTCGAGACTGATGAAACTTACCGGCCGCAGCGACCCCCCTCAGGTCCCAACCGTGGCCAAGGAACAGGAGGCACTCCACACGAGCGAATCGGTTCTCCTGGAGGACGGCCAAATCTTTCTGGAGGATCTCGATCTGAACGCTCGACAGTCCCAGGATGCGGACGCATGGGCAAAGACGATTGCGGATGCGGTCTTCGGGACGGACCAGTCATGGGCGGATGCCTTTCGCAAGAGATTTGCTATCTTGCACGACGACCTGTTCGATTTCCTGGCGGAAACGGGTACGGAAGTGCATACACGCGTGCGCATAGACCCGGACACGGGCACCGTGGCTCACGGCGCCCTCTGGACGGAAGAGTGCCTACCAGCCGAGACGATCCTGGCCGGCATGGTCGCTTGCGACCGCGTCTACGGTGTCGATGGGGACATCGCCCCGAACGACCTCATGGACAGGTATGCCAAGGGTGAACTCAGCCTTCAGATCGGTGGCAATGCCACGATCGGCCAGGGACTCGTCCGGTGCGTGTTCACGTAAATGGGGGAGTGACACATGCTAAGGCAGACGAAGAGTCAGCGAATGGCGCAGGAGGCGTACAAACGGGTGTCTGAGCGAAAGGAGACCAAGAAGGGCGACGCTTTTAAGGAGTACGTCAGCTTTGCCCGACGATTTCCTTCTCTCCTACATAGTTGCGGGCTCGTTCAAGCGGTGGTTTTCGCGAACACTAAGGACCAAAAAGAGTATATAGATGATCTAGTGTCTGTGCTGTCCTCGGCAGGTTATGCCGGGCTGAACGGACACAGCGACCTGGAGCAGAGGGCTCGCACGGTGCCCGTGCCAGCGTACCACCGGCTCGCGCGTGACGCGCTCCGGGCCGCGGAATGGCTGAAACGCTACGCCGAAGCGTTTGAGCCCGGTGAGGGCCAGAAGACAGGGGAACAAAATGCGTGAGGCAATTTGCCGAATATCGAACAAACGAGGCGCACGCGGACAACATCCCGGCCTTTTGCTCCAGCGCTATGCTAAGCACCCGGTCGTGGGTAAGGAAAACGGGGCGATGGAAGAGCGGAAGCAGCTCCTGCAAGACGCGATCCGAGCCGCTCAGAACGTGGAGCTGCGAAAGCTATACGTGCACGCGATGGAGCGCTGGAAGCGGTCGCTGCCAAAGCTCACGGAAACCTTCGAGCTCCAGACGGTTGGCCGCCTGATCGTCGGCCTGGGCTCGGACAATGTGCTGGAGACGGGTATCACGCTGCACCACACGTACGGGATGCCTGTGATCCCCGGCTCTTCGCTGAAGGGCGTTGCCGCCCATTACTGCGCAACCGTCTGGGGACCGGCGGACGACCGGTTCAGCCCACCATCGGCGGCTACGGAGAAGGAATACGAGAAGTATCTGGCCGGGGAACGATCGAACCGTCCCACGCAGGGCCAATACTATCGTCTGCTTTTCGGCTCGACGCTCGATCGCGGTTGCATCGTTTTCCACGATGCCTGGTACATCCCGGGGAGCGGTGAAGTACTTTGCCGCGACGTGATGACGCCCCATCACGTCGATTTTAACCGCAACCCCGGAGATCCGAAGTTCCGCCCCCCGACCGACTTCGACGGGCCTACGCCGGTGTCGTTTTTGTCGGTTACGGGGAAGTTTTTGTTTGCGGTTTCCTGGAGCGGGCCGCAGGTGGGCCAGGCGCAGGATTGGGTACGGCTGGCCGCCGAGCTTCTCCAGCGCGCACTGCGAGAACGTGGAGTCGGGGGTAAGACATCCAGCGGCTACGGACGATTCTGTCGCCCCTAGAGAGCGCCGCGGACACATTCGGTGCCTTCCGCGGGACTGGCGGCGATACCGCTGTGGAACCGGGTTCACGAGGCGATGGCGAATGAAGACGCGCAGGATAGCGCGCCCGGCCGGTCCCGTCGGGCTGCAAGCGGAAATCCTGTTCTACTCGCGTGCGAAGCACCGGGACTGCACGGACGGCGCCTGCTATGTATCCTGGTAAAAGATGGGGCTGATTGCTTTCGGCTGCACCGGCCTGGGGGCCGACTCTGACGACTCATTACGACCATTCGTGGGGCGCCTGGGTGAGGCGACGACGCGAGCTTGCAGCCAGCGGTGGGCGAGGCCTGCGCCAGGAGCTAGCCGCTCGTGGTGCAATGGCGCCGCCCGTTCTCTTGTTTCGACCCACAGTCGCTCGGGCAACACGTCCTCGACGGCGCACGCTGTCGCAAGGTGCTCGGACATCGACAACTCGTCCTAGCTCCGGCGGCCCCCTGCCAAGGTCGATGCGCCACTTCCAGACGCAATTAACGACCCAATCGGTCCTTGGGGGCCTTTGTGCAGTCCACGAACTGAATCCGCAAGCGGCTTTGCGGCCGGAGGAACTACCCGAGGATCTCGCCGCATTGGGACAGGTCCAGTCGCGTGAACTCCGAGATCTGCAGCCCATCGGGTTCGCCTTGAGCGGTCGACTACCGCTGTGGTTTTTCTCCGCGGCCACAGCAGCGTGGGCAAGCTGGGCAGGCTTGTTCGGGGAGCCGCCCCAGCCGCCGTTCGAACACGTCCGCTGGATCGGTGTGGTCCATCCAGCTTTCGGCATCGTCGTGGTCAGCAGCAGGCGGGAGAGCCTTCCTATGGGAAGCGTGATCACGGCAGGTGGCTCTGTTAGGCGGCCTGTACCGCAGGCGGCTCGTCCGGCGATTGTTGTTGAGACGCACCAGGGGAAAGCGGTCGTTCGACCAATGACTTACTCGGGGGGGCTGCATCCTCAGGATTTATGCTGTCTGCCCGAGGATTTGGCGGCTGTGCCACAGGGGGCGGATCTGGTCCGGCTGGATGGACCGTTCCCTGCCTGGCTTGCAGCGTCATGCACTCTGTGGCTGGCCATGCAGCGACCCGGGGTCACAGTCACCGTGCGAGCGCTCCAAGAAGGGGGAGACGTGGTTGTGTACACGGACCATTCGTCGGGTCATCCCCTTGGAAGTGTGCTGCGTCTGGGGTTGTCCGGGCTAGCCAGGGTTGTTGGGTTGATCGGTGACCCCAACAGCGGCAAGTCCGTACTTTCCTGGAAGCTCTATCGGTGCCTGAGGAGCCGGTTGCAAGGACGCTGCTATCGGCTTGATTGCGATGCCTACGCGCCGACACCTGAGTGGAGCCTTCTGGGGGGACTTGGGCCCATTATTCGCAACGATATCAAGAAGCGTGCTCGGGAGCGTGCGCGCGAGGATGAACGACGGTTGGTACGCGTCCTCGACCGCTTGCGTCACTCGGGACTCGAGCTCGTGCTGGCCGATTTGCCGGGGGGAATCTGGCGAGGGAACCGCGTCGAGAGAATCCCGCAGGACAGCGTGCCTCTGTTCCGGTGCGTCGACGCTTTCGTCCTGCTCGCCCGTTCACCTGCCACCGTGGAGGGATGGAAGCGTGCACTGGAGCCCCATGGGCTACTCGAGCGCCTGCGTTATATCGTCTGGAGCCACCGCTGGCCGACCGGAGACAGCGAGCTATGGGAGCGCGTTGACCGGATTCTGGCGATCCGGATCGGAGCTCTGGACCGCGCGCTTCTGGACCTCGAGACGCCCGGCGTCGTGCGGCTGGCGGAGGCGATCATCAGCGAGTAATTGGCGCGGGGGGCTGTTTCCTGCAACCGTGCCTGGCGGTCGGCCCCCTTTTCCATCGGGCTATCACAAGACATTACGTCCTCGTGCCCTGGGCAAGTCGCTGGATTGCCGACAACCATCCGGCCCCGGTTTGCGACCTGGCAGCTCCCCGAAACGCCCGGACAACGGCCAGCACGGCAGAATCGGCCCAGCTCAGCGGGAGGAAGATGCGGTCGGTAGGCCCGCCCACGAGCGCTTGTCGAAGGGGGGCGAACGAGCAAGCCGGTTTCACAAGCAATCCGGGTTCTCTGCTGCGCCATTGGCTTAGCCTAGGCCAGCAGGCTGTCGCAGAGTCGACAGTCCGTGCGTCGTTGGCCATGCCTTCACTTCACCGGTAGTGCGTCGATGAACGACAGTAAGACGTCGGTGATGCGCGAGCCCTGCTTCACCTTGATAATCTCTGTGGTAGTTGCGTGTATTTCCGGACTAACCACGACGGTGACCTCGCCGTTATGGGCTCTTATTACCTTGCTCACCGGTGTTCGCCTAATCAACGCATATTTCCATCCCCTCCACCGCAATTGCTCCTCGATGTTCTTTTCGTGTGCGACGATTCCCGCAATTAAGCGAGGGATTACGCGGAGCGACTGTGCGCCGTCGTTCTCTTCGTTCGTTGCCCTCAAGTGCAACTGCCGAGCGTCGGTGTGCACCCAGGTCAGTACAGTGGCCGGCCCGGGGACGACAAACCATCGTCGAGTGCCATGGAGAAAGAACTCCAGCCAGGGCTTGAAGAAGGTACGTAACCGAACCCTGTCCTTGGAGGAAGCCGGTAGTTTCGCGCCCAGGAAGCACCAGGGCTTGATCCGAGCCACCGCCCCTTCGGGGACATCCAGCCGTTCCAGCTTCCCGTGGGAAGCCATGGCCAGCCAGACGTGACACCGTTTTCCGTCGGCCGGCTCGAACACATCCATGAACACGTAGCGCCGTTTGATCGCTTGAAACAGGTTCCCCACACGGCGCAGAACAGGAGCTGGCCCGCTGTAGCCCGCCGTGGCGCCCGGCGCCAGAAGCAGCGCCTCTCCCGGCTGGACAAGGACCTCGTGGTCGGTGACCTCTTGGGGGTTCGCGACCTCGTCTCCTGTTTCGTGTCGGGAGCAGATGGCTAGATAAGCCCAGGCTAGGCAGCGGAGGAGGAACCAGCCCAGGCTGAGAAGGGCGAAGAAGCCAACTACATACGCCATAAACTTCAGCCACCACATGGCTCTGGCTGCCTGTCTTTCGAGCTGCTGGATCCTGCTCGTCAGTGCAGCGATCTGTGCACCTTGCTGCGCCGTTGCGTTCAGATTGGCTTCGGCGAGTTCGCGGGTCGCCTTAAGCCCGCCTTCTACTCGCTTGAGGGCTTGCGCATTGCGGTGCACCGCCTCCTGGGTTGCGCTCAGCTCCTTGTCCATATCACTCACGTCATTTTCTATAGAGTCTAGCCTGTCTCGTTGTCGAGATACCGCCTGCTCTGCCTCGGTTAGACGTTCGTCGACCTTTTGGATGTCGTTCTGCAACGAGTCTAACCGCTCCCGTTGTTGTGCTAATACACGTCCGTTGGCCTCGGCTAGGCGTCGTGTCCCGGAGAGGTCCTCGCGCAAGCGGCCCAGCGCCTGCGCGTTCTTCTGTAGCACCTGATGCGCTTCTTCCAGTCCAGCCTTGACTTCGTTGACACGCCTCGCAACCTGTTGCTGAGCTTCTTGGAGGCGACGCGCCTGCTTCCAGACCTTCTCGAACTCTGTAGGGAGATTGCGTATTAAATACCAGTAGGATCTTGACTCGCCGGCGGACTTAGGTTCGTCTTCGCCGTCCTTCTGCTGGTCCTGTTGCACCCCGACTGCGGCCTGTGGCATGAGCACAACGAATGCTGCCACCTTGTGCAGATCGAGGAGAGCAAAAAATGAGAGAACTGTTGTGCAGCAGGCCGTTGATCCGAACATGGTTGGTTCCCCTGCTTAGCCTAACCCTTTAAAGCGTCGAGCTCGTCCGAGCGGTGCGAATTGGTCCACCTGGGCCCAGAAGGGCGCGCGCACAACTCCTTGGCGATCGGGAAACTCCTACGAGCGAAAGGGGAGCCGTCCGTGCGAACCAGCTTCGCGAGAGAGGGCTTCGGCCTCGAGCTGCACGCGCCCTGGGATTCCTACACGCTATTATACTTGGACGCCTGGCCCCCACGCGCATGGCGTGTGTACTGCGTCGCCCACCAGGGCTCTACCCCTACGAGCGGCACGAATCACAGGACACGTCAATCGTTTGAGAGGGCTGGCGTCCCGGTTCCTGAACAGCCAGGGAAGTGCCAGCTCCGCCACATTGTGGGGGCACGCGCGTTGCGCTGCCGAGCCAGCCAGAAGAGCCCGTCCGAGCCGAAAAGCCGGACAACAGCCAGCCCACAGTCTCTTAGCGGCAACACCGCGGATTGAGCCACCGATCGGCGGACAACCGGCACGGAACGGTCCGCAGCGCGAGCCTGGCCCCGCGACAGGCTCAGGAGAAGACCGGCGATAGCTCGTACCGCAGACTTGGATAGCCTGAAACCGGAAAGAAACCTCGGCCCGCAGCGGCCGCTCAGAGCGTGGGAGACCCGGCTCGGCGGCCGGCGCGCAGCTACGGCGACCTAGACGCGCAGACCGGCTTTGAAGCGTTTGGGACCTTCGATCGCCCCAATGCAACCGGTCTCTCCGATCGAGTACGCTCACCAAACCGGTCGGGGTGCCCTCGGGGCGAACGGGACCGCCGCGCCTTGGGCTGACGTGGCACCCTAACCCACTGGACCCTCGACAGATGCTGGGAATGCCGAGCGATCCAAGATCGCAATGCTACGGCGATGCGTCGCTCGTCGGCTTTGTTGCGAATCACCGACCGATACAGATCCCACCCGGGCGGAAAGTTTCCTGAGTAGCCATTGATGGTTGGCACTCCCGATAAGGTCGCCGCCCACATGGCGTCGAGATGCCACTTGCTCAGGCCCCCTTCACGACGTCGAGCCCTGGTGACGTAGAAGGCCACGCTACTCCGATCGATCCTTGCGGCCAACTGCTCTACGCGACGGCGGCACGCGTCGCGATCGTACCAACGGTGGAAACGCGCCTGCTCAACACAGCACACAAGCGCTATGAGGAGTCCCACCCAAGCATAGCGAGAGCGTTCCGTGGTGCGCACCAATGTCGCGACCGCCATGCCGGCAGGCAACAACAACAAAATGCCGATTCGTGCCATGACCCGGATGCCCTGAATGCCGGGCAAAGCGTAGTACCACACACGCCACAGTCGGACTCCGCCTGGGAACATGGTGAAGCACACGAAAGCAGTAACCATCACCGCAGCTACCACGCGCACCCACGTCTCAGTCCGGTACCGCCATAGAAACCACACCGTCACTGCAGAAGTTACCATCCCAAGTCCTATCGCCTGCTCATGTCGCATTGGAAGAGACTGAAACCAGGAAAGTCTGCCCATCCATCCGTAGAGGAGGTTATCCTTACCCATCCAGACGTAGGAGAGTAGGCGAGGCAACCCCTGCCGATCGGATCCTGGCCCGCGCACTCCAACTTCGGCTGCAGCAAGCAGATAGTGATACGCCAGTGGAACGAGCAGCAACACGGCAATCAAGCTGCTTGTGGCAATTGCCTTCCGGCAGGTACGTAGTACGTACAGCATTTGCGCCCGCCAATGTGGCCTCGCTAGTCCCCATAGAAAGGCAATAAGCACGATCAGGACCAGGAAGTAGCCGTAGTAGTAGCTCGCGTAGAGCTGGGCAACACTGGAGCAGAAAAATAGACACACCC
Source organism: Planctomycetota bacterium (assembly GCA_026981825.1). GTDB lineage: Bacteria > Planctomycetota > Planctomycetia > JALXBF01 > JALXBF01 > JALSID01. The sequence goes on from JALSID010000280.1 coordinate 12,522, forward strand.
AGAACCCCACAGCGATGGACGGTAGCGTGGGACCCTGGCGAAAGACAACCAAAAGCGAGTGTATGGCGAGGAGTGTCCAGAAGTGAGGAAGGAGCTGCTGGTGGCCAAGCTGGGCGAGACGAGCGTTACCGAAGGAGATGATGAAAGCGCCGAGCGCACAGCCAAGCCAGTTCGCTCCCACCGCGTGTCGCAACAGCAGCCACGCAGCGGCGAAGTTCAGTACCGAGACGGTGATCATCCATAGACCGAATGCGACGTCTGGAGCGAACCGCAGGGCGCGCCAGATCCAATACAAGGGTGCTACGGTAAGAAGTGTGTCACCATACGCCAGCACGTTGTTGGCGGGATAAAAGAATGGGGGATCCCACAGGTATGAATGCAAGGGATCGCGGGTGACCCAGCGGTAGCTGTGCTCAAGGAGATAGTTATTGAACCGCGTGTCGGCTTCGTCCACTTGTAGCCTGCGGAAGCCGCTGAGAATCGTGGGATAGAACGCGAGTAGGAGGCCTGCGACCAAGGTTGTTAGGGCCGTTAGAGCGCGTAGGAGCGTGCCCGCGGTGAAGCGACACGGGCGAGCGGAACCGGTCGTGTACGAGATCCGGGATCGGGCCATAAAAACTTCCTGTGGCGAACATACACGGGAATGACCATTCCTGCCGCGGGGGCTCTCCGTCGTGTGCGGGGTAGGCGACGCCGGGCCAGGTCTGGGCCCCGTTCGCTCGACGGGGAGCGGGAAGCGGCCCTTGTTCGGCCCAGTGCCGCGCGTGCACGCACGGAACTCGCCTGGAGCGGTAGCCACCGGGATGCCGTCGCTGCGCCGGGAGCCTCGGCTTTGCGTGGGCAGCCCTGTCGTTTTTCAGTGCTCGTGCTCGGTAACCGGCGACAGCAGCCGTTGCCGGGCGGAGTGTCCGGGCCTGCCTTGGTTTGTCAGGCGGGGCGGTGCCCCAGATACTGGACTAACTTGTTAAGAAAGCCGGCGCCGCCGTTGCCGTCAAGGGCGAAACCGCTTCCGAGGTGATCCGCATCAGCAAGGAGACGTGTGGGTGAAGCTCCTTCTAACGATGCGGCGACGGTCCGGCGGTTCCGGCCGGGTGGGCGTGCTCACCCCTTCGGAGCGGCGTTGGATCGCCGTCGCGCCGGGGAGGGACGACCCACCACCCTGCGGTTGAACCCCCCGCCGGGGCTGAATTGGCGAACCGCCGGCGCGCCGGCGACGGCGCATTAGTGGCCCCGCTGGGCCACGGCGGGGGGGACTACCCACCGGCCTCTGCCCATACCCGGCCACCTGCGCAGAAGGGCATTCCTGGCCAGCCGCGGCTGTTCCCCGCGGCGAGCCGGCGGCTCACCCTCGGGTTGAGCTGCCGCCGTTCTGGGCGCCCGCCCTGCGCGTGCGGTATTCGGCTCCCGGCGAAAAGCTTCTCCAGACTTCGATCCGTCCGATCGGCCCGATCGGTCCGATCCGCTGGAGAGCAGCACTAGCCGGGGAGCGGCTATGAAGCGCATGGGGGCCGAAGCAAGGCCGGGATCGCCGCTGCGGCGCCCAGGCCCCATTGGCGCGCCTGCTGCTTCGGCCGCCGGCCGAAGCAGCCTGGAGCCCGCCGCCCGGCGGGACCGGACCTCCGCCGCTGCGACGGCGGAGCATTGGTAGCGCGACCCGGCCCGGGTCCGCGCCAGACCCGTGGGGGCCTAGGAAGCGGTGGCAAAAATGATCGCCACCAAAGGGAGGAAGGCCCGCCCGTCGCGAGATTGGCAATGGCGCGCGCCCTCTCTCGCCGCTTCGGCCGCGGGCCGAAGCGGCCGAGGAGATCACGGTCGCGTTGCCGCCCGGTTGCCAGCGCGCGCCCGTTGTGGCCGCAAAACCCGCGTCGCGGCGCAAAGTCAAGCCCACCCCTGATCCGCTCGA
>JALSID010000281.1 GCA_026981825.1 Planctomycetota bacterium
GTCCCCTTCTACGATGGCGTCCAGCAGCCCCGGTGTATCCGCAAGCCGTGCCGCCAGATGACGCGGAGGCAACTGGGAAGCATGACAGACAGCAACCCGCCCTCCGGCGCGTGCGCGGAATTCGTCCGGGGGGGCCGCGTAGACCAGCCTGCCTTCGTCGAGCACGATCACGTAGTCGCACTCGTCCGCCTCGTCCATGTACGTGGTGCTCAGCAGCACGGTCGTGCCGGCCGCGGCACGGTCCCGGTAGATGTTCCATAGCTCGCGACGCGACACCACATCTACCCCCACACCGGGTTCGTCCAGGACAAGCAGGTCGGGTTCAGAAACGAGGCAGCAGATCAGGCCGAGCTTCTGACGCATGCCACCGGAGAGCGCTCGGGCGAGTCGCCTCTGAAAAGCGGCCAGGTTACTAGCTTCAAGGAGCTGCTCCAGACGAGCACGCTTCTCGGCGAGGGGGACGCCATAGAGCTCCGCGAACAGTTCGAGGTTTTCGCGGACGGTGAGGTTATCGTAGACGTTCCCCGTTTGCGGCATGTAAGCCACGCGTTGCTGGAGCGCGCTGCGGTGCTCTGTCCAACGGAGCCCGAGAATCGCCACCTCACCCGAGGTTTGTAGCGTCAAACCGGCCAGGCAGCGGAGCAGCGTCGTTTTTCCAGCTCCGTCAGGACCGACAACACCCGCAATGACGCCACGAGGAACGACGAAGCTGACCCCGTCCAGGGCAGGACGGGCGCCCTTGCGATGCCGCACGGTTAACCGCTCGACACGCACCGCGTCCCCGGCAGACGCAACCCTAGTCGCCGGTTCGTTCCTCGCCATGCTGTTCCCTAAGGTCGATGAGTACGTCCACCGGAGCACCAAGGCGGAGCAGGCCCTCGGGATTGGGGACCCAAACGCGCATTTCGTAAACGAGTTGGGTGCGAAGCTCGGGGGTCTCGACCGGACGCGGGGTGAACTCGGCAGTTGGCGAGATGTGTCCAATACGTCCGTCCAGCAGTCGGTCTGGGGCCGCGTCCGTCCTCACTTTCACCGCCGTGCCTGGATGAACTCGGCCCAACCACGGTTCTGGAAGAAAGGCACGCACCCAAACAGGGTTGTGCAGCGCCAGCACGAACACGGGCCGCTGAGGTCCGGCCCAGTCACCCACTTCGAGCAATCGCTCTTCCACGATGCCGTCGGCCGGAGCGATGAGCTCGGTCTGTTGCAGGTTGTACCGGGCCAAACGCAGTGCGGCTTCGCGCCGTCGCAACTCCGCACGGGCGGCTTCGATATCCTCCTGGCGGGGACCGGCTTTGACCAGATCCAGCGTGGCTACCGCAGCACGGTAGCGTGCCTGAGCCACGTTCAGGGCCGCAAGAGCGTTGTCGAGATCTTCCTGGGATGCGGCGCGGGTCTCGAACAAATGCACCACGCGCTGGTAGCGCCGCTTCGCGTCGGCCAGTTCCGCCTCGGCTGCTGACACATCCGCTTCGGCTTTTCGGATCTCCTCAGGACGACTGCCGGCTTCCAGCGCCGCAAGGATCTGCCGCTGCTGTTGCAGAGCGGCCTCCGCCTGCGAAACGGCGAGTTCGAAGGGCTCGCGGCGCAGCCGGGCCAGCAAATCCCCTTTGCTTACCCGGTCGCCTTCGTCCACGAAAAGCTCCGTGATGTGCTCGCTTACGCCGAACGAAAGCGCTACCTGGCGGACCTCCACGTGGCCCGTGATCCGCAACTGATCGGGATCGTCGCCCGTTTTCCCAGGAAGGCAACCGAACAGGACCAGAAAACAGACACAGGACAGGAGCACTCGCCGCAGAAGGCGCCTGGAGACATGCGATCGGGAGTGCCTGCCCAGCGCTCGGAACCTGAGTGACCGAGACAAGATCGTGTCCCCCACCGTTCTGGGTCGTTTCACGGTCGGTACCGTTGGTCGTACCATCAATCATAGATTTGGCTGCGTAGGGTGGTGCGGTCTGCCAGCACGAGCCTCGTGGCTTGGAGGACATGAGCAGTTGGTGCTAGCATGATCAAACGCCTCAGACGAGCGCGTGCGCTGGTGATCAAGGAGGTCCTGGAGACGGTTCGGGACCCCAGCACGTTCGGGATTGCTTTCGTGCTCCCGATGCTGCTGCTGGTTCTGTTCGGTTTTGCCGTTACCCTGGACCTGGAGCGCGTGCCCATCGCCGTTGTTCCGGACAAAACTACCGTGGCGTACCGTGACTTCATGGCACGCCTCGATGGGTCGCGGTACATTCAGCCCATCCCGATGACCAGCGTTAACGAGGCGGTCGATCAGCTCCAGCGTCGCCGTGTCCTCGGTATCCTTCGCTTCCGTTCCGACCTGGCACGGCAGACTGTCCTGGGAGATCCGGGAGGCAGTGTACAGTTGCTCGTGCAAGGAACAGACTCAAACACGGCCCGCCTGGCCATCGCGTACGTAAGCATGGCGTTGGCTCTGGAGAATCCCACGGGGGCGGCGCTCGTCTGGGAACCCCGCTTCTGGTTCAATGCGGAAGTGAACAGCCGACATTACCTTGTGCCGGGGACGATTGCGGTCATCCTCACCATCATCGGCGCCATGTTGACGTCGCTTGTGATCGCGCGCGAATACGAGTACGGCACGTTCGAGAAGGTGAGATCCACTCCCGTGGGCCCCGTCGAGTTCATCGTGGCGAGAATCTTGCCGTACTTCGTCTACGGGTTGGGAGGCGGTGTCCTGACCTGTGTCGCCGCCACGGTCCTATTCGGTGTTCCCTTCCGGGGTTCGTATCCGGTTCTGCTGCTGGCGATGGCCGTGTACCTGATCATCTGGCTTGCGGTCGGGACGATCGTTTCCGGCTTGTCCAAGTCCCAGTTCGTCTCTGCCCAGGTCACGGTCATCCTCGGATTCTTGCCTTCGTTTATGCTGTCCGGATTCATTTTCGAGCTCCGCTCCATGCCCGTGTGGCTGCAGATGATTACGTACGTCTTTCCCCCTCGGTATCTGGTAGCAATCGTCCAGACCCTGTTCCTGGCCGGAGATGTGCCGTCGGTCATTGCACCGAACCTCGTCATGCTGGCCGTCATGGCCCTGGTGGCGGTGATCGTTGCAGGGCTGGTCATCCGCCGCAATATCCGAGCAGTCACCTAAGGGGGGCGTTCATGTTGCGCCGGATCGTGGCGCTGGTGGTTAAGGAGCTCCGTGTGCTGCTCCGCGATCCGCGGAGCAGGATGGTGGTCATTTTGCCTCCGCTTGTGCAGCTTATCGTCTTTGCGAACGCGGCAAGCTTTGACCTGTACGAGGTTCCGGTGGCGGTGTTCGACGAGGACAATAGCGAGCTGTCCCGGCGACTGATCGACTCGCTGGACCAATCAGACGCGTTCTCGGTCGAGCACCGGATCCACACGGAAGCGGAGGCGCGTGAGTTGATCGACGCTCGCGAGTGCGTGGCCGTGGTTCGCATTCCGGATCGTTTGCAAGCCAACTATGAGTCGGGGGTTCCGACCCGGATCCAACTGATTCTCGACGCGCGTACGTCCAACACGGCTCTCCTGGTGCTTTCCTACTGTCAGGAGATCCTGGGCAACTTGCTGCTGAAACTGGCGGAAGAGGGGCGATTTACCGGCAGTGTGTTGCAGATTCGCGCACGTGCCTGGTACAACCCAAACCTGGCCAGCCGGTGGTTTTTCGTGCCGGGCGTGGTTGCCCTCGTCACCCTGGTAACGTCGGTGATCGTGACGGCTCTTTCAGTTGCACGGGAGCGCGAGCAACTGACGCTGGAGCGTGTGTTGGTGGCGCCGTTCCGACCGGTGGAGTTGCTGGTGGGAAAGACGATTCCGGGCGTGCTGATCGGTCTCTTTAGTGCGACGCTCGTGCTCAGCGTTGCTCTTCTCGTGTTTCGCGTGCCGTTTCGAGCCTCGCTGTCCGTGCTTTACCTGTGCGTCGCAGCGTTCCTGATGTCTTCCGTTGGGGTTGGCCTCCTGGTTTCGTCCCTGGCTCGTACGCAGCAGCAGGCCCTGCTTGGGGCGTTTATCGTGCTTGTGCCGTCGGTGATCTTGTCCGGCTTCGCCACGCCGGTAGAGAACATGCCTCGGTTCTTCCAGATCCTGGCAGTGGTCGATCCGCTCCTTTACTTCGTGCGCGATATTCGTGCCCTATTCCTGGAGGGCGCGACCGTTGGTCAGCTCAGCGGCGACTTGCTTCGTATGGGGGCGATTGGCTTAGCTGCACTCGCAGTGGCCGCCCTCGTATTCCGCCGTAGAGTTACGTAAGCGGGAGACCGTGCCCCTCAATCGGGGAGCCCGCGTGACGAAGACGTCTGGAGAGTTCGGGGCGCTTGCGGGTGTCGGCGCGATACGGCACGGGCCTAGGCTGGAGCCGGCGTCATGGCGAAAAAGATCCTTCTGGATGAGCAGGTTATTCCCGAAGCGTGGTACAACATCCTGGCCGACCTTCCCGAGCCTTTGCCCCCGCCACTCAACCCCCGTACGCACAAGCCGATGACGCCCGACGAGCTCGAGCCGCTCTTCCCTCGCGCTCTTATCGAGCAGGAGATGACCACGGAGCGGCACATTCCGATCCCGCAAGAGGTGATCGATGTCTACCGCATGTGGCGGCCTACGCCGTTGGTGCGTGCCGACCGCTGGGAACAACTGCTCCAGACCCCGGCGCGAATCTACTTCAAGTACGAGGGGGTGAGCCCTGTAGGCAGTCACAAACCGAACACGGCCGTACCGCAGGCTTTCTACAACGCAGCCGAAGGGACCCGGCGGCTCACCACCGAGACCGGAGCCGGGCAGTGGGGCAGCAGTCTGGCGTTTGCGTGCAGGCTGTTCGAACTGGAATGCAAGGTCTACATGGTTCGGATCAGCTACGAGCAAAAGCAGTATCGGCGGGTTTTGATGGAGCTCTACGGCGCGGAAGTCGTGCCCAGCCCGTCGAAATCGACCGAAGCCGGCCGCCGCGTGCTGGAATCGTCCCCCCACAGCCCGGGCAGCCTGGGCATCGCGATCAGTGAGGCGATCGAGGAGGCGTTGGGTTGTCCAGCTACCCGCTACAGCCTCGGTTCCGTGCTGAACCATGTGCTCCTCCACCAGACTGTGATCGGCTTAGAAGCGCAGGCTCAGATGGCGACTGTGGGCGAAGAACCGGATGTGCTCATCGGGGCAGTAGGGGGAGGATCGAACTTCGCCGGCCTGGTTTTTCCTTTCGTGGGCGAGATGCTCCGGGAGGGCAAGAAGAAGTATCGCGTGATCGCTGTGGAGTCGGCAGCGGCCCCCTCGCTAACGAAGGGCCAGTGGCGGTACGACTATGGCGATACGGCTGGGCTGACCCCGCTCATCCACATGTACACCCTGGGCCACGAGTTCGTCCCTCCACCTGTCCATGCCGGTGGGTTGCGGTATCACGGCATGGCGAGCACAGTTTCCTGGCTGTACCGGAACGGCTGGATCGGTGCCGTTGCGCTCGACCAGGTGTCGGTGTTCGAGGCGGCGCTGGAGTTCCTGAACGTGGAAGGGATTGTGCCTGCGCCGGAGTCGGCTCATGCCGTTGCCATGGCGCGGATTGAAGCGATCCGAGCCCGAGAAGAGGGGGTTCCACGCACGATTCTGTTCAATCTTTCCGGCCATGGCCATTTTGACCTGGCCGCTTACGACGAATTTCTGAATCGTGGCCTTGAGCGGAGCGAGGCGTCTGACGAGCTCATTCAGGCTTCTCTGGCCGCTGTTCCCACGGTTGAACCATAGAGCCGCCGAACGTCTTGCCCGGGCGCAACGATGATCTGCCACAACCTGCTATACCCGGCGACCTTCCTTCCAGTGCTGCGGTTGAGAGGGGGGCACGATGCAGTGGTGCCACACCCTGGGCACAAAGGCGGTCGGGGCACCGGCAGAACCATAGAACAGCGTGCCGGGACGGCCCAGGCCAGCGCAGACCGTAACGAGTTCTACCCCGACTTGGGGGGGCAGACCTCCAAAAGCAGGCTCGTCGGATGCCGGAGATCCTGGAGGAGATCTGGGGGCCGATTGAGTAGACAGGTACAGATGAGATGCGAATCCTGCTGAGCAACGACGACGGCGCGTACGCTCCCGGTTTGCGGGCGATGTATGCAGCTCTGCGAGAGCTGGGTGAACCGGTGATCGCTGCTCCGGCAGAGGAGCAAAGCGGGGTCGGCCACTCGATCACCCTGAAAGCCCCGCTGTTGGTGGAAACGCTGTACGACGACGGGCATCACATTGGATGGGCAATTGAGGGGAGCCCGGCGGATTGTGTTAAGCTGGGTTGCCAGGAACTGATCAAGCCACCGCCGGAAATCGTTGTAAGCGGTATCAACGCGGGGGCGAATGTGGGGATCAATGTGCTGTATTCCGGTACGGTGGCGGCAGCGATCGAAGGTGCTTTCTTCGGACTGACCTCGTTCGCCGTGTCACTGGAGTACTCCAGGCGGCCCGCATTCAAAGAGGCGGCCGCGATTGCTGTTCGATTGATCGGACAGATCCTTACCTTGCAGCCGCCTGCGGGGTCACTGTTCAACATCAACATCCCAGACCTCGAACAGGTTGGTGCGCCGGCAGGGGTCCGCGTGGTCCGTCAATCTACGTCAAGGTTCCTGGAGAGGTTCGAGCGCCGGGTGGATCCGCGTGGCCGCACTTACTTCTGGCCGTCGCCGGAACTGGAAATCCCAGGCGATCCCGAGGATACCGACGTGGCAGCTCTGGCTGCCGGCTACGTCACCATCACCCCCTTGCGCTTCGACTTGACCGCCTACGAATCGTTCCAGGAATGCCAGCGCTGGCAGGCGCTCCTGGAGCAGGCGGTGCCTCACGCTGCAGAGTGACGATGCCGTGCTGATTCGCCCTACCGGATCCCCCCAGCAACAGCGAGAAGGACTCCCTTGCACGCCGCCGCATAATGGGGCCCAGAACGAGCTGGTGTGCGTCACGACCCTGGATTGCCAATGAGCGGGCGCGTTACGTTCAAAATGGGGGAATACGAGGCCGTCTTCCCGACCGACCGCCGGTACTGCCGAAACCACATGTGGTGCCTGGTCGTCGACGAACACGGACTCTACCGGTTCGGCCTCACCGCGTACGCGGTTCGTCTGCTGCAGGAGGTGTTTTTCCTGGACTGGTACGCGAGTCCGGGTGATCGGGTGTCGAAGGGGCAGGAGATCGGCGCTATCGAAAGTTCGAAGGCGGAATCGTCCCTGTACGCTCCGATCACGGGCCAGATCGTCCGCTTCAACGAAAAGCTCCTCGAGGACCCGTCCTTGATCAACCTGGATGGTTATGGCGCAGGCTGGATGTTCGAGATGACCGGGGACATCAGTGACACGTTCGACCCGCCGGGATACCTGGAGTACCTGGCGGAAGTGTGGCCGAAGACCCAGCGGATTATCAAAGGACAGCTTTGAGGGAGCGCGTTGGTCCATTTCTACGGGGAGCCGATGTCGAGGGCGGTCGTTTGTTGCAAATCCGACAGGTGGGCAACGGAGCGGGGAGGCGGATTCGGTGCTGGGGTTCCGCTGCCTGCGCGCTGGGACGACGCCTCCCGCCAATCTGGCCCTCCGCGCGCCTACCGGTAGCGACGGATCAGGTCGGCCACGCGGTTGGCGAGCTCCTGGCGAGTGGTCTCGTCGGTTGCTTCGGCTGCCATCCGTGTCAGTTCGGAAAGGACGTGGACGAGGATCCGATCCAGGGCGGCTTTGGCGGCGCTGAGCTGCTGCACGAAGAGTTCGCAATCGGGGTCTTCATCAACGAGGCGGCGCAGCGCTTCAACTTGACCTCTTAACCGAGCGAGCCGGTTACGCACCTTCGTGCGAAACTCGGGCTCACACTGGAACGGAAACGCAACCGGTTCGTGCCCTCGACGGGTCGTTCTCTTGGTCGCCACGAAGCTTCGTCTCCGATCTACTGCGGTCGGCGCAAGTCACCATGCTTGGGCATTGCATTTGTAAGCGACAATAGCGTGAACGGGTAGTCGAACGCTTCCGGTGCAGACGTGGCCACGGGGCGTTCCTGTGCGTCGTGCAGCGGCCGCGGCACTTCAGTCGCGGATCCCGAACTGCATCGGGTTCAGCGTCAGAGAGGTGTGTCGCGGCGGCTGCCGAGCCCTGGCTCTGTACGAGCTCGGCCCATCTGCAGTCGGCTGCGCGGGCGGATTGTTCGGAGGGGCTCGATTTACACCGGTGAGCGCGGTCTTTACGATAGCATAGCTGCTCCGGGACTGACGTCGGAACAGGTGGTGGAGCAACGGTGGAGTCGATTCGATGAGCCAAAGCGAGGCAGCGACTTCAGGGGGGCACACAATCGGCGGACACCCGCCAGGCTTGTTCACGCTGTTCTTTTCTGAGATGTGGGAGCGCTTCTCGTACTACGGGATGCGAGCCCTCCTGAACTTTTACCTGGTCAAGGGATTCCTGGGCTACGGCGATAACGACGCCTACGCGGTCTACGGTGCGTACACGGCACTGGTCTACATGACGCCGTTCTTCGGTGGCTTGCTGGCGGATCGATTGATCGGTGCGCGCCGGGCTGTTGTTCTCGGTGGCGTGCTCATGGCGCTGGGCCACCTGATGATGACGGTTGAGAACGCCTACGCCTTGTTCCTCGCGCTCGGATTGCTTGTGGCCGGAAACGGCTTCTTCAAGCCAAACATCTCGACGCTGGTTGGTGCTCTGTATCCGGCGGGCAGTCCCCGGCGAGACGCGGGATTCACGATCTTCTACATGGGTATCAACCTGGGCGCGGCGATGTCGCCGTTGTTGTGCGGCTATGTGGGGGAGACCTACGGTTGGCATTACGGTTTTGGCCTGGCCACGATCGGCATGTTGCTGGGCGTCGCTGTATTCGTAACGCCGGTGATCCTTTCCCAGCTCATCATGGTTGCCGCGGCTTGCCTGTTCGCGGTGGGGTTGGCCAGCGGGCCCGAGACTGCGCTGGCGCACCTGATCAACACGGTCGTGGCATCCTTGGCTGTAGTGGGGGCCGTCATCACCTGGATGATCTACGTGGATCCGAGCAAGCTGGAGAATCGATCGTTTGCGCGGTTGCTCACGGCGGTGGTGATCGTCGTGGGCGCCTGCTTTGCCGCTACCGGGTTGCTGGTGTTCCGTCCGGACAACCCGTTTGCCATCGTGATCAATGTCTTCGTTGCGGTTAGTCTGCTCATCGCCGCGGGGGTCGCATGCTACGCACTGGCGCTGGGCGGGCTCCCCCCCCAAGCCGGACAGGCGCCTGCCGAGAGCAAGTTAAGGGTCTGGTTACCGGCAGCGGAATGGTGGGTGTTCGGACTGTCGTTCCCCGCCGTGGCAGTCCTGGCCCTGCTCGTTTCTGGCTTCGCCTGGTTCACGCCCGATCTGAAACCGATCCGCTTCTTCGAGGAGGTTCCAGCCGGGATCAAGAATATCGCCTACGTCGGACCGTTGCTGGCCGAGATCATCAAGAGCATAAGCACACCGGCCGGCCTCGTCCTCCTGCTCAGCGGTCTCGTCTGCATCGTCTACCTGGCCTACGAGACAGTGCACCTTCCTCGTGTACCACGTGAGCGGATGTACGTCGTCTTCATTCTCACCTTCTTCTCGATGCTGTTCTGGTCGTTCTTCGAACAGGCCGGCAGTTCGGTGAACTTCTTCACTGACCGCAACGTGGATCGCGTGGTGGAGGGGCGACACGTGACCGAAGCCGACGTGGGCAAGATTCTCGATATCCAGCCCACGCAAGAGAACCTCGGCTACACGCGGGACGGAGATGACGTGTTCACGCTGGACGAACTGGCCAAGCTTCGGGAAGAGCACGAGAATAACCCCCAGTTCACGATCGAATGGCACGTCACCGAAGATGACATCGGCATGGGCATCGCTACCCGGAACCAGGAGATTCCGGCCAGCCTGTTCCAGAGCATTAATCCGATCTACATCCTCCTGTTTGGTCTGCCGTTCTCCGCCCTCTGGGCGTTCCTGGCTCGGGTAAGGCTTGAGCCGAGCACGCCGGTCAAGTTCGCGCTCGGGTTAATCCAGCTTGGTTTTGGGTTCGGCGCCTTCTGGTGGGGGGCTCAAACGGCGAACGAGCGAGGTATGGTGTGGCTGGGCTGGCTGTTGATCGGTTACCTGTTGCAGACCACTGGCGAACTCTGCCTCTCACCGGTGGGGCTCTCCATGATCACGAAACTCAGCCCGAAGCGGCTCGTGAGTACGGTAATGGGAACTTGGTTCCTCGCCACCGCGTTCTCTCAGTACCTCGCCGCAATCATTGCCCAGTTCACGGGGGTGACGGAGGTGGGCGAGTCGGGTGAGCAAGTCATCCCCCCACCTGCGGAAACGGTGCACGTCTACGGCGACGTGTTCGGAAAGATCGCGATAGCCGCCATCGTAGCCGGGCTCATCTGCTTCGCGCTGTCCCCCATCCTCAACCGCTGGATGCACGTGGGGGAACCGGAATCCTGAGGAGGACCGTGCATAGGAATGGCGGGCGCTCTAGCCCCTGCAGCCGTGTACGGTTCCGATGCGTAGCCGTAGTTCGGGCCGTGCCGCTAGTCCACGGCAAGCCGCGTGCGGAGGAGTTCGAACGCATCGGCGTATTCCGGAGCAGACAGATGGAGGTGTTCTGCTTCGCTGATCAGGCGAAGCTCCGGGTCGTGCGGGACGCCGTAAGTCCGGATTACGTCCACGTAAGGCCCAATGTTGGGCGCGTAGACAAACAGGAGCTTGTGTTCATCGAGCTGAACTTCGACCGGGCCGTCCGCGTTGAGGACCGCAACGCCGGTGTAGCCATCGTTGACGATCAGATCTTCAAAGTCGATCAGGATGCTACGCAGAACGACGTTTTCAATCTGGTCACGCACCAGGTCAACGTGGCCGTCGATGGTTGGGTCATGACTGGATTCGAGAACGACGGCGACTTCCTCACCCACTAACGCAATCAGGCTGAGGAAGAGATCGAACAAGTACTCGGCAGACGCGGAGACCGAGACCGTCGGCAGCGCCTGGCCTGTTGTCTCGTCCTGGTAGTGGCCGATGCGATAACCGGCGCGGGGCACAACAGCCAGGCTGAGAGACGGCCGGATTGCGCCAGTGAGCAGGAAGTCGCCGTAGCGTTTTCGCTGAAGGTGGGCGCGGAGCACCTCCGGCGCCGCTGCACCGAAGCTGCTGCCCGCCCACAGAGCGCGGTTGCCACGGATTATTTCTGGTTGCACCGGGTTCATCTTTTCTCCTCTTGCTCGAATATACGCCACAGATCCGGTCAATGCGCCCGACAGGCCGCCTACAGGTCAGAGGTGATCCGTCACCTCTGTTGCCGTTTCCCTCCTTTACCAGAGAGCCCCTCCTTCGCTCACACGCACAGACCGCTCAGCCGTTCCAGGCAAGATTCCCGCTAGAGAATGCGGCTTGGACGTTTGCACGACTACAATCCACTGTTAGGCTAGAATCGCTTGGGAACCAGAACGTCCGATCGAGGTAGTACCCGACATGAGAAACGCACCTGCGTTACGCCGTTTGGCCATCCGCGTGGTTCTGTTGACCGCCGCGGTCGCCGCGCTGGCGATGGGCTCAGAGGACCAGGTCGCCAAGGAGCGGACCATTGCGCGCGAGGAGGCGTGGGAAGCTGTCTATATCGGCGGTCAAAAGGCAGGGTACATCCATTCGGTTATACGTCCAGTGGAGATGGACGGGCAGACGCTGATCGAGGTGAGCAGTGACTCGACTCTGCGCATGAAGCGGTTCGGCCAGGAAATTGAGATGGAAATCCGCACGCGCTCTGTCGAGGATCTGGACGGCAAGCTTCGCGAGGTCGAATCGGTCATCAAGACGAGCAATATCGAGGCGATGCGCCTGGTGGGACGCGTTAAGGGCGACGTCATCGAGGTGACCAGGCATACGTTCGGCGCCGCCCAGAAACAGGAACTGCCCTGGGATCACCGGGTGCTCGGTCCCTACGCACAGGATCATCTCTTGCAGGAACAGCAGCCGCTCGAGCCCGGCCAGCGGGTCGAGTTTTACACGTTTGACCCCAGCACCGGGGCGGTGACACGCAACGTCGTCGTGGGGGGTGAAGTTGAGGAGGTTCAGCTCCTAGACCGTACCGCCAGACTGCGCCACCTGAAAATGGAGATGTACCTGCCCGGCTCTCAGAAGCCGTTCGTGGTCACCGATCTGTTCGTCAACGAGGACGGAGAACCGCTCAAGACCCACACCCCCATGCTGGGGGGTATGACCACATACCGCGTCGATAAGGAAACGGCGCTGGCGGAACCGGAAAAACTCAACGACATTGCGATCCGGACGTTGATCCCGGTGGAGGGCCACCTGGAGCGGCCATTCGACACCGCGAAGGTGGTGTACCGGGTGCACCTGAGGGAGGGAGTAGACCCCAAGGACGTCGCCATCGTGGACGATGCCCGTCAGAATGTGAAGATTGAATCGGAACGAACCATCCTTTTGACCGTGCGAGCGGAACCGCCTGCGGATTTCAAGGAGCCCGAACCCGGGGAACGGTTTCGTAAGCCCCACAGTCTGATCCAGTCGGATAACCCCAAGATCCAGCAGTATGCACGGCAGGCGATCGGAGACGAGAAGGACGTGCTGGGTCAGCTCCGGCGGCTGGAACGCTGGGTCTACGAGAACATGAAGGACAAGAACTACGGGGTCGGATTTGCTTCTGCCGGTGCGGTGGCGGATTCCTTGTCGGGCGATTGCACCGAACACGCCGTTCTGCTTGCAGCGATGGCTCGGGCGGCGGGCTACCCGAGTCGGGTTGCGGTGGGCTTTGTCTACGCGCCGTCCGTGGGGCAGTACGGGGGCCATATGTGGACGGAAGTCTATGCGCAGGGGTGCTGGCGGAGTCTGGACGGAACGCTTGGCCTGGGCCGGTTCGATGCGGTCCACATCAAGCTGGCGGACTCAGGACTGGACGGCGCCGACGCACTGGTGAGCTTGCTCCCGATCGCGAAGACAATCGACCAGATCGAGAAAGTAGAGATCGTCGAGGTCGAGTATCGCTAGCAGCGTCCTGCTGATAGCCCGCTGTGAACCAGAGCATACGTGTTCGTCTGGTCCGTGCGCACGGCTGGGCTTTTTTGTCCGGGGCGCGGCTTCCGGTGACGGCCCGGCCGGAGGAACGCGGCGAGTACCCGGCCAGTTCGCCCGCTCTGTATGCCACCGTGTACCGCTTCTGCCATCGCCTTGGGCTGCTTGCAAAGGGGGAAGTCCGGACCAACCGCCCTTCGCCTCGGTCCTATCCCAGCGGGCACATCAGCAGAGCTGTGCCGTCTGATGGGACCGAGGTGTGCAGCGAGCCCTTTCGGGATGGGTTGAAACCTGGGCCAGCGTTGTCGGTATGGACGCTGCTGCGATGCCGCGGTAGAGTATGCGGGTACCGAAGCACCTTGCGCAAAGCCGATGTGAGGCGAATACGGCAGGATGCGTCGTCCCGATGTGGCCTGTTCAACCTGGGTTTGCAACGCTCGGCGGAGGGCCGAAGTGATTGGTAGACCTTGGTTTCTGGTGTGGTGGATTGCCTCAGCTTCGCTCGTGATCCTCTTCGTCACTCCGCAAGTGCAGGCTTCTGGCGATGTCCGGCACGTGGTTCAGCCGGGGGAGAAGGTGCCCCTGGGGAGCTCGTTGCGCGACCTGCGCGGTAACCGACGACCGCTGCGGTCATTTCGAGGAAACAAAGCCTTGGTGCTCCTCTTCCTCGGTACCGATTGTCCGATGGCCAACAGGTACCTTCCGGTTCTCAACGAATTGGCAGAGCAGTACTACACGCGGGGAGTCCTCTTCCTGGGCATCTATCCGAATGCATTTGAAGATCTGGACATGATTGCCTCGGACGTGGCCGACCACGATATCCCGTTCCCGGTTCTCAAGGATGTCGGGCAGCGGCTAACCGACGCCCTTGGCGTACAACGGACCCCTACAGCGGTCGTGATCGATGACCGGTGGAAGTTGCGATACCGTGGTCGCATCGACGACTCGCTGGGGGTTGCCTTTGCACGCGGCAAGCCCACGGCAGCCGACTTGAAAGCAGCGATCGAGGCCGTTTTGCGCGGTGAGCAACCGGATCCTGCGGAAACGGTGGCCGACGGCTGCTTGATCGTGCAAGATACTCCGATTCGCGTGAACCGGGAGCTGACCTATTCGAGAGATGTCGCGCCGATTCTGCGTCGTCGTTGCCAGCCGTGCCATCGGCAGGGCCAGGTGGCTCCGTTTGCGCTTGAGACATTTCGTGATGCGGTCCGCTGGGCCCGGATGATCCGGGAAGTGGTGTTGCAGCGTCGTATGCCCCCGTGGCACGCCGACCCACGCTTCGGTAAGTTCCGCAACGACAGACGGATGAGTTGGGAAGAAGTGGAGACCGTGGTGGCCTGGATCGACTCCGGGATGCCCAAGGGGGACGACGTGCCGCCGCAGCCACAGCAGCAGAACCCCCAGGAATGGGTGATCGGAA
>JALSID010000282.1 GCA_026981825.1 Planctomycetota bacterium
ACATCTCTGATCCGCAGATCGCACGCAGCTCGCTCCAGCCGCCCAGTGCGCGAAGACCAAACAGCGTCAGAAGGGCCGAGCCTCCCACGAGAATCGCCGTCTGCAATGCTTCCGTGTACGCCACCGCTCGCAGGCCGCCGAGCACCGTGTAGGTGCCCGTCAGCAGGATGACCGCCACCGACCCGATCCAAAAACTGTCCAGGACGATATTGCCGATGCGCAGTTGAAGCTCCGGCAGCAACGTGCCAAAGACAATTCCCCCCGCAAAGATACCCACCGCGATTTTCGTCAGCACGTAGGCCACCAGCGAGATGATGGAGAGGACCCATCGCGCCGTGGCCGAGAACCGCTTCTCCAGGAACTCCGGCATCGTGTACACGCGCGAACGCATGTAGAAGGGGATCATCACCCAGGCCAGTACGAGCAAGCACCAGGCGTGCAGTTCGTAATGGGCCATCGCTACCCCGTCCGTGGCGCCCGAGCCCGCCAACCCCACGAGGTGTTCCGAACCGATGTTCGACGAGAAGATAGAAGCCCCTACGATCAACCAGCCCAGATTGCGACCGGCCAAAAAGTAATCGTCCGCCGTTTCCTTCCCCTTCAAGATCACCCACCAGGCGACACCGAGCAGGAGTGCGAAATAGCCGCCTATGATCGCCCAATCAAAACCGGTCATGGTCTGGACAAACCTCCACGCTTAGCTCGGCGTACGCCCCACCGAAGTCGAATCAACTCCGCAATCCTCTGACCAGTTCTGCCCCCCGCACCTGGCGAGGAAGGCTTTCAACCCAGTCCTCCCCCTTTTGGGGCCTCCTTCCGCGGTCCCGCGCGCCTTATGGGGGGACACGGGACGGTCATTCGCGCGGCGGAGGATCGTCGCGAGCAAATCGAGCGAGAAGATCCGCGTAGGCGTCGATGCGGCGGTCCCGCAGGAACGGCCAGTGACGCCTGCACTCTTCGACCCGCTCCAGATCGCAATCGACCACAAGCACCTCCTCTTTCGTCTCGCTCGCCCGTGCCAGAATCCGCCCAAACGGATCCGCCACGAACGAATTCCCCCAAAACTGGACCGTTCCTTCCCAGCCGACTCGATTCGCTACGGCCACGAAAACACCGTTGGCGATCGCATGTCCGCGCTGAACGGTGATCCAGGCGTCAAGCTGCGCGGCACCGTGCGTCTCCTTTTCGTGGGCATGCCAGCCAATGGCCGTTGGATAGAACAGGATATATGCCCCCTTCAAGGCAGCAATTCTTGCCGCTTCTGGAAACCACTGATCCCAGCAGATCAGCGGGGCCACGGGCACACCGGCAAGCCGAAACACGCGGAAGCCAAGATCACCAGGCGCGAAATAAAACTTCTCGAAGTACAGGGGATCGTCCGGGATGTGCATCTTCCGGTAGCGGCCGACCAATTCGCCGTTTTCGGAAATGACCGCTACCGAGTTGTAGTAGACGCCCGGGCCGACGCGTTCGAATAGAGGACAGAGAACGGCCACCTTCGCCCGACGCGCGAACTGAGCGAACCGCTGCGTGGTGGGACCCGGGATTGGTTCCGCGAGGTCAAAGGAAGCGTGGTCCTCGGCTTGAGGGAAATACCGCGTGCTAAATAGCTCTTGCAGGCAAACGATGCTCGCACCGTCGCGGGCTGCGCGTTCCGCTAAAGCCAGGGCTCGTTCGGTATTCGCCGAACGGTCCGCTTCACACGACATCTGGACCAGCGCTACGCGCAGCACGTTAGGCATCGAGCAACACGCATCGGTGCGGTTTATCGCCGAAACCGCTCATTGTATCTCGCGCAGATACCGGATCAGGTCTGCAATGTCCTGGATGCTCAGCTCCTCCTCAAGACCTTCCGGCATGAGCGATTGGCCGCTGGAGCGGATTGCTTCGATGTCCTCCCGTGCGATCGTTTGCTGTTCCCCCTCGGCAGCGCGCAACGTAATGCTGGCGGCCGTGTCGGCGATCACGATGCCCTGGAACACACGCCCTTCCTTGGTGACGACCACGTGGTTGATGTAGGCGGGGTCCACGGCACGGTTCGGATCCAGAATGTCCACGAGCAGCGCCTCGGGGTCACGCTTCCGCACACGCAACAGGTCTGGGCCGACGTTGGTACCGACCCCCTCCACCGTGTGACACTTTGCACAGTGCTTTTCGAACAGCATCTTACCCCGCGCTCGGTCGCCCGTCAGCTTCAACGCCTGGCGGTACTGCTGCAGAACCGCATCGCGGCTCTTGACGTGCAGGATGTCCGCAAGCTCCCGACGCGCCTCGGGCCAGAGCGAAACGAGTTCTCCGGGGGGAATGATCCCTTTCCTCGCTTTTTCCAGCAAGTCGCGCCGTCCTTCGACGCTGGACAGGTAGAGGCGAACCAGAGTCTTGCGGAGCGCGGGGGTTTGTTCGTTCCAGTGTTCTACCAGAGGTGCGATCAGGTCGCGTTGGCCTGTTTCCCAGGCCAGCTCAACGGCTGCCGAGCGTAACTCGGGCGCACTATCCGGGCTCAGCAACTGGCGAAAAGCGTCCGCCGCGATCGCTTTCGGTCCCCATAACCGCAAGGATTCCAGGGCTCGGCGCCGGAGCGGCAGGGGGGCGTCCTGGTTGAGTGCCCAGCGCCTCACTCTGCGGAGAAGTTCTCCCTGAGTGTCCGAATCGTCCAGCCTCGCTCCCGCACGCGCGAGACCGGCGAGTACGGCAAGGAGGGCACCTTCGCGGCCGCGCGTCTGTAACTTTGTCGTGGCGTGAACCACCTCCTCCACCTGTCCCCGCCGAGCGGCGGCATACGCCAGCTCGTTGTACACAAGGTCGTCGATCCTTTCCGTCTGCGAGGCGATCAGCCGGACCAACACGGACCCCTCGCGACCGTGACTTGCCAGCAGCGCGGCTGTTCGCACAATCACGTCGGCAGAGTCCCGCGCCAGAATGCGTGCGAGCAGATCGGCGACACGGCCATTCCAAGCAGACCCAATCCGACCCAGAACGCACGCCGCTTCTTTGCGCACTTCTGCATCTTCGTCCCCCACCGCTTGTTCGAGCCACCGCAGTAACTCTTCTTCTACAACCAGGTCCGGCTTCTCCGCCACCAGCCGGAATGCAGCGGCCCGCACCCGGGCCGACGGATCGCCGAAGAGCGCGACCGCCTCCTGGCTCCCGTCCAGGCCCAGACGAACCATCACGCGCAACAACAGCAACCGTGTCTCGCCCGAACCTGCCTGTCGAAACGCCGTACGCAGGTGCCGTTCCAGGACGGCCCGTTCGAAGGTGTCA
Organism: Planctomycetota bacterium; assembly: GCA_026981825.1. Lineage (GTDB taxonomy): Bacteria > Planctomycetota > Planctomycetia > JALXBF01 > JALXBF01 > JALSID01. Next base: position 3,265 of record JALSID010000282.1, read on the forward strand.
TGGTTTTCCACCAGCAACCGGTAGGCCGTGTCCCGCCGCCAACTGTTCTCCGAGCAGAGCTCGCTGAGGAGCTGCCGGACGTCCGGTCGAATCCTAGGCCAGCCGGTCGGCTTTTTCCCCCGCGGCGCAATCCGATAGATCCTTCCTCGATCCGATCCGGCGTACAGGTCCAGTTTCTGTTCGATCGAGTCCGGTATCCACTCAGGGTGCTCGATCACGGCCCGGTACATATCGCAGACGTAGAGCGCCCCATCCGGCCCGGTGGTGATGTACACCGGCCGCACCCAGGGATCGGCCGCTGCGAAGAACTCTCTCTTTTGCTCATTCTCGGCCCGTTTGGCCACCAGACGACCGTCCGACCAGACAAGGAGATCGCGGTGAACGATATTGGCCACCGCATCGCAGGTGAAGGAGTTGCCCCGGTAGTCCGCGGGGAGGCTCCCACCTCGATAGACGTAAACGGAGCACGCGGCGGAGAACCTGCCCAGGTCGAGGGGCATATTGAACCGCGGTCCCTGGGGGCTGATCGGGTAAACCGCCCCCTTGCCACCGTGTTCGGCGATCGAGAGCTGCACGAATGGGATGCGGATATACGGGTTAAGTTCCAAGCACGACCGCGAGAACACGACAAGCCGGATGTGGTCGCTGTTGTTGCAGGTGAACCGGTGGCCAAACTGGTCGAACGTGTGCCCGTACTGGGATTGCCCTGCTACGGCTTCGAAGGCGAGCGTCAGCGGGTCAAATCGAAAATCGCTGCCGTTGATGCTGACGCGGTTTTCGGTGGCTTCGGGCCGAAAGATCCGCCCGCCGCTGTCTCCATTGGCCCCCCAGATCCAACCGTCCGGTCCCCAGATCAGTCCGTTCACGCGGTGCTGCTGATTCCCCTCCACGAACCCCGAGAACACAACGCGCCGCTCGTCTGCCCGATCGTCGCCGTCTCGATCGCGGAGGTAGAGGATATTCGGCGCTGCAGTAACGAATACTCCTCCGCGCCACGGGAAAATGCCCGTCGGAAAGCCGATCCCACTCGCGAATACGGTGCTGCGGTCCGGCACACCGTCGTTATCCGTGTCGCGGAGCACCCGGATGCGGCCGTTAGGGGGGCCCAGTGGGTAGTCGGCCATCTCCACGACGTACAAGCGGCCCGCTTCGTCCCAGGCCATGGCGATCGGGTCGCGTACAAGCGGCTCGGCCGCGTACAGGGAAACTTCGAGGCGGGAATCGGAGAGCCGAATGCCCTCGAGCGTCGTTTCAGGATCGCTCGGCGGGGGGAATCCCTCGGGGAGCTGGGCGGAGACCGACTCGCACCAGTAGACAACACCGACAACGACCGGGAGGAGACGAAACACGCGGTTGGGAGCGAAGGAACGAACGCTCATTTCTGCCACGACCAACTTAAGCCTAAGTCTGCTACCTCTGAGGTCACACCATCAGAGCGAACCGTACCCGGCTGTGTTTCGACACGGTTGCCGCCCCGGGCGGGACGTTCCAGACCACGGTAATGGCCGGTATGCTGCGCGGCTGAGCCGGGTTTCTCACCGCGCCCGGCCGCAGGATACGGCGACTGTCCTCCTCGGCCTGTGCGGGGGGCAGCGGCACTCTCCGTGTGCAGGTTACGGGGCTTCGGCCCGGCTATCCTGGCTGCACCCGCATCACTGCCGGTTGCCCAGCCGAAGGAGCGCTTCCGGCTCGATCAGAGCGTTCAAGCTGCCGGAGCGCAGACCTTCCAGATCGACCGTTACGAACTTGAACCCAATTGCCTTCAGCTCGCGTACGACCTGGTCGCGCACGCTCAGCAGTCGCGCCAGTTCCGGAACCGGCAGCTCGATCCGCGCCGTGCCCGGTTCGGGCAGGCGCACTCGGAGTTCTCGAAAGCCCAGGCCTCGCAGGAACGCCTCCGCAGCTTCGATCATGCGGAGCCGATCCGGAGTCACCTCGACTCCATAGGCGATCCGGCTGGCCAGGCAAGGGGCAGCGGGTTTGTCCCAGACGGGCAGCCCCCAGTAGCGCGCCAGCGCGCGGACGTCCGCTTTACGCAACCCCGCTTCGATCAATGGGCTGCGCACGCGGTGTTCGCGCGCGGCGACCATTCCCGGTCGCCAATCGCCCTGGTCGTCGACGTTGGCGCCGTTGGCAATGACCTGCACGCCGAGCTGATCGAGGATGCTTTCCAGTTTCGTGTAGAGCTCCGTCTTGCAGTGGTAGCAGCGGTCCGGCGCATTCTGGCGGTACTCGGCCTTTTCGATCTCGGCGGTCTGAATGAGCACGTGGCGGATGCCGATCAATTGTGCCACCCGGCGTGCATCGTCCAGCTCTGCCTGCGCCACGCTGGGGCTGACCGCCGTTACGGCCACGGCCCGGTCGCCCAGGGCCTCGTGGGCGGCGCGGGCGACGACGGCCGAGTCCACTCCGCCGGAAAAGGCGACCGCGACGCTGCCGTAGCCACGTAGGATTGCCACCAGGCGGCTTGCCTTCTGCTCAAGTTGGGCGTCCGACTGCTCTGATCCACTCATTGCGCTCAGGGCCTCACGCCGATGCCATCGATAGCCGGGGCACCTCTTGTGCATTGTCGCATGCGGTGCGCCCGTTTACAATCCGTCCGCCCAGCGGTGCGCGCGCGGCCCAGGTGCCTACGGACGGCAGCACGTGGGGGACGGCGGCGGTAACTGCGGCCGTTGCCGTAGGCTCGATGAGTTGCAGGGGCCGGGTAAACCGGAGCGGGCACGGAGTGGAACGGCACGCGAGGCAAGGAAGCCGGCGATGCGGGTAGTCGTGTTGACAGATCGGCCTGACCATGTGTGCTACCGCTACCGGTTTCGCCAGTACGTTCCCTTCCTGCGCCAGGCCGGAGTAACGCTAACGCCCGTGCCGTGGCCGCTCCGGAGCGCGTCCCGTTGGTTCTGGTGCACGCGGCTGCCCGATGCCGAGGTCTGTGTCATCCAGCGCCGCTTGCTGGATCCGCTCAGCCTTCGGGTGCTGCGGGTCCGCTATCCACGGCTCATCTATGACTTCGATGACGCGGTGTTGTATCGAGACAGTCACGACCCGAAGGGGCCTCTCAGCTTGCGGCGGGCAGCACGTTTCCGGAGGACGGTGAGGACCGTCGACTTGGTGATCGCGGGCAATCGCTATCTGGGTGGGTTGGCCGTGAGCTTCGGGGCACGAGCGGTCCGGGTGATTCCGACCTCGATCGACACCGCACGCTACATCTTCCCGAGCCGCCGAGAACGCACCGGTCGGGTGCGCTGCGTGTGGATCGGCAGCGCGAGCACGTTGCCTTATCTCGAAGTTTTGGGGCCCGTGCTCAGGCAGCTTCAGCGGCAATTCCCCGAGCTTGTCGTGCGAGTCGTCTGCGATCGCTTCCCCGACTGGCCGGGGATCCGGCTGGAACGGGTGGCCTGGACGGAAGCGGCCGAAGCACGGCTGCTGGCGGAGGCCGACATCGGTCTGGCTCCGTTGCCGCGCGATCCCTGGACGGCAGGGAAATGTGGGCTGAAGGTGCTGCAGTACATGGCGGCGGGGTTGCCGGTGGTCGCGTCAAGAACGGGCGTCCACCCCGAGCTGGTCGCCCACGGAGTCACGGGCTTTCTTGTGGAGACGAAGGGGGACTGGGTCGCAGCATTGCGCACTTTGATCGAAGATGCGGCGATGCGGCACGCGATGGGGGAACATGCCAGGGCGCGTGTCGCCACGCTGTACGACGTCCGGCGGTGGGCCGGGAAGCTGGTGGAAGCTTTAGGGGCCGGAGTAGACGATCGTGGCAGTTGTGCCGTTGCATGACCAGGATATCGCCCGGCTAGGGGCTGCAGAAACGGGAGCCGGGGGACGTTTGGTGTCTCCGGTCCGGCTGGAGGAAGGGAATTGGACGTGGCATGTCCTACCCGGTTTTCTCGACGAGTTCCGCCGTCAACAGCCCGCTTTGCTTGCTGCCCTGGAAGGCGGCGAGGGAGAGCGCGTCAAACATGGTAAGCACCGAACGGTGTTTGCCCTACCGGGTGACGCGCCTCGCCTCTACGTCAAGCTGTACCGGGTCGCGGACGGGCGGGCACGGCTGAATCGCTGGCTCCTGGGGCCACGTGCCGGGCGGGAATGGAAACTGACCCAAGAGGTGCTTAGGCGGGGGGTTCCCACGCTCAGGCCGATCGCGTGGGCCGTTCGGGGGGGCCTGTTGGGTGGCGAGAGCTGCCTCGTGACCATAGCTGAGCCGGGGGCGGACCAACTGGACAAGCTGCTGATAGAGGATGCCCCCGAGTGCGGCCCCTGCCTGCGCACGCGGTCTTCGCCCGAACAACGGCGGACGTTGATCGCGGCGCTTGCCCAACTGATCGCCCGGGCGCACCGAGTCGGCGTCGACCACGGCGATCTGCATGCGGGTAACGTCCTCGTTCGCATCGGGCCGAACGGGCCGGAGCTTTTGCTGATCGACCTATTGGCGTGCCGCTTATCCAGTGGCCCCCTGAGCCGCCGCCGGTGCTGGCAGAATCTTCTCTGCCTGGGGGTGTCGGTGCTGAAGTACACCACGCCATTCGAGCGCTATGCTTTCCTGAGGGAGTATCTGCGGCACTGGCCGGAATGGGGGGCAGAGCCGCGCGCGGTGGCCCGGAAACTGGAGGCAGCGCTCTGGGAGGCTGCGCGGAGAGCGTGGTGGAAACGGGACGAGCAGTGCGTGCGGGAGAACCGCCGGTTTTACTTCATGTGGGAGAAGAATGCGCTCACGTTTGCCGTACGTGCACTGCCTCGGCACGTCGCCCGTCGGATGGCGGAAATCCCCGGGCTTCTGTTGGCCGACGGGAAGCTCCTCAAGGAGTCCCCGTCGACGCGCGTGGTGAGGACGGGGGTCGGACTGTTCGGTGAAGAGCGCCAGGTGCTGTGGAAGGAGTTCCGGCCAAAGTCGTGGATGGATCGGGTGCGTGCCAGCTTGTATCGGACGCCCGCCATGCGATCCTGGCGCGGTGCGCACGTGCTCCAACACCGCGGGCTTCCGACCCCAGACGCGCTCATGCTGGTCGAAACCTGCCAGAAGTTCTGGCCGGACGCTTCCTACCTCCTCACGGAGTACGTTCCCGACTCGGCCACCTTGGCGGCGTATGTGGCCGAGCAGCTCCGCCACAACCCAGGCGAGCTCCGCTGGCGACGGGAGCTCACCGAGCGACTGGCAAGGATCGTCCGCTACATGCACCAGTGCTGTGTGTCGCATCGTGACCTGAAGTTCTCGAATTGGCTGGTCGTGGCCGATCGGGACGGGACGATCCGTCGGATCCTGATCATCGACCTTGCCGGCGTGCAGGTCTGGAGGCGGCTGCCGAAACGTCGCATTGTCCAGAACCTGGCCCGGTTATGGATCAGCGCTCAGTCCAACGGCTGTGGGTCTCCCACGGATGCGTTGCGGTTCTTGAGAACTTACCTGCCCCGGCGTGAGTTCGAACGTGGCTGGAAGCGGTGGTGGCGCAGCATCCAGAAATTCGCTCACACGAAAGTCCAGCAGAACAAGTCCGCCGGACGGGTGCTGTCCTGATACCGCGTGCGGGTCGGCAACGGACTGGGGGCTTGGCGCGGGGGGCCGCCGGACGGGCGCTGGCGCACCGCTCCTGCCCGCTTAGCAGGAAGCTCTATCGGACGCCTGATCTTGCAGGTCGCGGATGGTCAGCCCGCTGATCATGGAGCTGTCGGCCGTCGCTTTGCAGTAGTGTGCTTCAATCCGGTGGATTTTCTGGACCCGGCGCGCGTGCCGTCCGCCGTCGAAGGGCGTGGTCAGCCAGACTTCGATCATGCGGTCGATGAGTCGTTGGCCGAGCAGGTCAGCGGACAAGCACAGCACGTTGCTGTCGTTGTGGCGCCGGCTTAGTTCCGCCGTGATGTCGTCGTGACAGGGGGCCGCACGCACCCCGGGCACCTTATTGGCCACGATGCACATCCCAATCCCTGTACCACAGATGAGGATACCCCGTTCGCATTCGCCAGTAGCCACGCGCCTGGCTACTTCGAGCCCGTAGTCGGGGTAGTCGACCGGGCCATCTTCGAATGGGCCACAGTCCAGCACCTCATGGCCAAACCGCTCGAGCAACTCAACCACGCGCTGCTTCACACTTCTTCCACGGTGGTCACTGGCGACGGCGATCCTCATGGTACAAGCTCGTGCACTAAGTGCATTACCGCTCGGTTAATTTGCTCGGCGCATCTCCTGTAGTCGTCCATCGTGCCGCCGATGGGATCCGCAATGTCCTGCCCCTCCGGGTCAAGTAACCTCACCTTATCGAACTCTTCCGGTGCCATGTACAGGATACTTCGCAGATGCTGACGCGTCATGCAGACGATCAGGTCCGCCTGGCGAATCAGGTCGGCTGTGACGTAGCGCGCCTGATGGGTTTCCAAAGACGCTCCCAGCTCGCGAACGGCCTGTACCGCTTCGCGCGTTGCGGGTGCTCCTTCGACCGCTGCAACACCGGCTGAGACCACTTCGAAACCACGATTGGGCAGTTCCTCGGCCCGACAGCCCAAAGCCGCTGCCAGCATCTTCCTGCAGAGGGCCTCGGCCATCGGGCTGCGGCACGTGTTCCCTGTGCACACGAACAGGATAACAAACCGGGCCAGTCTCCGCACGACGGCTTCGTTCAGGACCCCTTCCCGGAGAACCTTCAGTTCGTTGTTCCGCACCAAAACGACCGTGGACGCGTCCGCGTATCGAGTTCGCCCGTCATCGACAATCGCGTCCACACGGTCTCCCAGTTCCCTGATGACCTGTTCCGATGTCGTCGCCGGTGGGTAGCCGGAAAGGTTGGCACTGGTCAGGGCGATGGGGGCCGGCAGGAGGCGGAGAGCGTCCAGGAGGAGGCGGTGAGCCGGAACCCGCAGTCCGATCAAGCCCTGCGGACAGATCCGCTGCCGCACCCGTTCATCGACCTGGTGCACCAAACTGGTGTCTCCCACCGGAAGCACCAGCGTTACGGGGCCCGGCCAGCAACGGCGCATCAAACGTCGTCCCAGAGCGGAGGCACCTGGGGCCCAGTCCAGAGCTTCCTCAGCTCCTTTCACCGCGATCGCGAACGGCTTGCCCTCATCCCTCCCTTTAACCTCAATCAGCCGCTCCACAGCGTCCGGGTGCAGGAGCGAGGCGCCGATCCCGTAGACCGTCTCCGTCGGGACTGCCACAACGCCGCCGCGAGCGATATGCTCGACGACCCTGTGCACAACATCCCGGCTTTCCTCCGGTTTTCGTAGATCGAGGATCTCGGCGCGCATGCTCCATGCCTGCTAGGCCACCCGATGTGCCGATCGACCGGCAACAAAAACACCGTTCAGCTCACATTCTACGAGCTTGCGAGAGTGCGCCAGGCTTGAAGCGCGCCGTAAACCGTGAGCTTGGAACGCGTGGACGTTTCGCCGGACCAAAGGACCCACCGCCATCGGGCGTACCGGCCATACGTTCGTGGTCATAGCTTCATGTAGAGGGAAGGCAAGGCCGTAACGCGACCGCCCCATGCAGCAAGGAAGCGCGGCCGGACGAGTCAGATGGCGCAGCCCGTTAGCGGTGGGTTCAATCGAGCGGCGTCAGCGGTGCCATGGGAGCGAGAAAGCTGCGGGTGCCCGCTTTGTCGAACCGCACGGTCACTTTCACGAATTCCCCGGCATCCGCCACTTGCGTTACCCGCCCAACGCCATGCTTCGGATGACGAACCCACGTGCCGACTTGAAACTCACATCCGTTGCTACTCGAGCCGCTCACCACCTGCCTGCCCCGTCCACTCGCCCTACGACGCCCCACCGACGGCAAGGCCGGGCCGCGAGACCGCGCAGCAGAACGGTCCATCCAAGCCGCCCGATCCATCTCCTGCTCCAGCTCTTCCACAGCGATTCCAAGTTCCGGCAGGAACCGACTCGGGTGGGTTAATGCAAAGGCGCCCCGGAACGCACGGGACCGCGCATAGCTAAGATGAAGTTCCTCTTGAGCCCGGGTGATTCCGACGAAGAGCAGCCGTCGCTCCTCCTCTAGTTGCTCGAGGGAATCGACACACCGGGCATGGGGCAGAATACCGTCCTCGAGACCAAAGATGTAGACCACGGGGAATTCCAGACCCTTAGCTGCGTGGAGGGTCATCACCGACACGGTCGAACCATCCTGGTCCCAGCGATCGAGATCCGTCGCAAGGGCGCTTTCCGCGATGAACTGTGCCAGCCCGCCCGAATCGGACTCAACATCGAACTGCTGGGCGGCCGTGATGAGTTCCTCGATGTTTTCCAGACGGTCCTGGCCGCGATCCGTGCCCTCAACCCAGCTCGCGTATCCGGACTCGACGATGACCCGCCGGATGAGCGGGGCCACAGGTCCGTCCACCTCTTTCTGCCACTCACCAACAAGCTCCCCGAAACGCTTCAGGCTCGTCGCTGCCTTGCCCCGCACCTGCCCACTGTCCAACAACAGGGGGATTGCCTCGAGCAACCCCAGGCCGTGCGCCCGAGCAACCTGTGCCAGGCGTTGCAGGGTGGTGTCACCTACCCCCCGCGGAGGCGACTTGATCGCGCGCTGAAACGAAAGATCGTCGCGGGGGTTTATCAGCAAACGGAGATACGCCAGAACATCCTTGATCTCGGCTCGCTCATAGAACGCCACGCCACTGAGGATCTGATAAGGTACCCCCGCATGCCGGAGCGCGTTTTCCAGAGTGCGGGTGAGCGCACTGACTCGGCAGAAGATCGCGAAGTCCGCATAGGACCGCTGCCCCGAGCGGACCTGCTGGCGAATCTCCTGGGCAATCGCCGCCGCCTCTTCCAATTCGGTCTCGAACGCCCGGAGCCGAACGGGAGCGCCAGGGGGACGGGTCGACCGTAACCGCTTCTCCTTGCGCAGGGTGTTGTTCGCGATCAAGCGGTCGGCCACTTCCAGAATCGATGACGTGCTGCGAAAGTTCTCCTCAAGCCGAACGATGCGGCAGGAAGGATAATCCTTCTCGAACCTCAGAATGTTGCGGATGTTCGCCCCCCGCCAACCATAGATCGACTGATCGGGATCACCGGTCACACACAGGTTCGGCACGTCGCGGCTGAGCAGACGCACAATCTGGTACTGAACAGCATTGGTGTCCTGGTACTCGTCCACCATGATGAACGCGAAATGCTGGTCAAGGGCAGCTCGTACCTCCTCATCGTCGGACAGCAGCCGTGCGGTTTGCAGGAGCAGATCGTCGAAGTCGAGAGCACCGAGTTCGAGCAGACGTTCCTGATACCGCTCGTAGATGCGCGCCACCAGGTCGTTGTCGGCCCGCTTTGCGAACGCCTTTGGCATGCAATTTTCGTTCTTGGCCCGGCTAATGATCGACTCGACCCTGCGCGGATCCAGGCTCGCTCGGTCGATCCGCAGATCTTCCATAACCGAACGGATCAGGTCGGTGCGGTCTTTGGTGTCATAGATGACGAAGTTCGGGTCGACCCCGATGCGCTCCCCATAGCGCCGCAGCACCCGGACGCAGAACTTGTGGAATGTCCCGAGCCACACTCCGTGCCGGGGAACGAGCCGACCGACCCGCTCCGCCATCTCATTGGCCGCCTTGTTCGTGAACGTGATGCCGAGGATGTGCTGGGGAGGCACTCCGAGGTCCAGCAGGTACGCGATCCTGTGGGTAATGACCCGGGTCTTTCCGCTCCCCGGTCCCGCTACCACAAGAAGCGGCCCCTCTACGTGCGTAACGGCCTCCCGCTGGCTCTCCGTTAACGGTTCAAGGATCTTGTTTCTCATGTTCGCTTCCGTGAGATTGGGCTCCCTGCCAATCGGATTCTATCCGCGTGTCCTGTCCAACGGGCAGGGGCCACGTAAGATCGAATACGGCTTGAGTAACGATGACGCCCACGAGAGCGTTCCCAGGCCACCGATTGCGGCCTGGTGCCCGAACGCCAGGGGGCGTAGCACGGTACACAGGACCGGGCACACCGGAGGGCCGACGCGAACGCCGTGGCAGACAAGCACGAGTCGTTATCTGGGATGGCATCGCCATGCAGCACGTATGGGGGATCGGAACCGATATCATCGAGTGCGACCGCATCCGGCGGATGATCGAGGAACACGGTGACCTGTTCCTTTCGCGGGTGTACACCCCGCGCGAGATCGAATACTGCCAGCGGAGGCGCTACGCCCAGGAACACTTCGCCGCGCGCTGGGCTGCAAAGGAAGCCGTCCTGAAGGCGATCGGGACCGGCTGGAGAAAAGGGATCGCGTTTACGGATATCGAAGTGCGGCACCATCCGTCGGGCCGACCCAAGGTAGCCATACGCGGCTACCTGAAGAAGGTCGCCAAAGCGCGCGGGATCACGCGGATTGTGCTGAGCATCTCCCACTGTCGCAAGTTCGCCACCGCAGTGGCGATCGCTTTCTGCCAAAAGCACTGACCGGTCCGAAACAAGCCCCCCCCGATTGCCGCTGCTTGCCCGATGACGAGGGCCGGGTCGTGGCGCAACACGAACGCCGTGGTCGGCTTGCCGCGCTGGGACCGCTCAGAAAAGGTCGCTCCGCGAACCCTCCAGCCGACCCTGGGCTGTGTCCGACAAATCCTTGACGAGCCAGTCAGGGGGGGGTTGGGGCGGATCCATGGGCAGGAGCCGAATGCGAGACGGCCTTGCCCGTTTTTTGACGGACACGTAACCACCGACAGAGAGTCTCACTCCTGTGGCTCTCTGCGTACTCTGTGCCTCTGTGGCGAGCAGACCGAGTTTCCATCGGCCGAGTTCCACATACGTGGAGAGCTGTGCTGCACGGATCGATTGAACGCGTTCGACCGCACCGTTTCCGCCCGCACCTGCCTTCTGAAGACGGTGTTCAGATGCAGGCTGAATCCACTCTATGGCCTGCCCCCTTGACCGGGGGACAGTCCCAAGGGGGTCGCCGTCGGCGGGCGAAATGCGCCTCATACGGCAACCGCGGGTTCCTGACCGAAACCCGCGGTTCAACAGTTCATCTCTGTTAGCGGGCGTCAACGTGAGCCCGGCAACCAGAGCATGGTCGTTGACGCCTGATTGTTCAACGCAGTAACCGCTGGATGTGAGAGACGAGAGCTTCGCCGGACCGCAGGTAGGGGGGAATGTCCTCCTTCTCGCGCGCACGGGCCACCTCTTCGGGGCTGGCCTCGGGCAGCGGGAGCTGCTTG
>JALSID010000283.1 GCA_026981825.1 Planctomycetota bacterium
GTCGCGGCTGCAGCGCCCAGTTGAAGATCTGGATGGGGAGGACTGTGAAGGGGGAGAAGGGAACTTTCGCCAGTTTCTGGAAGTCGACCAGATCCCGCACGGACTCGATGCCCCCCGGGGTGAATGCCACATACGTGAGTGCCCCGATCATGATCAGCGGTGCTGTCTCGCCAATCGCGCGGGAGAGGCTGAGAATCACGCCGGTGAGAATGCCGGGTGCGGCGGCGGGAAGCACCTGCATCCGAACGGTCTGCCACCTGCTCGCCCCCAGGGCCAACGCAGCGTGGCGGATACTCCGGGGAACCGCCCGCAACGCCTCCTGGGTGGTCAGCACGATGATCGGGAGGATGAGCAGGGCAAGCGTGAGCGAGCCCGCCAGCACCGTTCGACCAAGCGGTAGAGGGATCGAGACCTGCCAGCCCAGAATCGAAAAGGTGCGCGGGGTCGGCTCCGGCCCAAACAGACCGAACATCCGAACAAAAGCTGCCAGGCCCAGGATCCCATACACGATCGACGGTACCCCCGCCAGGTTGTTGATGTTCAACTGGATCGTCCGCGTTACCCAGGTGGGACGCGCGAACTCTTCCAAGTACACCGCCGTCCCCACCCCAATCGGAACACTCACGACCGCCGTGAACAGCAACACCCAGAAGCTTCCCCAGATCGCTGCTTTGATTCCCGCCTGTTCCGGAAAGCGGGAATCGTAGCGGGTGAGGAAGTCCCAGCTTAACCAACCCCAGGCTTGCCACACTACCGATGCAAGCAATGCGGCGAGTACGAGGCAACCGCACGCGGCAGCCCAGAGGCAAGCTAACTCGAACACGCGTCCAATCCGCCGCTTGCGGAAAAGCAGCCGGTCGTCGGGCGGTCTCATTCATAGACCTCCCTGAACCTGGCCAGAATCACGTTTGCCACGATGTTGGCCGCAAGAGTCAGCACAAATAGAACCAGGGCTACACCGTAGATGCTTTGGTACTCGATGCTTCCGGCCGGCGTGTCACCCAGGGAGACGTTCACGATGTAGGCGGTCATTGTTTCCACGCTGCGCAGCGGGTTCAGGGTCAGGCTGGGCTTCAGCCCGGCAGCGAGCGTCACGGCCATCGTCTCGCCGATCGCCCGGGCGATTGCCAGGACGAACGAGGCGAGGATGCCCGAAAGGGCAGCAGGGATGACGACGCGGACGACCACTTCAAACCGCGTCGCGCCAAGAGCGTAGGCGCCCTCCCGGAGCGAGCGCGGAACGGCGTGCAATACGTCCTCGCTAATCGACGAGACCATCGGGATGATCATGATGCCCACCACGATTCCCGCGCTGGCAGCGTTGTAGATGTCCACCCGCATGCCGAGCAGATCGTGGAAGAAAGGCTTGATGATGTAGGGGGTAATGAAGGTAAGCGCGAAGTAACCGTACACGACGGTTGGGATGCCGGCCAAAATCTCCAGCACGGGCTTCAGGATAGCTCGGGTTCGAGCCGCCGCGTACTCGCTCATGTAGACTGCGGCCAGCAGGCCGGTCGGCAAGCCAACGACCGCGGCGATCACCGTGACAAGGAACGTTCCGCACAGCAGGGGCCAAATCCCGAAGTGCTTCTCGGCGTACTGCGGCGTCCATTCCGTGTCGAACAGGAAACTCGCCACGCCGACGTTCCGAAAAAAGGTAAACGACTCGCTGAGAAGCACCCAAATGATTCCAACCGTCGTCAGCACGGACACCAGCGCGCAGGCGAGCAGTAAGCCGATTACCACTCGCTCCCGGAGCCGGGCGCCGAACGGGCGCACCCACGTCGTCGGGGCAGAGCAACGTCGGGCGTGTGCGTCACTCATGGTGCCAACGCTCGCAGAGCAGATACGACAGCCGTCATTCTACGCCTTGCTTCGGTACGGCGGTCCAAGGCTCCCCCGTTCTGAAGTACCGCCGTCGCACGACTACTCCGATGGAGCGATCTTCAACGCCTTCAGCGAGTCTTTGTTCTCGATGTAGTAGGCGAACGGAATATAGCCCAAAGCGTACCGATCACCGGCGATGCCTCGTACCAGCACGTTGTCGTCGGCACTCGGCGTGTAGTCGCTCCGGCTTGCCCGTGCCTCCCCCACGACAGCTTCGGTGAAATAGTCAAAGGTT
>JALSID010000284.1 GCA_026981825.1 Planctomycetota bacterium
TTACGCTCCTTGGCGGCCTTCTGGATGCCGGGCAGGTTGTCGCGAGGGGGTAGGCATGCCGATCATCCCAAAGATCAGCGTCGGAGTCGCAGCACTGCCGACCGTCCAGAAGCGGGCCAAGCCTGTGGACCTTCTGCCGAAGGTGGCGGAGGTGGCGGAGAAGGCTGCGGGGCTCACTGCGGCGGTGGAGCAGGCGCGACGGGAGGCGCTGCGGACCCGGCTTCGGGAGATCGAGAATGACTATCTCGACCACCTGACAAGGCTCCTCAATGACCCGGACGAGGGGTTCCTGAATCAGAAGGGGTCTCCTGCGCTCCAGAGGGCGGGGGACGTGTCGGAGGAGCTTCTGGCCTCCGTGGACCGCTACGCCAGCCTTGCGCCGGATGAGCTTCGGGACGAGTTCCGGGAGCGTCTGCGAGCCCTTGGCCGGGGCCATCGGCAGGCTGTCATGCGCCACACCTACAAGCAGAAGGTTGGGGTGCAGATGGCGCAGGCGGCGGAGGCGCTTCGCACGTCCATGGATGCGGCCATCAACGCCCTGGACGGCTTGAATGAGCCGGAGGGCGGGGAGGCGTGGCTTGAGAACCGGAAGCGTTACGAGGAGGCGGCCCTTGAGGCTGCGGCGCTGCGCAACGGGCTGACGATGGAGGAGTTCGCCTCACTTCCGGAGGACGATCCCGTGCGGCGTGTCGTGAGGGACACAGCCAAGGATGCGATGGCGCAGTTCCATGTCGCGCAGTTCGAGGCGCTCCTACGGCTCGGTGACGTCGAGGCGGCGAAGGCTTACCTGTCGCCCCTCTCCAAGAGCGAGGCCACGAAGTGGCTGAACGAGGACCAGATCCGCGGTCTTCTTGCGAAGGTGAAGGACGAGGAGCAGACGCAGGACGTGATCGGCCTGTTCGGCCAGCTTGTCACGGACGACTCGCTCTATGAGGACCACGGCAAGTATCGACGCTTCGACACTGCCGCAGCGAAGCGGAGGCTGCTGGAGGCGGGGGTTGACTCCGAGACCTACCGGCGCGTCTCGTCCATGCTGGACGACCACGACCAGAGCATTCGTCAGGAGCTGAAGGAGCAGGTTGGGCGCTACGTGAACACGGTGCGGGAGAAGATGCTCCCCCCTGGGGCGATCCGGTACGTGGATCCCAGGAGCTTCCATGAGTTCGGGGAGATCAAGGCCTTGGACGCCGTGCTTGGCACCAACAAGGCGTCAGAGCTGCTGAATTCTTACCAGCGGTCGCAGCAGGCCGCGGCGAAGGCCGTGGCGGAGCGTGACGACATGAGTCGTCGGGTGATGATCCTGGCGGGCCTGGGGAGCTTGTCCGATCCTGCGGGCGTCGCCGCGGAGATCGTCCGGGCGCTTGAGGTGGGCGACGTCACGAAGGCCGCGCAGATTCTGAAGGCGAGGGGCGCAACTGACGACGATGTGAGCTGGCTGATCCCGAAGATCAGAAGCGCCATGGAGGCGGTGAACACCCCCGACACCATGGCCATGGTCAGGGGCAAGCTGTTCCCGCTTGTGGATCAAATGGTCCCCGGCAAGCGCAAGCGGGAGATCGTCAAGGCGTACATCGTCCAGCAGATTGGCTCCGCGCCAAGAGACCGCAGGAATGACCTTGCCGAGCGGTTCCGTGAGATGCTCGTTTCGGAGGAGGAGATCCCGCGCGAGGTTTTTGGCATTGAGATCCCGGTCCTCAAGAAGGACGTTCCCCGGCTTCTTCTGGAGGTCGAGAACGACCCCGTTTGGGGTAGGGTTCTCAAGGGCGAAGCCCCGGCTCCGACGCCCTCCGAGGCGGAAAGACTCACCCCGGGAGACCTTGAGAGGGCGGAGGAGGTGAAGCGCCAGATCCGCGGGGCTCTGGACGACGAGGGGCGGGCGGTTCTCCAGGGCATGAGCCGCGAGGAGTTTGCGGAGCTTGTGAAGCGCATCACCGAGGCAGGCGGAACGCCTCGCCAGGTGTTGCTTGAGATCCAGGAGAGGGCAGAGCGTGGCCGATGATCTCGAAGGGCTAGACCCCATCACGGGGGTCCCGGAGGCTGTAGAGGCGCCGGAGGCCGTAACCCCGCTTGTGGAGCCGGAGCCGGAGCCGCGGGTGGTGGTGGAGCCTGCGCCGCCCTCGCC